>NZ_JBEOPM010000005.1:0-204719 GCF_040310165.1 Shewanella sp. AC91-MNA-CIBAN-0169
TTCATGCAGAATCTCCCTGCGTATATATTACGAGAAAATTCTACTTTTGAAATCTACTATTTTTAGGGGGGATTACCGGTGCAACAGCACTTGGTTGAAAATGTTGAACCTTCGACCGTAAATATTATGTCTAATATTCCAACTTTCGATGCCTTTGTTGATGAATGGGTATCTGAAAATAGGATTCAATGGAAGAAAAGCCACTATAAAAATGTGCTTATGATCATTGAAAACTATCTAGTACCGGTGTTTGGTCAGATCAGACTAAACGATATTACACGGCCTCATTTGATAAAATTTCGCGCTTCAATTTCAGAGCCTAGACGAACTGGGGTAAAAGATAAACTCAGTAACGATTGGATAAATCATGTTATGACGCCATTACGAGGAATTCTAAATGAAGCAGCATTGCGTTTTGACTTCCCTACTCCGTTTATCAATATCAAACCTTTGAAAATCGATAAAACAGCTATTGAACCTTTCTCTCTAGCAGAAGTTCAGCTTTTTTTGTCGAGAATTCGTGATGACTTCCACAATTATTATACGGTGAGATTTTTTACCGCAATGCGAACGGCTGAAATCGATGGGCTTAAATGGCAGTTTGTAAATTTGGATCGAAACGAAATCCTAATTCAAGAAACGCTTGTGGATGGCAATGTTGAGACACCAAAAACATCAGCCTCGTATCGCAGCATTCAATTATCACAACCTGTCGTTGAAGCACTAAAAAAGCAACGAAAAGTGACTGGTAATAAGACATATGTATTTTGTAATGCGAATGGTAATCCTCTCGAGCACCGTAATGTAACAAAACGCATTTGGTATCCGGCGTTAGACGAAATGCGCTTAAAAAGAAGACGTCCTTATCAAACAAGACACACGTGCGCAACGTTATGGCTGGCTGCTGGTGAGAACCCTGAATGGATTGCCAAACAAATGGGTCATAGCACGACCAAAATGTTGTTTGAAGTTTATAGCCGTTATGTACCCAACGCGACCAGGCAAGATGGTAGTGCGTTCGACCGACTCATTGAACATGTTAATTTTGGTTCTACTCAGGAGAATACAGATGATTAAACCAATATTTGTTTGGATAAAAAGCGTTAAATTTAGCGCGAACCTTCCTACTGCTAACTGTGAATTTATTTCATCCAATTGTTTAATTAATGCAATAACATCTGCAGAAATAGCAAGAATTTGCCCTGTGAATTATGGACTTGCTCAGATGGTGATATCTCATGACCACCAAGGAAATACAGTTGTTTGTGCGATAAAACCCATATCAACCAAATGTACCGAACAGCAATATCGTCAAATGGTGAGTTTTGTTCATGAGTACAATGAAGGTTTGGTCGGTCGATTTCTTAGGCTACTTAGCTTCGTCACTATTCATGAGCTCCAGCCTTTTATCGATTTTATTCTTAATAAAGAGGAAATCCTAAAATTATTCATGAGATCTGAAGCCAGCTTCAAGCATCATCACTGTTATAAAGGTGGCTTGTTTGAGCACAGTATTGAAGTAGCAGAAATGACATATCAAAATGCTAAATATCTAGGGCATTCTGACGTTGAATGTCAAACGGGACTTATTGCTGCACTATTTCACGATATAGGTAAAATTTATCCGGCTTTACATATGAACAGTGATAAATACATCGCTGGTCCTCATGAAAGTTACACTTTTGCCCTTTTAGCTAAACCATTAGGGCAACTGGGAACACTTAACAGCCGAATATTTTCTATGTTAAGTGAACTTTTAGCAGCAAAGCCATATGGACATAAGACACGTTACGCCATTGAGCATGTGCTAAAGCAGGCTGACCGTAGTTCAGCTGAATCTAACTTTACCAAAACACAATTTAAAGAGCTCCCATCGCATTATTACTTCACAAAAGTGAATGGTAATGTGATGTATCGACTTAACAGTCTGTAAATTATTAGTTGAGGATCTTGATAATGAAATATCTCTATATTGGTCATGTACAGTCCTTTGCTACTGGTGATGGTAGAACAAATATCTTTGGCAATTGTACTAAAATTTGTTTGGTGAAATAGTTAGTAAAAACTGGAGCTTATTCGATGATTGAGAAAACTATGAAGGTCATAATAGAGGAAATGGAAGATGGCCAAAAATTTTTAGGACCCCAGTAAAATACCTAGAAGAATTACTATGTAATGAAGGTGATGTTATAAAATGGATCGATAATAAAGATGGCTCTTGGAACCTGCAAAAAATTGGTCCGTCAGACATTGATAACGCCACTGAAATCTAACCATTATCAAATCATGAACTTAGTCGTCGGCGGTCTTTAAAAAGTTTAGAGCCACACTTAGGCAATTTATAACGATAAAGATTAAACAGACACTTGATGCTTCAGCCACATCTGGGCTAGTCTGCTGAGCTTACTACTCAAGCGTTATATCGGACGCATAGCCCAAAGGCGGCTGAAAGTGAGTTTATCTATGTTTAAAATAACCAAATCTAATCAAGGTCGGTTCGAGCCTGTAATTGAAATCATTGGCAGGTAAATCAATAATTCAAATAAAAGCTGATCTGGGTTGGGATAACATTTATCACAAAAAAACTGCTGTCGAACCCAACAATCAAAATCTAGATAAAACAACAGCCTGGTGTCAATATTTGAGCATTTAAATACTTAAGGTTCAGTCTATGGATCAGTATAAAAATCCAGCTAAATAATGAACTTATCATTCGCTTCCTTATTTTTTACATTCCTTACACATCATACTTTTTACAGAAAAAAATCTTTTGTCGGTCTGATAATATTACACTCTTTACACTTTAATGCGGGAGTTGGGCGATAATAAGAACTTCCTGGATTTTGACGTGCATCAGACATTTTACGTATTGTAACCGTCATAAAAACCTCAAACTCAATTTGTGTTGCTTGAACATCAAAACATTGAAATACTCTTGTTCAGCAATATTATAAATATATATCAAAAATATATTCATCCTTCTTCTAAGCATATCTCTAGGATGTTCTAGAGATTTTATATTCCGACCTATAAATTTTTTCTTCTATTTGCCATAAAACTTGCTTAAAGAACCAGTTAATCGCGAGAACTACCAATCCAACCAGCTCCCCCCGACGATGGTGATTTACCAGCTATACCCATATTAACCAAGATTGGCTCAATAGTATCCTTACCTTGAATACGAAAACTTAGATTTGAGAGTATTTTTTTATCCTTCTCATTTAACTCTGAAACCTTATCATTTAGAAGTGCTTGAACAATCAAGAAGTGTCCAATTTTTTTCAGTAACTGAATCAGTTCATTTTTTTTGTCACCGAACATTTATCTAATTTCCATTTTAAATAACGCCAAATGAACTTGCGCAGTACAGGTGCAGTTTTTTCTTCTATTTGCGAAAAATATAAAATTTAAGCAAATGCTTGAAGAACGAAGCCACTCTTCGGCACAACCAATCACTATCAAAAATAGATCAATAACGCCTTAATTTCCAGTAAGGTTGCAACAGAATCTCTGCTTGATGGTAACCAGCTTTCCCTAATCGAGCTGGGACGCAAGATTCCCGAACGGATTAACCCAGGGTGAGCGCATGAGTGTTTATTTTTCGTCCACTATGATTGATCAACAAACGAAACAATATCAAGCCGAGTTTGTGATGATCATTTAATGTATAGTCGTGACTCATTATACAAACAAAGATAGATCGAAAAAAGTTCGCGATCTCGTCCTGGGTTTGCTCCGAATTACACATTAAACTCATCAATTGCTTACTTGGAAATCCGCCAGAGCCTTACATAATGAATTAACAAGCTTATGTTCTAGGCGTTTATGTTTATTTGAATGTCATTTGCTACCGCATTGACGAAATAACGCTGATTCGCACCACGATGCTCACTTGTTTCTGCTTGTGAGCCAATCTCTATTTTGGCTGCCAGTTCACTAGGTAGATTATTTTTAAGCGCTTTGTTTATATTACTCCGATTTTGCTGCACAAACTCTTTGCTCATAGGGAGTAAACCCGCGTAGTTTTTATCATTAAAGTCTTCTGGTTCAATGCCAAATGTTTTGTTAAATACCCGGCTATCACTGCCTATCACTAAATACTGGGTTAAAAAACCAATCGCGTTGTCAAAGTTATGTTTAAAAACACGTTCATCACTGCTAACCAATAAACCACGGTCAATACCTTGAGTAAGCGTTATTAGCCATATATAAAAAGCCAGTTCTTTAGCGGTAAGTTTGATATCGACACCGGAGACGCTTAAGGTTTTATTTTTTAGATACACGTCAACCACAACACACTGATTGTGAATAGAGTTAAGCGTTGCGACCGTTTGGCTAAACGACATCTTTCCCATCGAATTAATCAGCTGTGGGTCAACCGCCTGGCGCATCCGTACAAATGGTATTTCAGCTAATGTTACTTGCGCTTGGCTTGTATCTACCTTCCCATTGCCTTGCTTGCCTACAATCCAATTTGTTGCTTTGGTTGGGTAATAGAAATCTTTTACAAACTCAAACTCATCATTAACAAATACATGACTGAGGGAGTCTTGTGGGCGGCCTAACAATGACATGGCATAACCGAGATAAAACGCCATAGTTTTCCGTCCTCCTGCGATGGAGGCGTGAATAGCGATATTTTCGTCTTTAGTGAGTTCAAAGACTTTGCGAGTAATATAATTTGCCATGTAGGTCTGATCTTCAATGCTTTTAGCATCCTCAATAGGATCGCCCTGCTCATCTTCAATTAGCAAGATATTAGACTCATCAAAGATAAAATGTGACATGTCGTATTCTTGTTGCATCGCTTTCAGATGGCCGTTGGTAAAAAAGCCTTCCATTAACATCGCTTTCGATCCACTGGTGGTGATCACTATCACTTCATCTGGAAAGGTTTTACCTTCGATGTGCAAAGCATAAAGGGTTTCGGTAACTACCTGTGGGCTAGCCCCCGTTATTGCTAGAAGTATATTTTTCAATCAAGGTCCCTCCAATCAATATAGAATCGAAATTATACGTCGAATTACTTTATGAATTAATAGTTTATTATTAAGAATCCTGATTTAAATAACAATGAAACCGTACTAACTTCTCTTTGCTTTTCGCGCTGCTTTATTTGCTTGCTTTTGCTTCTTGCGGTCAACTTTTATGTGAGTATTTTTCGTACTAATGATACTTCCGTCTCGAAGTATCACTTTCCCCTTAGGGGATTTTATAAAATCTATTGCTTCAACGTGACCTGCTTTAGCGGATTCGCGAATGAGTTGTTTTAAAGCATGTGGTGACTTAACCTTATTGCCATTTTGTAATTTTCGCCAAATCAGCATTGCCAACTCAAATTTAATTTGAGCTTTACCTAGTACAGTTTTATTAATGCGTAATGCATCGTTTGCAAGCTCAATAGCTTCTGACGTATATTCACTATCTTTTTTGACTATATTAAACAGTATCTCTTGGTAATCAATAAATTGTGGTACCTGCTGATGGTGTTTTATCATTGCTGACAAACCTTTAACGGGAGCTGGAGCGTTACCCCAATAGCCATGATAATCGCAATAACCACTAAAGTAATTTACAGCTGGTGATAGTCTAGCTTTAGCACTAATAAGCGCAGTTTTTACTTTCTTTTTAAGTATATCGTTATTTTTGTCAAGCTCCCATTGCTTAAGCTTTTCAAATACATCTAAAGTAAATGAACGTTTTTCTTCGGCATGAAGGCCTGCTTCAATCCAATAGTGGTATTGTTTTATGTCTTCACCATAGTATTTTTGTTGAAGAACTCTTATTGCTTTATGGTTTGCTTGTTCACCCGCTTGTGTGATTAATTCAATACCGCGTGTTTGTTGTGAGCGAGTAATGAGATAACTACCATATTGGAATGCCACATCGCCTTCATGATCGGTCTTAAGTGCCAATTTAAAGCAGTTATCAATCGTTTGCCCTTGCGGCAATAAGAGCTGCTTTTTAAGATAAACGTTAGCATACATTAACCACGTTTTTTGATGGCTTTGACGATGAGCCTTTTCTAACCAATAGTTAAGATCGCGCTGTAGTGTTTCCCAATGCTGTTTTTTTTCTAAGTTTGATATATAAGAGTCTAACTCCACTAACTCCATTTCTGATGAAGCCCTTTGTGCTAGTTCAAATGCAGCCTCTTTGTTGCCTGCAAGCGCAGCGTATACATGTCCTGCAAATTCCATTTCAGACGGCTCATGCCATGGCTGCGGTGCGTCGCTTTGATGATTTAATTTGAATGCGAGGTATTGCGACAATTCAAAAATATCGGTCATTAAATGCCTTAGCTTAGATTTAGCAATTGAGGCATTACAGTTCCATTGGCCGTCAATGCATTTTGTAATATGTACACCTCGATTGCCATGGCAACGAATGTTATGGAGCGCTTCGATAATGTAAGGCGGCACCCGTTGACTCGCCGCCAATTGTTCAATTTTATCCATTAAGTCACCATGTAGCGCAGGATAAAGATTTATCTTGTCTGCTACTTCATGACACCATAATTCAATAAACAGACGAGCTTTGAGTAAACAACAGGCATGATCGATAGAGTAATATTGCTCAGCCTCTTGACTAACCCGATAAAGCTCAGGAAAACTGTGCGCAAGAAATTGATAGTTATCAGGTTGATGGTCGTTGTCGGAGTAAAGATTGTGCGCCAATGTTGTCATGATATAACCTAGTTGAGTTTGCGAGGTTATATCATGACAAGGCCACAATAATTGTGGCGTTTACAAGCTTGTGAAGTTATTAATGTTTGTTAAGTAATTGAAAAAGCATAACGACCGTCATTGTCATTGGTATTATTAAGGACAAAAAAAGGTGATTTATTTCGATCGAGAGTCCAAATTGAATGACATGACTTATCCTTACATTCACCTTTAAAGTAGGTATTACTCTTCGAAGTAAATGAATATTTATTTACTTCGTTACCACAATAAGGGCAAAGACGAACAAATTTAGCAATCGCATTTTTTAACTTAATCAAGTTAACTAATTTTTGATCGGTTTGATTTATAACCACATTAGTTTGTTCTGTATTTAGTGGAGCATATATTGACCGATTATGTGACAACACCTGCTCAACAATCGTAGGTAATTTATTTGGCAAAGGCTTATTAAAACCTTCTAATAACCATCGCCAAATGCTTTTTACGATAATTCTTGCTAGCGCTTCTTTTGCGTGGAGGTTTAAGGGAGATAACTCTATAACCATCTCGGATGTGTTAGCTTTGATGACTTGAGGAACTATAATAGTTACGTTATGTTCATTATTTAAATTAGTCATTATTAATGGTTCGGCATTAACCACAACACGAAAGATAGTGTGGCTGAGATGGCAAAACTCCCAGTTACCCTGTATTGGGTTCGTGATAGAAATATTGATGCCGTCACTTATCGTCAAACAAGTCATTTCCGAGTTAATACTCCAACCAATGTCATTAAATATTTGTTGTAGTATCCTTTCAATATAATCAGTGTAAATAAGCTGCTGATGCTGTTTAACATCAAGTAATTGGTTTGGATTAAGGCGTTTATTGACAGATATTTTTGACCACGTGTTCCATAGACTTGCAAGGCGGCTATAGTTGTCGTCGTGAATTAGAATATTCGTCGATTTAAGCGCGATGCCAACCTGTAAGTTCTGCGGTATGGCCCGATACAAGCTGCCATTCCTCATTTGAATTAACTTGCCACGAATTGTCTGAACCGAATCCATTTGATCATTACTTTGTTTGGCTAAATCATCTGCGTCTGCTTGATCAAAGGCACGCCCCCAATCTTTTGCTATTTGGGTAACGTAATGATGGACGTTGTCTTGGGCATCAAGCTGGCCAAATTCTTCTATCACCTTTAAAATCTGCGATATTCTTGCCTGTACGCCAGCGAGATAGCGTAATAAATTATCGATTAAACGTGCGTATACCATATTCTCATAGATCACAATTTCATCTTCAGAGATTTGTCCCTTTAGCTTTTTAGGAATAATACCGGTAAACGTTCGCTGCTGCCAACACTCTGAATGCGCGACTAAATGTGCTTGATAATTCGAGGCATAGCGTTTAACTCGGCTGGTTGCCATTAATTCTACGTCATAACGCATACTCATTCGCGGGCGCTGATTGATCATTTGAAAAACCCCGTCACTAAAGCCCTTCGCTATCGCCTGTTCTAATTCACTGGGCGAGATAAACTCTGATATTTCTGGCGGCAGTAAATGACTGAACCCACAACGTGAGTTGTCTTTGAATTTTTCTTCGATATGTTTTATTGCATCAAAAATGATGGCTAGCGCTTCATTATCACTACACTTTTCGCTGTCTGATTGCCCTCGCTCATCTTTGTAAAATTGTATAACGTCAGTTTTAGTTTGATGTTTGCCACTACCATCATCAAACAAAATTGTTTGCTGGTTATTGTCTATCAGGGCATAAAGCCCTGATGGAATCGCTACACCATCATTAACTTGCTCAAATTCACCAGTTAGACGTGAATAAAGCTTCATTAAAAGACACCTTCGGTTTTTAGTTCAGTTTCTGTTAATAGGATATGAGATGCTAGGTCGCATTTAGCTTCCATTAATACCTCAAGTGCGGTCAGTAGTTTTTCTAACTTAGTTTGTGAAATATCAAAACGACCTAACACCTTTCCTTTCCGTAAAACACGAGTTATTAGTAGATGTTCAAGCGCTTCTAGCGCTTCACCCCCACATGCAATATAAACACTTATAAAACGCATTGACTGGTTTTCAAATCTATTACCCCAACCAATACCAAAATCTTTTTCTAACACCTTAGTGAACTCTGATTCTTTAAGCTTAGTTAATACTTTGTACACGTCTTTTTGGTGTTTTATTATTGCTTGCTCAAACAGATCTGTGACCGATTGAATATCAATAACGTCTTTACGTACTCTTTTCGGTTCCCACCCTGATGGTTTATCTTGGCGTGTTAGCTCCATCATAAATGCGCGATCATGAGTCTTGTCAGCGAACTCAAAGGTTGTTTCATCATGATTGGCGGTACCCATGAACCAAGTATTGCTAGCTAATGGTATTTTACGCTGCTCGACAAAATATTTTGGTGGTTGAGTAACGCTTGAGTCCATTAATACAATATTGCGTTCGCCCTCGCGCATCTCAATGGCTGAAAGAAACTCAGCAAAATATTGCTCTGGACGTGAGAGGTTCATTTCATCGAGCAAGATAATGTTAAAACGATTCGAAAAACTCGGTGTATGGGCGCGATAAAGTCCTTGTAAGCATTCTTTCTCGTAATAACGTTTTTCAAAGGCATTGTAGTGTCCAAGTAAATCGTCACGGTCACGCCAACCTGCTTGTACTGGCACGGTGGTAACATGACCGCCTACAGCCTTAGCAAATGCTTTGACTAGGCTAGTTTTACCCGTGCCGGAAATCCCCTCAAAGACATGCAGTTGACTCATGGCAAGGCCCGCAACAAACTTACGTAAATCGTTAATATCGTAATATAGCGTGACGCCCTTTTCTGCGATGGCTATTCTAGATTGCAACTCTTCGGTGAATTCACTTAATGATGAAATTGAGGCAGTAGCTACCGGCTCGGAAAAGGTTCTATCCATTTTAGTAAGTTCACTAAAGGCTTGCTGCGACTGTTGCTTTTCAATCAGATCGTCGAGGGTCATTTTTAAACTATCGATTGATACTTTTAATGTTTGATTATGCACCTCAAGCACATCGTTTTGATACTGTAATTCCTGTTTCTCACGGATACTGAGCAGATTTTTCCGTGCTTTAGCTTGAGCTTCGTCCAAATCTTTCCGCAGTAGCTCTAATTTTTCTGTTTGCTCTTCAGAGATATCTTTATAGTGTTCAAGTTCGTCTTCTAGATCGCTCTCACTGCGCCCTTTTAATTTTGAGCGAGCCTCTTTTAACTCTTGTTCAACATTATCTAAGTGCTCTAATACATCGCTGGGATGGGAGAATTCACGCATTTTGGCTTCGCGTTCTAATTCACTATAGCCAGCAACTTTTTGTTGTAATGCTTTAACTCTTTCTAAATCGCGTTGGCGAAATGTCTCAAGGGACTCAATTTTTTGAGTTAGTTGTTGCTGTTCAAACTCGAATTTATTGGTTAATTCATCTCGCAGCTCTTGAGTGGCTATCTGTTGGTTAGCGAGCTTTTTTCTAAATTCTTCTTTCGCTGTATTTAGTTCTATGTAATCTTCCTTCAACTGATTTTGAAGTTGTTCAAAAGAAGCTTTTTCATCATTAAGCAACTTAATTTCTTTGGCTAGTTTTGATTGCAACTGCGCGTCAAACTCAACGGCCTGCTGGCGCTGCTGCGCTATTAAATCAACATTTGCTTTGATTTTCTGCTGCTCTAGCTCACCTAACTGCTGCTGTAATTGAGTAAACGATTGCTTCATTGTGGCAAGTGATGCTTGGCGTTCAACGACAAATCCGGCTTGAGCATTAGCTTCTCGCTCGACTAATTTAGCTTCAATATTTGCACTCTCGCTTTCTCTGTGGAGTATAGATACTGTTTTGTGCTCAATGTCTTTTCGTGCTTGAGCAAGCTCTTTATCTTCTTGGGCTAGACGTGTCTTGCTAGCTTCAATATCACTTAGACTTTTTGTAATTTCTTGCTGCTTAGCGGTTATTTCTGCTTGGCTTTGTTCATTATCGGTAATAGATTGGTTAAGTTTTTCGATTAGCCCTTCTAATTGCGATATTTGTTCAGCGTTAAGCTTATTTTCAAGCTCAGGATCTAACTCTATACCGGCTTTACTAAACAATCCTTTTAGTATACCTGCTTGCTTTAGTGGCTTGACTGGTACTATTGGCGCGCTTGATTTGTTTCTGTTTTTGCCTTTACCCATTGTTTTCTATTCCATTAAATAATTTGTTTAAAAAGGTTTCTATAGTACTAATCACGGTTTTGATCTGTTGATGAGCGATATTAATTGAACTGCCATGGGAGCAATCATCACGTAAGTGGGTAATTTTATAAAAATTCGAGAAATACGTTTGTTGTTCGAGGAGGAATCGCAATGGGTGTTGAGGGTGGGTCTCCATTGAAATAAAGATTGCCGCCAACTGTGCTCTCACTGAACTGTTCTTTCCAATTGCGGCAGCGTAGACTCGCGAAGCATTTAACGCCAATACTTGTTCGGCCATTTCATTATTCATGTTCGTTGCGGAAACAATCATATGTTTTAGTAGCGCTCTTGCGTTTTTAGTATGTGGCTTTGGCAAGCTGGTTGGTCTATCCAAAGGATATCGCTCTAAAATATATGAGCAGACTACTTCAACGACTTTTATACCTTTAATAATAAATTCAGTATTAGCCGCCGATCTTGAATAGCTTTCTTGCTCTAGGCGCTCTTGCAACTCAAACAACTGAAAAATAGCATTTGTTAAATCATTAATTTGACCTGCTCTAGGGTATTTAACTAAGACTTTGAGCTTTGCATCTTCTGCAAATTTTAGACAAGCCTGATCGTAACTTAAATCTTTATCACTGACACCTAGCTGTGACAATGCATAGTTACCTAGCGCTTTATTTTCCTTACAACCTTGTTTAAATGACGTGGTCATCCAGGTTGATGAGCTTGATATATCAAAAGGGTCATATAGTGTCCACTCAAAACTCGTGGTGGTGTCACCCCAAACCGTTAAATAGACCGGTGTGGCGCTTTGTGATGCTCGCGTAAGCTTGTCAAATGATGACGGAGGCTTTTGCCATTCATCTCTATTACGGGTATTTTTAGCTATATAGACAGCGTCTTGAAATTCAGCAGCGATTGTCGCTAAATCATGTTCACTTGGAGCACTATTAAAAGCACTGTGAGCAGTAACGACGAAAGGAATTGTCACGGAATCACTAGCACGTTTTAGCTTAAATTTAGGCCTGTGAGTGTCGTCGTTACTCGTGTAGATTTCATTAAGGCTATAACATAATCTTGGTAACCACTTCCCAGTAATAGCACACTGAAAGATGTACGCGGTGGTTAAACTGTCATTGACTTCATCATTGAGTAGTTCCACTCCCTTAGAGGTCACTAGGCCTTTTTCGGTGAGCCAACCATTGGGTATTAACTGCGCCGTAATGATATAGCTAACCATATCGGTTTCTAAGCCTAACCAGTTCGCGACGTCTTCATTTTTTAGGCTTCGCTTACCTGTCACATTAAACAGTTGTAAAATTGTCTTCTCAAATACATTCAACTCTCTTCCTTGAGGCTTATTGGTGTAAACTTGCCACATATTAACCGGCCATAATATGGCCTTGGCGTCATAGTTTGGTTGTTTTGTTTGTAACAAATAAGTATTAGCGAACACAGCCCAGCTCCCCTTGACATAATTGGTAGAATGCATTGAAACCAGGTAACACTTGTTGCTTTATGCCATAGTCAAAAACTATAGATTGTGTTAATTCAGCGCTTGCTAGTGATAGATCTCCAACGACAATCAATAAGCGTTTTTGCCTGCTCATAGCCACATTAATTCGATTAATTATTCTTAAGAACCCAAGCTGTTCATTAACCACAACACTATTATTAATATCTGAACCTGATTTCCAAGATCTCACTGTAGACAATAAAACAACATCAAATTCTTTTCCTTGAAACGCATCGACCGACCCAACACGAAAGCGTTCTTCGCCGTTTGGCAATAGGTCATAGCCATGCATAGGTTGGTATTCATCAGAATTCTTTTTCAGAATGCCTTTTTTAACCATAATGTCTTGTATCTTTTCTCGCTGCGCTGCATAAAACGTAATTATGCCAACGGATAAATCTGGACGTTTGGTCAAAATGTCCGCAGCCTCTTGCGCTACAACTTCAGCTTCGCATTGACGGTATTTAGAACCATTATGTGTTTGCATCTTACCTTGTGATTTTGCGACATCTAACCAAGCTGCAAGCTTTCCTTCATAATTGGGAACATCCAGAGGAAAGTATTTCTCTTCCAATCCTGCTTTAACAGCAGGTAATCCTGCAGATTCATAGAATTCTTTACTGTGAAAATCACCAAGCACAGGATGCATACGGAACTGAGTGTCCAGCATAACAACTCGTTGTGGACCACCTTGCTCATGAAATCGAGTCAAATCATGATATAAGCGCTCAAATAAACTTTGCTTAAGCAATTCATGATCGGTTATTGCCAGTTCATCTTTATCCTGCAGTTCTTTTTCAACTCTAGGCTCAAGCATATGCGGTAATTGCTTATGATCTCCTACCAAAACAAGGCGAGTTCTGGCCATGGCCATTGGGATCATTAAATCAAGTGGGTTGGCGCGAGCCGCCTCATCAATAATTACGGAATCAAAATTAATGCTACTACTTTGTTCAACTGATTTTACTGATACCATCTTATCGCCAGCGGCTTGCTGGCAAGTTGCGCCCAGCACCGTCACGTATTCGGTAATAGAACGTTCGACGACAGAGGGTTGGCTTCGTAACGTATCGAGGTATTGTTGCCGAAAGTGAAGTTTGCCTAAAATAGGATCACTGGTAAGAGACTGCTCTAGGCTTTGCTGTAATAACTCTAGATTATCAATCTCTTTTTCGGTTATATGCCGAGCACCAGCAAGTACATAAGGGTGCACTAAAACTTCGAGTAAGCTTTGCTTAATCAACTTATACGCGGGTAAACTAGCATCATTGTCGATGGCTTCTTGTAATTGAGTCGCGTATTCGAAGGTTGCTGGAAGTTGATTTAAGGTTTGCAGTAAATCTTGCGCTCGTAAAATACCGTCATCACTAAATGCAATATTGGTTGTTCTTAAACCACGAACTTTGCGATATAAAGTTGCTCGCTGCTCAGGTGTTACGCTGATAGATGATAAAGATGCAAATCTTGCGATCAATTTATCAATATTGTCCATTATCGAAACACTAATATTAAATCCACGTTCAATCTGCCAGTCGTTAAGCTTGCTGCTTAGCGATAATAACAAGTTTTTTAGTTCACAAGGGATGCAACACAAGCGGATTGATAGCACAAGCTCATTGATTGACTCAAATAATGTATATTCCTCAAATTGTTGTAATTCACTGGCGATATCAGGGCTAAGACTGTCAATACGTAGCTGCGACCAATGCGCTACA
This sequence comes from Shewanella sp. AC91-MNA-CIBAN-0169, assembly GCF_040310165.1. Taxonomy (NCBI): domain Bacteria; kingdom Pseudomonadati; phylum Pseudomonadota; class Gammaproteobacteria; order Alteromonadales; family Shewanellaceae; genus Shewanella; species Shewanella sp. AC91-MNA-CIBAN-0169. The sequence continues at coordinate 14,113 of NZ_JBEOPM010000005.1, forward strand.
TCTGATACGGATTTAGTGCTTTTCTCTTTGCCGCCAACTTTAATTGCTGGTAAACCAAAGACACCAGAGCGTGCCACCACATTGCTTACTGCATCATGCTGATAACTGCTGAGTAATATCTGGTGTTGAAGTGACGAACCAAACTTATCTCCCTCTTCAGCTATACGTTGTTGCAACGCTGAGATAACCTGTGTTTTACCTGTACCTGGCGGGCCAATAATCAGTGCTATGTCAGGTGTATTTAACGCAATTTTTAATGCTTTTTCTTGCTGCCTTGTTGGTTCTCCCTTAAAACGCTCCTTTGCCTTTCTTGTTAAAGCTTTAAGTCGTTTAGGTCGTTGCGGCGGCGGCTGTAAACCCTCGAGAATATGTTTGATTTGTGGTAATGGATTATTTCCCTGGCGCAACATGTCAAACGCTAACATCTTACGTTGATGTTGCTTTTGCATACCGTTGAGGGAAATATAGATAGCGCCCTCACTTGGCGGTTTCTTATTGAGCGTTGCCTCTAAGGTGCCATTAACAAACTTAAGCTGTGATAAAAAAATAGGTTTTTGGCTTTGTTTATCGCTATAACTTAAAGACTGATCAAGTTCAATTAGATAGTTTGGTGCTTCTGGTGCAACTTGTAAATCGAGATTTTCTAGACTAAAACGTTCACCTACGTTTTCAAGTTCCGCTTTATAGTTGTCAAGAAATACAGTAATAGGCGAATCTCCTAACACAAAGCGAAAGCGTATTTGCTCATCGTTTATCGGCTCACATTCACTATAGGTTAGGTAACCTGCTGACTTAGCTATACGCGAGGCCTGTTGCCAATGAGTCTCTGAATATTTGAGCCATAATTGAAAGTAACTTCCATGTTCTTTGGTATGTTGCTCTAACAAAATTTGCTGATGTGTATCTTTAATTTCGTTATTTACATTGTGTTCCAGTATCTGGTGCTTACCAGAAAATACGGTTACTTTTTCTGGTACTTTATTTAACGCTGTGATGGTATTGATATACCAAGAGTCACCATTTTTAATAATACCAGCGGCATGTTTCTCGCCCACAATTCTGAAGCTGTCACCTAGGGCTGTGGCGTGAAACTCACATAACATCGCCTGTTGCTTCATGTAATTAAAAAAGAATGTCTGCTGGAACCATTGTTGTGTAGCGGTAAAAGTAGCGTCAGTTCCAGCAACCTTAGCTATTGCGTTAATTGACGCAACGTCAAGATAGAGCTTGATTGATTCAGAACATTGCGCTTTAAGATACATAAACCTTACCGCAACGGCCGTATCATTCTTATAACAGATAACAAAAAGAACAACCTGAGGATCGCTTTTATTAACGGCTTTAGCTAGTGGTAGATGCGAGAAGGTCACTTCCTCGAAATAATCGCCTTGCTTGAGGTAAAACAAACCGTCATCTTCAAATATCTCAGCAGTCTCATTTATCTGCCAGTTAAGTACCGTCTGCGTTGGGTTGTCTAACGTTAATTCAACAACATCTGACTGTAATAACTTTGATGCTAATAGATTCATTATTTATCTCAAACAAAACGCCAGCGATAACTTTGCACTAGTTTCAGATGTGCATCATCTTCAATTTCACTAGGCTGCCATGCTGAAAAATAATAGGGGGTGTTTGGTGTGCTATTACTCAAAGGAATCCGTTTTTCTTGAGTAAAATCTATATTTGATTTTGCTTTGTGAATTTGAACTATCGCATTGTTAGTCGGCAATATATGAAGCTTATCCTCTTGCCACTCAATCGTTAATAACGAAGTTGCATCAGTCCATAATTGCGTGCCATAAGGGGCTGAATTAAACACTATGTTGTCGTCTTTATTTAGGATTCGAATATTGTTGAGTGGGTGGAAATGAGCGTTACCCTCTTCTTGCTCAACGAGCACCTGTTCAAACTTAATAAAGCTATCTGACATCGCATGCTTATAACAAAAAGGACAAAACTGGTCATTTTCATCTATTTGATAGAAAAATTGATGGCGGCAATGCTGGCAATCAATCGTTTGATCTACAGCTTGCTGGAGAACTGTTCGCCACTGACTGAGGGATGGACGCAATAATGGGTTATTTTTGCCACCTTCAAAGCAATGTCTAAACAACTCAGCCATATTTTGGTTGCAAACTAGCTCTAGCGGTATACCACCACTTGTTTCATTTGAGCTATCTTGCAAGTCATATACCCATGGGAGCTTTCCTTCATAAGCCTCTTGTTCAACGATTTCTGGTTCACCATTTTCAACATGAAGCCCCTTAAAAGGATGCTGATGTGTTAATAGTTCAAAAGCCATGACAGCAAATGACCAGGCATCTGTTAAAGAGTTTACATTTTGCTCATTACGCACTACTTCTGGTGCACCGTAACCGGGTGTATGAAGATGGGTAACGCCCTCTCGTTCATTAAAACAAATGTTGTCACAATCGATAAACCAAACCTGTGAATGGTTAACGCTTTCTGATACAAAAATGTTGGCTGGAGATAAATCGCCATATGCATAACCACGGGAATGTAACTCAGATAATGTTTTTGCTATTTTGAACAGCAATTTAGTTCGCCTTGCTACTCCACCAGTATCTAAATATCTCTGAGTACTGCCATTATCTTGTAGATCGTTAAAACTGTCGTTGATCACGGTTTCTAAGGGTATAAGTCCATCCATTAGTTCCATTACATAACCGTATTTGGGTTTAATAATAGCTATTTGGGGCAATGCCATATTTAAATCACTAATGTTTTGCTGACCAATCCAGTCTATTTGTTTGATCGCTTTATCAATTTTAGCTTTATCTTTACTATTAATGATTTTAACCAGTGTGCCAACTCTATCAGTACTGCACACCACGCCCTGTCCACCTTCGCCTATTTTACCTGTCAGTTCGTATTGATTTCCCTGACTATCGTATACAATTTTGCTTCTATTTTTTGTCATCTAAAATTACCATTGCTAAACTTTTATCATCTGTGTGGTGAGGCGTGGGCCAATGTATGAGCATATTCTTAAGGTGATGCTTAATTCGCCTAGATGATTTATTTTTTGAATATGCTATTAACGCTTGAGCAAACAGACTGAGCTCTGCTATGTCTTCGCTAATACCATCACTCATGAGTAAAATACCGTTACCTTCTTTAGATAGGTTGCCCTGACAAACGCTCCAGTCACTAAATTGTTTCGATAAACCTAAGCCTGTAGTTAAATTTGAAAACTCATCTATCGATATAGGTGTAACTACTCGAGAAGGCGTGCAAATGACCCCATCACCTAACTGAAACGTTCTAAAATCTCCTTGATGGTTGCCCCATGCAATTAGTACTGTAGTAACAGCATCCTTTGGGCGTATACCACTTTGTTTTAATGTATTAAGCCAATGTCTATAGAAATCAGAGATTACTGATTTAGCCAATATATTGAATGATGATTGCTTAAGAACATACTTTATCGAGTTAACTGCGGCACTCGCACCGATGTCAGCATAAGGCCTAGAACCCATGCCGTCACAGGTTATAATCGCCCAGTTATTTTCGTCAATGAAATGTCCAACAGCATCTTGGTTAGGCAAAGCATCACGAATATGTCCAGGCCCTATAACTGAAGTTTTAATAAGTTTCAGCATGTGCTAGAAATCTAAATCAAAATCATCTTCCACTAACTCGCCTTCGCCAATTTCAGCGAAATCTAGTTTAATCGGTTGGTTCGGGGTCTGACTCTTTGAGTGATTAGCGACACTCATGGTGACAGCACGGAAAAAGCGATGAATTTCATTAGCATTTTTGGCGTGAAAAAGAGGGGCTTCTATATCATTGCTAAAATCACCTAACACACTATCGTCAGCATCAGCACCAATAGACAAAGCAAGGCGTGTTGCTTTTTGTGCACGTTCACTGTTTACCAATTCACTATATGCGGCACTGTAGTCATCAGTGGGGTGACCATCGGATAACAGAATAATCACAGGGCGGTATGCACGAGATGAGATAATATTTTTATCTTCAATGAGTTTTTTAGCTAATAAACACGCTTCTCCAAGAGGTGTTCCACCATTTGCATTCAACTCTTGCATTTGCTCAATTTGGTAGGCTGGTGTTAACTTTAAATGAACTTCGGCTTGGCCGCCAAAAGTAATAATTGCTACATTAATTTCGGCTCTGCTTCTACCTTCTTGTGAGAAGCTTTTTATCATATCTCGTAGAGATTGATTTAAAGAATCGATTTTGCCATCTACTGACATACTACCGCTGGTATCTGCCATTATGATCACAGGAAGCGGCCGAGCTTTGTTTGCTACAAATTTATTTAACGACATTTATATTCCTTTATATTTTTGAGAACTATAGGTTACAACGAATACTAATGTATTGACGAAGATAGAGACGTTCGCAAGCTTACGATATACGTATCTATTTATTATCCTTAATATTCCTATATGGCTGACATTACAATGATTTTTAAAATCTAACAAGTGTGAGATCGCACGTTTTAGTCTGTTTAATCACAAATTGGATAACAATCAGCATACGGGAGAGAACGCAAACGTTTTAAACCTGGGTTTATTTGCATAATGTGCCTGCGTCTTGCGTTAAATCACCCTCGAAAACTCGAAAACTCGAAAAATTGTTTAGTTTGGTGACAACTATCCTGACGCAGATGGACATCGCGGTTCAACCCATGTACTAAATCTCACTTGACCTGATAAAGTTCAAAGCCATTTGTGTGCTTAGCGACATTAATCGTCGAGACAAGACTTTATAATACAAACATCTTGTTATTAAATATTGGAGTTATTTGTGACAAACAACAAAATATCATTTAAAGAAGCTACAAAGGACATGACCCCAGAAGAAATCAATAAATACAGACAAGAGCTATCTTATCAATCATTTGCAGATGTGAATCCTAAAATAGACGCTAATGATTTACACTCCACGTTATTTCCCGAAGAATACGATTTTATGTATGACAGTTATGCTGATGCAAACGATCGTAAAAAAGGCATCAACCCGATGAATCTGGCATACGCAGATAGAATGAATCAAAAACGTATTGATCTCGGGGTTTCTCCTTTAGGAAGTAATGGTAATAAAGACCATTCTACTTCAATTGAATTGTGTCGGGATATCGTTAAAAACTTAACGAATAAAAACAAAAATGAAATCGTTGGTATTATTAATAAAACGTTATCTCGATAAAAAATAATGTTTATTTACAATGAGGTAAAAGCAAAATGTATCAATGTGACCAAGGAAATTATGATGTTATTGGGGATATTCATGGGCATGTAACAAAGTTAGAAAATCTTTTAAAAAAGCTAGATTATGCAAAATCAGAACAAGGAGTTTATTCGCACGCAAGTAGAAAAGTTATTTTTTTAGGTGACTTTATTGATGGTGGTTCTGAACACCAACAAGTTATAGAAATTGTAAAGCCTATGGTCGAAAATCAAGCGGCTTATGCCATTATGGGCAATCACGAGTTCAATGCTATTTCTTTTCACACAAAACATCCAGGTACTGAACTTCCTTTAAGAGAACGTTCTATAAAAAATATAGGGCAACATATCGAGTTTTTGTCTGAATATAAAAAACATAACGATAAAATGCTCATCACTATCGAATGGTTCAAAACCTTACCCTTATTTTTAGAATTGTCAGAGATTAGGGCTGTACATGCTTGCTGGTCTGATTATGAAATAAATAAAATCAAACACTACTTAATGCCCGACAACACCATTAAAACAGAGTTATTTGACTCATTTTATGTGAATGCAAACACCAAAGGGACAAATGAGTTTGATGCTGTTGAGGTACTATTAAAAGGTGTAGAAGTACTCTTGCCTAATGGTGAAAAATTTAAAGATAAAAGTGGATCTGACAGACAAGAAATAAGAGTTAAATGGTGGTTGCATGATGGAGAGACCTATAAAGACTATGCATTAGTGCCAGCTTCAGCAAAAGTGCCATCAATTCCATTTCCTAAAGAAATAATTAAAAATTATTTATACAGTCAAAATCAAAAACCAGTTTTTATTGGGCATTATTGGTTACAGGGAAAACCAGAAGTACAACATAGGAACATAGCCTGTTTAGATTACAGCGTAGCTAAAAATGGCCATCAAGTTGCTTATCGGTGGACTAAAGGAGATGACTACTTAATAGATAGTAATTTTGTTACAAGCGAGTAGTTTCTGTTAGATACAATTTGAGCATTCACTATCTATTACACGTGATAATAAAAAATCAGAGGCAGGGTAACCGCATGAGTGTGCGTTTTTTGATCACTATTGATAAATTCAATACTGAATCACTTCTAATTGTTTAGGAAGTGATAACGTACTCAACAAATCTAGCTCTAAAAACAGACTAAATCTGTATAGTAAATATCCGCGATTTAGCAATGATATCAGAGGTATTTAAGTATCACTCGAGTTCAGCGCAGAAGTGCTACACTCGGAAAATTTGGTTTTGTAGCTGTTTAAACAGAACCACTAGCGGCATAGACTTCATAGATATTATAGACCGCTAGATAAGCTTGTTCTTTACAGAAAAAGTGACAATTAATATTTTTCATAAAGCAAGCAACGTTTAAAATCAGCAAAATTATATCCATGTATGTCGAATATTCTATGACTCTTTGTTTTATGCTGATAGTACAAAGGCCAGTATTTTCACTATCCTCATTTTGGCGACAAATAGAAACAATGGTAATAATTCTTTTTTCATGAGCAGCAATAGCATTCCCATCAGCATAATTATTGAGTGCCCGTCCCTGCCAGGGCAACCGCATGAGTGCTTGCTTTTTGAACTATACGTTTGATCGGCAGGCAAAAGAACAAGAAACTATCCTAACTATAAAGATTTATCGAACTGCGGATGTTTATTAAACGATCTACATTTGTTCGAAAAACGTTCGCATTCTCGACCTGCCGTCCCAGCCTTATCAATTGCTTTAACCCAAAGACTATCGAGGCTTACTCCATGCGGATGCCCCGCAACTTGTCCCAACCAAACATCAATGCTTATCTCATTTCTAGCCAATGATCATCATGAAAAAATAATTTGAAATAGTACTTGAATTTTCACGATTTATTTAACACATGACAAATTAATTAGTACATAATTCTTAACCTTAATACATTTAAACCATATCTAATCATCTTGTTAAATAAAAAAAGGCGTATTTTAAATGTTCAAACTGATTAAAAGCACTGGTAGGCTGTTCGTTAATAGTGTCAACGTATTAGACGCAGGCGTTAACATACTAAACAAGTCGGCTTATGAACTTAATCATTCAATGGAAAAGTGGTCGCTTGAACAATCGATAAGTTATCAATACAAAAAAATCGATGCGATGAAAGAAGCTACACATTCCGAACTATCAGAAGAATATAATGTTTTAATTAAATACCTTGAGAGTCTTCAAAAGATAAAACCATATGAAAATGCAATTACAGAGCAATTGGATTTAGCAAACTCTAGAAGACAACTATCTGAACAAAAACGTAAAACTCTTGATGAGTTTTATTTCGAAGGCAATCAACTTAAGACAAGCCTGCCTAGATTAGATGGTCGTCTACATGGATTAGCAAAATCTTGGTATCAAGATGGCACTAAAAGATGGCAGGCACAATTTCTTGATGGCAACATCTCCGGTGAAGGAAATGCTTGGCACCCCGATGGAAGTCGTTGGTTTGAATACAATCGCAACATTGAAAGTAAACATGTTGTAGTAACTGTTTGGCCTTCTAATTTTGATGAATTATCAGTTAGATTAGTGAAAAGTACTGATGTTAAGTCAAAAATGAACGTTGAAATTAATTTTAAAGGAGTTCATTGGGGCCCTATTTACTATGCAAATGGTAAAATTATTTCTAGTTTTTTTATTTTTGGTCTCAAGAGCATCATTAAAATAGTTATGCACCCAAGGTTGTGGAAAGGCTTACGAACGGACGTAAAACGCTTTCAATGCTTAGAGGAAGACGCGCAAATGTTTCAGATCATATTTCATGAAATTAGTTCTTTAACGTAGCATTTTGATATTCATATTCAACCGCTATTACACTCATTTTCTGGCATTGCAACTGGATTTACACCAAGTAAAGTATTAACTCAGTCTCAACACTACTGCACTCTATACTAACTTATTACTATCACCCGCAAGAACAGGTCGAATCAGTTAACAAGCTTGCAGAGAAGTAGATATTGAAGTGGGAGTCATAAAGTTTATCGATATTTTACGTGGCCATCTTGATGCCTTTAATCAGGCTTATAGTATTCAAATTATCATCTCGATGCGCCAACTGTTAATTTTATGCTCAATTAATGCACTTATTGTCAAAGAGCCAGCTACTGAGTCGTGTCTGCGCAGTCCCATACAGCCGTCTTTTTACTCACATAAAGGCATCTCAGTTGACCGCAGTGTTAGCACAATGCCATCCGAAACTGGTCACTAAACAGCAAGGAAATTACTACCCGTCGACTACTTTATGGTGACATTTATCTGATCTAATGTGTTTCGAATTTTTTATAAGATTTCGTCCTTGAAGATACAACTCACGGTTGAGTAACTAATTTATATTTAATTGTCGAGAATAGGTTGGGATATCATAGTTATACTCTAAATGACTATCATCGACACTATTATTAGGCTGAGCATTCAAAAACTCATGGATATTCAATATCTCAGATTCGGTAAAGCGTTCCTTTAATTCTAGTGATGGTGTCATCGTACTTTGAATAGGCACTTTTCTTTCTGTTGTTGGAATCCCAGTAGCAATGACCATCAACTCTATTTCACAGTCTAAATCAGGTACAATGGTTAACCCAATAATGACCATCGCACTTGGGTCTAGTTGGTGATGTAAGGTTTCACCAATTTTATTATATTGGCTCAATTCTATATTCTCGTTCGCCATTATGCTGACTATGGCTCCTTTAGCTTGAGTAAGATCAACATCTTCCAATAAAGGATTCTTTAGAGCATTACAGATGGTTTGTTGTAAATCTTCATTTGGCATTTGCTTAGCGACGCCCATTACCGCGCGACCTTGGTGACTGATAACAGAAATAAAATCATTTAAATCAATATTGACCAAACCTGATTGACTGATTGTGGTTGTTACACCTTTAAGTACGTCTTGTAAAATGCGGTTACTCTCAAAAAAAGCATTAACGAGCGTGATTTTTTTGTCTAACATTTGACCCAGTTTATCATTAGGCAATACGATCACTGCATCAGCTTGTTGCATTAGCTCTTCAAGACCAGTGTTCGCGAGTTGCATCCTTTTGTTCCCTTCGAAACCAAATGGTGTAGTCACAACGGCGACCAAAGGTTTGTTCAGTTCTCTAGCTACAGACGCCATATAAGGGATCGCGCCTGTACCCGTGCCACCGCCCATACCACCTGTAATAAATATGATATCTGAGAGTTTGATTAGTTCTCGAATTTCTGGTTCCGATTCCTGAGCAGCATCGTATCCTTTTTGAGGGATGGCACCCGCACCTAATCCTTTTGTTGTTTCGATCCCAATTTGTAATCTAGTACTGCATTGCGAAATTGCCAATGATTGATAATCAGTGTTAACCGCGATAAGTTGCACATTGTCATTAAAAGCAACCTGGCTAAGTTGATTAATGGTATTACAACCACAACCGCCAACACCAAAAACAGAAATACGTGGGCTGTTATTAGTTTGATTCAGTAGTTCGAACATAGGGTAATCTCCTTGGAATTATCCAAAGTAGATTAACCTATGACTACGACAGACTCCGTCGCAGAGCGTTGGTATTTTTTATTTACCTTATTGATCAATCGAATGAAATGGTTCCTCAGCTTTAAAGGGCCGATGACTTCCACACTATCAGTCATTTCCCACAAAACTTCTCTTAATCGTGAAGTATCCATAACACTGGCTTTAACACTGTAGCGACCATCTTGTAATTGTTCGATAGTTTGATTGTCACTCAATTTAACATTTCGCAAAATAAAGTTTGCTGATGGTGAAAAAAGCAATTCTATGTCAATCATCGTTGAGGTACTTTCAACACCTGTTTTGTTGATATTGAAATCAGTTCGAACAATTGCAGGCGTATCGAGTAGTTGTATGTTACGTAACAAATCAATTGGTTTGGCATAACGTTTTAAATGAAACTGACCAATGGTAAATACTAATAAAACGACACCATTGGAGACTTTAATCCCTTCAGGATTAATTAATTGATACTTTATCCAATATGGCTTTCCTTTGATCACTCGCTTGATTTCACAAGAAATCTGGCATTTATTAAGTAAAGCATCTTGAAGAACGCCTAATGCTTTAGGATCTTGTTCTATCGAAATGAAAGGAAACGGCTCTGGTAGCTGGGCTACACGGCAAGCCCAATACAACCAAGGATTATCTGGATCGCTCCCTAATACTTGGTCTGCTCTTTCAAAGTATGGAGTAAGTTGCTTTATACTTTGAGCAGGCAATAACTGTTTTGCACTGTGTTTAAGGGTATGAAAAGCCAGTGCCATGTGATGATCCATTAGGGTTAAATTAAGCCCTCGCCAACAAGCTGCAATAGACCAGCCGTAAGGTTTATTCCTATCATCAAGTACCAATCCGAATAAGCCCATATCAGACATGGATTTTAACTCCCGTTGAACTGTTCTAAGTCCTACATCATAGTCAAGATAATTGAGCTTATCTGTAATGTCATTAGCAGTTATTCGTTTGGGATATCGGGGTATAAACTCGAGCATGGTGAGTTGTCGCTGAATGTTTTGCTGCATAAAAAGTTCTCCTTTCTCATTATGCACAGCATAAACTCAACATGCGACAAAATCTGTCGCATGAAGATTTTAATGCTAAAATAACGTCTCACATAAATTTTTTGATCAGAGATGATTAGACCTTAGTTTGATAGATACTCAGGCCAGTTCACATCGGATAATGCTCATCCTCATAAACTTCAACAAAAGATACCAGCTTTTCAAGTTCATCACCTTGCGGAGAATTAAGCTCTGCATCAAATTGGATTTCAATTCTCTTTAAAGCTTTTGTAGTTGCTTTCCGATTGTTCTTGTTCTGCAAGGCTATCTTCAGGTTTGATGTGTTTACAAACGTCACTTTGCACAAAGGGATTAAGACCACATTCATCTAGACGCCTTCCTATGTAAGATATGTATAACGACACCCGACTAACATAAAGAAAAAAACTGACATCCATTATTAAATCCCATTAAGCTATCACTATAAAAGTGTCTATGGGATGCTCGAACCGCTGTCATTTATACTCAAATTTAATTGTATTCAGCCTCAGGGATCTAAAGGCCTGTAAAGCCTACAAGTACAATCATCGTACTTCTTATTATAGATTTACCCACAAGCTAATGACTCCCATGATACCTAAGGTGTAGTGATATAATGAGTTTTCATAAGATGATGCTTTACTGTTACAGCTCTGCATTGAAACTCAGTATGAGCAGCAGATGTAAGAAACTGAATAAACTTTGATGTCTTTGTACTCTTTTATACTTGTTGTTAACCAACGCAATTTCAAGAAATCCGTTTCCATCATGGTTGCCTAGGAAGCGCCCTTCACTCTCACTCGCAACGACAAGATTCGCATCACTAAACCCATAATCGGTGATTGTTTTTTTCCATCGAATTTCTATTAGTTGTGCTTGGTCTATATCTAGATTTGCTCGATGAAATTTGAATTTTAAATGCCGGTTTTTTAGGCCAAGTAGCTGACAAAACCTGATAAACATTCTTGAAACGTCTGACTCAGGGCACCTCAACGCATAATCCTTTCCAGGAACTGCGTATGATAATATCTCCATGCTCAATCTAATATTGGCTAATGTTAAGGGCTCAACGTCTAGGCTCTTATCGAACTTATTGCATAAATAAATAAACACTTTGCTTGATTTAGCTAACTTGTTATCAGGCTCTGTAATACTGGTTATATTGCTAAATCGTGGAAATGTAGGAATTAATGGTAATTTTTTGCCTATTCGTGGGTAATGCAGATGCACTTGTTCAGCATTATTTAGTAGTTGCTGTAATTGCTCAATCGGCACATTAAAATATTGAGATGATTCAATAACTGAACTGACTTTCAACGCATTGAGAGCTTTAGCCCAGGTCAAGCTACTAATTTCTATATTGGGTTTGATGTTTATGACAAACGTCGATAATGTCGCTATCGATAATGATGACGTTAAAGGTGCAGGGTTAATTGCCAACTTTGATTCGGTATCACTAGTGTAATAGTTAAGCCTTTCTGCCAGACTTAACCCTGGCTCTTGTTCAAGTAATGATGCACGGCCAACACATTCTGACATAAAGTACTTGGTTAATGTAAAACGAGGTTTTAACTCTAGGTAATACAAGATATCTTTGAGATGAAGATAACTATTTAACGTTGATTGAACATCCTTATGCCCCATTAGATGGGCTAATATAAACATCATTTTACGAGTATTACTATTGTATCTTAACCTGGTTTGCAGTTGCTGAAGATAGTCATTATTGAATATCTCATGGTCGAACATCGTTAGTTGAGATCTTCCCTGATTGATAATATTTTGATTTAAGCGGCACCATGTCCAATTAGCAAAGCTATGGCGAAGATGATGAACACGTAAACTGTAATCTTGGGTGCAATGACGGATTAAATCAGTTACTAACTCATAAGCTTGGTTTACTAATTTAGTGTTATCAAACAACAGTGCTTTTTTACTTGCTCCTGAGTTTTGATGAATTTGATACCGTACTCGTAATTTATGAATACAAGATTTCGGCCAAAGTGCATCTAATGGTAATTCACGACGAGCCGAGGTCGTTTTCAAAGTACGATGTTGATTTGGTCTTACTGAAAGGTGCACATAATCGAATTGATCGTTGCTTGGAGCGTGTGTAGCAAATGAAAAATCAGCCCATGTTAATTTTGCCGTTTCATTTCTACGTAATCCGCTAAAAAAGCAAAAGCAAAGTAAAAAATAAGCATATTGATAGATGGCTCCATCTTCAACATGCTCTGTTAAATAATTTAACACATCATCGATATGAGTGGCTGATATTAAATTAGCATCGACTTCACTGGAACTGCCAATAACATCGATATCCGATAGACATAAGTCATGAACAAGGTTTGCCTCAATTAAAAAATGAGCGAAGTAATAGACATATTTTTTACGTTGAGCTGAAGTAAATATTTCAGCAGCTTCATTTAACTTATTAGCCCAATCCTCTCCTGATAACAGCCCTATATCACAGGTACTAAATAGCGTTAGAAACGGTTTACTAAGGCTTTTAACGTAATCGACAGTGGTAGATACTTTTATACGACGCTTATAGGTTCCCCCATTTTTTAACAGTGATAATAACCATGAGCATAATAACCAAAGATAAGGGTTGTCTTTTACTTCTGATGATTTTAGTTCATTACTCATTGCTGCTAAACAATTTGCTCGCGTTTCTTTATTTTCATCGAGCTTGAGTAATCTCATCAAGATTTCATCTAACTGCTTTAAGGTAAAATCTATGGCGATAAAGCCATTATTATCAGTGATTATTTTATGCCATGGCTTAAATGCAATACTACTTTTTCCGCTCGTTTCTATAAGATGCGGTTCTGAATAAAGACACGCTTTGTTGGTTAATATGCGCATGAAAGCATGTTCTGGTAAAGCCTGACTGACACTGGGGAGAAAATACATCTGATACTGCACTGGCCCATAACGCAAAATGTTGTCTATTTTTCGTAAAGTGCGTGATTTCAGGATTGATAAGTCAGACCAATCAAATTCAGAGGTCGTATTTAAATATTTGATGATACATGCTGATATTTTTAGTGGTTTACCTTCATTTAGGTTAGACCATTGTTGAAGTGCCATGACAGCGACATCACTCAATATGAATCGAGTTGAAGCTGTTTTATTCTTTTGGGATTGCCAGTAACAAATGCCTCCTACATAAAAAATCTCTTGTGGGGATTCAAGTATTGAAAGTAGGTCTTCGGTTTTACTCACATTGACAGTGATATAAACTAATATTGCAGTACGTCCTAATTTTGCATCTAGTGAGAGTGATCTATTTGGCGAGAATAATTCTTTCTCTAATAAGGTGTATAGCATCTCTACAATGAGTAATTTTACGAGTTCCACCGGCGATAATATTGGTTTATCGCGCTTTAATGTCACAATAGACGGTATGTTAGGAGAGTCGATCCCATGATGTTTTTTTGCATAATTGAGTAGAGATTGTAATATCAATAACTGTTCTTGTTTATTGAGTACAGCAGGCTTCAATTGAGCAATTAAAGCTCTTAACTCCTCTGGTAACACTTTTGTTTCTGACTGTATGAAACGTTTTTTTAAGTGCCCAAGTAAGTTCTTATAGGATAAAAAAAAAGCTTCTTTATCCTTATTTTGTATTTCTTCATCAATCGTATGGTTGTTTTGCTTTAAGAAAGCATCGAATACCTCTAAATAAAAGGGATGTTTATTTCCTTTGCTTATGAGCTCGTTTATGAAATCACGGACTTTAGTGGTAGCCATCCAGCCTCCTTAAATAACTCATCAAGCACCGGAACGATATCGTTAATGGCTTCTATGTGACTCAACGCTGAGTAATGCCCTAATGGTACTTCTCCTGCTTGCCAATGACCCATTTGGAAGTTGATTAGTTCTGGTGCAATATTTTTCCCAAGCAAGTTAGATTTTAGCCAATGTCTCCCCGCATTAGATGGAAGTACGATTTCTTTTTGACAAAAATTAACGAGTTCTGAAGGAGATAGATTCTTCGCAACCACAGTGTTCCCTTGTTTGTGAAAAAAGAAGAACGGCCCTTGCTCTTTACGTGAGTTCCTGATGACTTTGTACCATTGTGAGGCCTGCGAGTGATTAAAATTCAACACGTGTTGGTCAACATCAACTATGCTATCAATCGTGCTGCAAATCTTAGGCATCAATACACGTAACAATGAACGTAAACAACTCAAATGACGTTTAAACTCTTTTAGTTGTGTTGTTAACACATTTGGGACTGCGACGATACGAGAGTGACTAAAATCTGAATCATCTTTGTCACTTATTCCCATTAAATTTAGTGATGGCATAAAAAGAGCAAATGTCGGTAACGGATTCCAAGCAGCTCTATAACCTGTTCCAAATAACAGCATCCAAGCTGTATAGGCCGTAAACGCATTATGATATTCAATAATATCAACTAGGCGGTGATGAAGGCTGGGTTTAGATGCCTCAACTCGTTGAGTTAAAGAGTCGATTAATGTGGAGACTGCCGTTTTTTTTGGCGTAAATGATGAGCCTATAAATTGTTCAGTTTGGTAGAAGTTGCGTAGGTCAAATAATGAGATTGACAATGCTTGACCAGAGTATCTAACGATATCTTGTTCTACACTTTGCCATAATTTATGTAGCTGTCGGCTTCTCTGATGATCACTCACATTTGCATAACTTCTAGCAACACGAGTTGTATACATATTGACGGCATAGCTATAGTCAATAAAAATTGGGTCGATAATATCTGTTGAATTAAGATAATAACTCATAAAATTGACCAAGCGCCGAACGCTTAAACGTCCAGATCCATGCCGATCTGATAGTTTTTTCAGCTTTTTCACTACCATATTATTGATAGTTTGAGAGTCCTTTTCATTAATTATCGGGCCAATAGATCGACTACCCATATTTACTACAATCATTTTCAGTAAGAAGTCCGGGCATGATGTAAAAACCTTTTCTTTGGCCTCCCTTAAACCAACAATATCAATCTTAGCCTTTGCCGTATGACTAACATAGAAGAACCACCACCCTTGCCCGCCCTTATCGATGTATAAACCTTGTTGTTTTTTAGTTAGGTCGGTAAAAACAACTAAGCTCTGTATTTCTTCTATCGATTTACTCAATAACACCATCAACCAAATCACAATCGTAGTTTCAATATTTGATGATTGATTACCTGACTTTATTAGCTTGCCTATGAGGAGGTTTAGCTCTTTTGGCATTAATAATTGCGTATTTTGTAATCCCATATTGTGAGAGCGGCGAACACTCGCCGTTACATCTACGGCAGTTCTAGCTTGGATATGTTTATTAAATGGGATTGCTGTATCTAATAGCTCTGTTTTATCTCGCTTAGTGCTGTAGTCACGGTTATTAACAACAAACGTCTGTAAAGGATATTGGTCATCTTCATCTAAACCATCACTATTAGGTATTAGTGGTGCATCGGGTATCAAAGCAAATATATCATCGGGTGCCCCCAAAATAGGTATAGCCAAAGGATCGATATATCGTTTTGGCGACCGCTCCAATTTAGGGTGTTTTCGAGCAATATGTTTAGATGGCTTCCAATCATTGGAAAAAAAATGTGACAATATTCTAAGATAGCTTCGATGAGGTAAATATTGCCTTTTCCATTTAGTTACTAGATATTGTTCTAGTTGAGTAGCAATAGACATTGGCGTATCAAATGCTGTGTTCGGTATGGTCTCGCGAACAAAATTAAACTCTGTGGCATTATTTTGCATAAAAAGCCTAAAATTAGCACAGGCGTCCTCTTCTCTTGTCGAGGACTCTCTTGCAAGGTCTTCATCTCTGAGGGTATCTAACACTGAATAGTAGTGCTTTATAAATGCGGCAAATAACTCACAAGATTTAGTTGTAAGTTTGTAGTTATAAGATTTAAGCAACACAACATAGAATGGGTACTCACTGCACCATCCTTTTTGGTAACTATTCCGATGATATTCTTTGTTGATAGACTTATCGTCAACTTCAAAGCCATAGTTATGCAATGCATCAAATATGTATTTGGGGAAATGCAAATCTTTCATGATTGAGTCAGCAGAATGGGATGAAATACTTCTGACGCTGGCTATCATATGAATCAGTTGTCTAAACCCTCCCAGGGTTTCGGGTGCAAAAATTCGCTCTGTTAGTTCCTCTAGATCTTCTAGTACTTCATCGTTTTCAATGCCCAGCATTTGATGATCACAATAATGACATATGTGGTCGTAAAGATGTTGTTTGAGTGTCGTCACTTTAACCTCACAGTCTTTGTGCTGATGTGTAACCACTCGCACAGCTGTGTTTTGGTTTTTATCGTTGGAAACAGAGATTTCCATTCAGGAGAATTAAATACTGATGGTTGCTCAACTGAAACAAACCATGTTGAGAGCGATTGAGAAACGGTATCACCAGTTACGTTAACAAACTGCTTTAGTAGAGGTCTGACAATATCATTTAACATCAATAATCGAAGTACGTCTTTATTAGGACGTCTGGGTAACACAATGGCAGGCACTAAACCTTTATCATCTTCTGTATGAAGTTTACAGAGCTTCTGATACGTCAATAACCCGGAAATCAAACGATAGTATCCAGCCTGCGTTTTACTTACTAATATGGGAGCCTGATATGAATCGAGTAAAATTGAAGCCGGTGATTCGATGCTATCGTCTGAGCTTGGCTTTAATGTGCCAATAAGATTATATGACTCACAAAAATCTTTGAGTGTCCGATCAAGTTGGACGTGATGAAGCCCAACCATTTCGAGCTTCACATCGACTAACAACTTATCCAGCCCTTTCTTAAAATGCTCTGCATGAATGTTCATTAATAGGCCTCACCAACAAATAGTGGTCATTTTCGACATTTGTATCTTGTGCCCAAATCGTGCCAAAATCAAGTTGTAAAAGTCTATATATTTGTTAAAATAAGCGAGTAAGCAGTCAATGTAAATGACATTAAGCCTTATTATATGGCGGTTATGGCGGGAATGTTGAAGTGGGAATGGTTCAAAAATATTGCGCGTTAACGTCTTGACATGGTAGGGGTCGGTGGTTCGAGTCCACTCGGGTGTACCACTCTTTTCAAAGAGTCTAAACATTGGAATTGTAATAAAAGTAAACAATACACCCGTAGCTCAGCTGGTTAGAGCACTACCTTGACATGGTAGGGGTCGGTGGTTCGAGTCCACTCGGGTGTACCAATTCTCTTATACAAGAGAATACGGCCAGCGAAAGCTGGTTTTTTTGTGTCTAAAATTAATAGTTAATATTCACAAGCTAATAAACCCATAGCTCAGCTGGTTAGAGCACTACCCTCTCTTAGTTAACGGCGGCGGTAGGGGTCGGTATTCATGTGGTAAAGCGAAGTCCACTCGGGTGTACCATTTCTTGCAGTAACTCCTCGTTTTAAAAACCTTTTTTTATTACCAAACTCTCTACGTAAAAATTTATCTGCGCCAAATCGCATTAACCTCGTGCCAAGCAGTTATTTTTCGTGTCTAGAAGTCTTACAAATTAATTCATTTCAAATTTAGCCTATAAGATAGTTAAAACTCAAAAAAATAGGCAAAAAACACCAAAATGACGTTTTGTGTCCATTTCGTGCCAAACATGTTGGCACAAGTGATTTTTGAACCTGAAATGAATGACAACTACAACTTCCATTACTGGCACGATGAATAATTTACAGTCACACAAGCCAGTTGACGTACTTTCAATCAACACCTGATGTACACCAAGTAGATAAATGTACTTTTTCAAAATGGCTTGTTCTTTTCAACCACAGCTCTGATCCGCCAACTCAGGGCAAGCGACTTAACTCTACTATTTGGTTAATTTGAACACCTGCGGTTTTCTATTTAGATTGTGAAATTTAGTGCCGTAGCAAATGGTAACCGTATTAGTCACCATTCTTTTACCGCAATTATTCGCAGCAAGTCCGCAGGCAAAGGCAAAACAGAAGGGAACGCTTAGAGAATAGTGATCAAATATTTTTGCGACCCAAGGTACATTTACCCCTCCAATTACCAGTAACAGCCCAGTAACCAATGACACAGCCATACTGTCACGCCATAGGAGTAATGCTTTGTGGGCATCTTTTATTAGTGGGTCATTTTGTAATGGTTGATAGATATGTTGATACCATACTTGATTTTGCTGCTCTGCAGATGCATCTGAGATTAGGGAATATTAATATTCGAACGTAAAACCAAATTGAGTCAGTTTTTCATAAACATGCACATCAAATCGATACAATGACGCTGCTCTGTGGGCAACATTACGTTGCTTCTCATTACAGTCAATTAATAAATTCATCTTTAATATTTTTCGGCGAAAATTGGGTTTGTCTAATGTCACACCGAGAATAGATTCATATAAATCTTGTAGTTGTAATAAGGTAAATTTTTCAGGTAACAAACTAAAACCGATCGGTTCATGTCTGACTTTGTATTTTAAGTGATTAAGGCAACTGGCCAAAATATTATCATGGTCAAACATCAGTTTAGGGACTTGTCTTACATCAAACCATTCACATTCTATGGCATTTGGACCATGCGATAAATTGGTTTCGTCAAAGCGGACCAACGAATAAAACGCAATGGTAATAATTCGTCTGGCTGGGTAACGGTCAACATCACCGAAGGCACCTAGTTGGTCTAAATATAAGTTTTCGACCCCGGCTGTGTTTTTTACAACTCGCGATGCTGCAGTCTCGAGGTTTTCGTCACTGCGAACCCAGTGACCGACTAAGCCCCATTTATTGGTTGCTAGGCCTTTATTGTATTTAATCAATAAGACTTTAAGTTTGCTGTCATGAAGGGTAAAAATAAGATTATCAACGGTTAAGTTACTAATACAATCAGCAGGGATGGTTTCTTCATCAATAACTTCGTTTATAAAATTCACAGGTAAGATCCAATTTAATATAGCGAGCTTGGTTGTACATACACACTCTGGAGATTGCCGTTGAACAACTGTGTAGTAGTAAAAAAGTCATATTCAACAGACGTTGATAATCACTTTACTCACCAAAAACATAATTGTAAATGCATGAAACAAAATCAATTTCTACTGCACATCACCAATGCACAATATTACAACAATACTTATCATCGTTGTGGCTTAGATGCGTTTTATCAACGATCACCACAAATTAACCTGCTTAAATTATTGATTGTATTTGTATTTTCCGTAAACAAACACTTCATCATCCGTAGAATAGGTCATTGCTAGACAATTGATTTACTCGACTCTCTTTGAATAATTTCAAATTCGAGAATATGACGCAACTGACTGTTTTTTAGTCCTGAAAAGTCTTTGTTTTTATTTGAGGTAAATAAGCTGACAGCTAACGTTGCCATTTCATCAATAGGCTGTCTTACCGTGGTAATGTTTGGCCACACGACCGTTGCGAGGGTTGTATCATCAAAGCCAACAACCGATAAATCATTTGGCACATTAATCCCCTGGCTTTGTGCAATAGACATCACCGCAGCAGCCATATCATCGTTAGCTGCAAAAATAGCACTGGGTTTATCGTGACGAAAAAGTTATATCTTTTAATTTCAAATAACACTAATCGATTTCTAGATTTGAACAAATTCACATAATCAATGACACATACGATGATGTGTGGATGATTTGTTAATGTTAGCCTCATCTCTCATGATGAAAAGACGGTGTCATGCTGATGCTAGCGCTTTAGAAGTACCTGAAATAAGGACAATTGGAGGCTTATTCAGTTTTCGCAAACCAGGCTGGCCAGTACTGAATTGGGGATATGTTTTGCATTAAGACTTTTAGTCTCGGTTAGTGGCTCCGATGATGTGGTGATAGTCGACAGTGTTGCTTGATTGGCTAAGTTATTTAGCGAAAATTAATTGCCGAGGGCGCTAAACGTTGCAAAGTTAACTAAGGGTCGCTAGCAAAATGAGTTAACTATTTTGATATTTTTGCATGCTTAAAAGTGTTTATGTTGATATCGCTAAACAACTCACTATTTACCGATTTATTTCCTTACTGGATAAGCCAATCCGACTAGACATCAGATTGGCAATTAGCGCTAGAACGGAGCGTCGATGTCAACAATGGCGATAAGTTTGTGGTTAACAAACTCCTTGATGCCGAGACCGACTAGCTCGCGGCCGTAACCTGAACGTTTAACACCACCGAATGGTAAATCCGCCTTAGCCATTGTCGGGTGATTGACGAAGACCATACCTGTGGATATTCGTTTCGCCACTTCTGCACCATGGATTGGGTTGGCAGTAAATACCGAACCGCCCAGACCGAACGGTGAATCATTGGCTATATGGACCGCGTCATCTTCATCTTTGGCGCGAAACATCATAGAAACAGGGCCGAAGAATTCCCAATAACGTGCGGGATTGTCTTCTGCAATGTCAGTCAAAATGGTCGGCTGAACAAAATTGCCTGAATCAGGGACAATTGGCCCAACCTCAGTTGCGGTAGCACCGTAAGAAACCGCCTGGCGAATCTTATCCTTGATTTCATCGGCTGCCGCCTTGGATGACAGAGGCGCTAGCGTTGTGCTTGGCTCGAACGGATCACCCGCTTTGATATTCGCAGTACCACCAATATATCCTTCAAGGAACCGATCATACACCTCATCCACAATGATCATTCGTTTTGATGACACACAGACCTGACCACCATTCCAATGTCGTCCTAGAACCGCCCAGTTAATTGTTTTCTGCATATCTGCATCGGCTAGAACAACTAATGCATCAGCACCGCCAAGTTCAAGAGTCGATTTCTTTAATGCCTTGCCTGCCTGGGCAGCAACGACTGCACCGGCCCTTTCCGACCCTGTTAATGCTACGCCCTGAACGCGCGGATCGTTAATGATCGTTTCTATCTGCGACCTTGTAGCGTATAGATTTTTGAACACACCTTGAGGTAAACCAGCATCGAGCATTAATTTTTCGAATGCAGCCGCGGCCTGCGGAACGTTAGACGCATGCTTGAGCAACAGTGTATTACCAGCAGATATTTGTGGTGCAGCGATACGAACCACCTGATAGAAAGGAAAGTTCCATGGTTCAATCGCCAATAATACACCCAGCGGCTCACACAAAATTTCCGCATCAGCGTCGGCAACCGGTAGCTTTTGTGGAGCCAGCAATTTCTGTGCATTATTTGCATAGTAGTCGAAGATATCTGCTGACAACGCTATTTCTGCTTTGGCTTCGGATATAAGTTTACCCATCTCAATGGTGAGCAGATTGGCATAATAATCAACGTCACGGCGTAATAATTCGGCGGCGGCGTGCATTATGCGCGCACGCTCAGTAAACCCAGTATTTTTCCAAAGTAAAAAAGCATCATGCGCATTTTCAATTGCTTGCTTTACCTCTGAGTCGCTTGCATCTGGGAACGTTACCAGAAGATCACCAGTGTAAGGATTGCGTGTTTCATATGTCATAATATTTACCTTTTTTGGGTAATGTACCAACAGGAGACGGGTATTTAACAACCGGCCCCCGGTGTTTTTTTGCAAAAGCTATCGCCCGAGGGCGAAGTCAGAACCATCAAGATGGTAAAATATTGACCTGTTACTTTTGACCAACATGGATTGTACGTTTGCCGAAGTTTTCGCCATTAAGAAGGCCTATAAATGCATGAGGAGCATTTTCGAGCCCTGTGATAATCTCTTCTCGGTATTTAATCTTGCCGCTTTTAACCCAACCAGTCATCTCGGCGGCGAAGTCGGGATACAGATGGCCAAAGTCATCAAAAATAATAAAACCTTGCAGCTTAATTTTCTTACGCAGGATCTGACCCATCAGCCAGTTCATTCTATCTGGCCCTTCTGGCAATTCGGTTGCGTTATATTGTGACACCAGCCCACAAAGTGGGATCCGAGCGTTCGGATTTAATAGCGGGATGACGGCATCAAGGACCTTACCACCGACACTTTCAAAATAGACATCGATGCCGTTTGAGTTCACCTTGGCAAGTTGGTCTGCAAAGTCAGCAACCTTATGGTCGATGCACGCGTCAAAGCCTAACTCATCTACTGCATAGGCACATTTTTCCGCGCCGCCTGCAATTCCAACCACACGACAGCCCAGCAGCTTGCCGATTTGGCCAACAGTGGCCCCGACCGGGCCGGTCGCAGCTGCCACAACAATGGTCTCGCCAGCTTTAGGGGCACCAATATGCTTCAGGCCAGCCCAAGCAGTAAAGCCAGGCATGCCTAAAATACCAAGCGCCCATGAAAGATGGGTCGAAGACTTACCGAGGTTAGTGAGCCCGGTGCCATCGGAAACAGCATAGTCTTGCCAACCATTAAAACTAAGCACAAAGTCGCCTGGAGCAAAGCCATCGATATTGGAATCAACAACTTGAGACACAGTACCGCCTATCATCACCGCGCCTATTTCGACAGGGTCTGCATAAGATGGTGCATCGCTCATCCGCCCGCGCATATAGGGGTCGAGCGAAAGGAATTCAGTCCGCAGTAGCATTTGTTTGTCGTTAGCAACAGGGATAGCGGTCTCAATCAAAGTTAACGTGTCTAGCGTAGGTTCGCCTTTAGGACGTTCTGCAAGAACCCATTGTCGATTAGTTGTGTTTGTTTGTGTCATATTCAATCTCCTTTAAAGTGACGCTTCAAGAATGCGACGGACATCAGTTGGGGTGATGTCTTTGTGTTCGCCAAGAGCTGTCATGCCATGTTCCTCCAAAGCGCGAACAATAAGTTCAATTTCTGCTGCGGCAATACCGTAGTCGCTCAATCGAGTCTTGATCCCTAATTGCTCGAAAAACGCACGCGTGGCGTCTATTGCAGCGTCAATTCGCACAGCATCTGTGCCTTCGGTGATGCCCCAGACATTACTAGCATATTGGAGTAATTTTTCGTGCTTGTGGCCACGCTGATCATTCAATAGTGACGGTAACACGACAGCAAGAGTACGGGCGTGGTCTGTATCATTGAGCGCAGTAATCTCATGTCCGATCATGTGAGAAGCCCAATCTTGTGGCACTCCGGCACCGATTAAGCCATTCAAAGCCAGTGTGGCTGTCCACATCAGACTTGCACGAATGTCATAATCTTCTGGTGTCTTTAGCGCTTTAGGGCCAAGCTCAATAATGGTGCGTAGCAGAGACTCGGCAAAACCATCCTGCACGTGTGCGCCACTGGGGTAAGTTAGATACTGTTCGATAATATGGACAAAGGCATCTGCAGCGCCATTGGCAATCTGACGCGCAGGCAGCGTATAGGTAAGTTCAGGATCGAGGACCGAAAAAATTGGATAGCAATGCGGACTTCTAAAAGGAAGCTTGGCTATCTTCTCAGGGTTGGTTATCACCCCACCATTGTTCATTTCAGATCCTGTAGCAGGCAATGTAAGCACCGTTCCGAACGGCATCGCCGCGGTCACTTTTGCCGTGCCGGCAGTAAGGATCTCCCAGGGGTCACCAGCATAAAGCGCCGCCATCGCGATAAATTTAGTCGCATCAATGACAGATCCGCCACCCACGGCAAGCAAAAAGGTGATGTTGTTATCAGCGATTACTTTGACGGCATTAAGGGTCGTTGCATAACGAGGATTTGGTTCTATGCCACCAAACTCGACCAATGTGCGACCAGAAAGTGCTGTTCTCACTTGCCCTAATACACCGGTTCGTTCCGCGCTACCACCGCCATAGATAATCAATACTTTTGCATCTACTGGAATATGATCGTTAAGGTCTTCGATGCGGCCTTTACCAAAGAGGATTTTTGTCGGATTGTGAAAGTCAAAGTTGTTCATATTCTATGTTTCCTTCTGTTTCAATGTGAAGGCGTACGTTTATGCTGACATACGTCGATTTTTCTGTGTCTAGTATTCGAATATAGGCAGACCTGATGAACACATATACTGCGACAACTTGTAACTGCGGCGATAAAAAAGAGACTTAACAGCATCGCCAATATCGCTATTTTGCCGTTCATGGCAATTGCCTAGATGGAATAAAATGCGTTGATCATATTCACTTGCTTGATATCTACATTGTTATTCTTTACTAAATGGTCAACTATAATTAAATGAGTAAACTACCTAAAGTAACCTCTTGAGTATGTCAATACGATATTTAAATATAAAACTCGTTATTATCTCTGATTTAAGACATTTAGATATAATATTAAAATATATTTTCAGCATGACGCTAACCATATTAAAACCAGATGATTGAAATCACTGTTAGTGCGGTGCTTTAAATAAACTAAATTATATTTTACTATTTAGTTACACTAACATACCAATGTTAGCCTTTCCAATTAGGCCAATAAATCTTAATAATTGTAAACAGTTCAGACTAAAAGGATGTAATTGAGTACATCCTTTTAACAATACTAACGATTGGAATTAAGTTTTGTTTAAGTATAAAAATGATGATAGGGACTAAAAATAATTGGCGTATGTTATTAGCCATATAAGATTAACTTAATAACAATTCTGAAATTTATAAATAGTTAGATAAATAGATAAGCATCTACGTTTTTAAATAAATCCTAACGCGCGTGACAATCAACAGTTTCAATACTGCTTATTTCATCATCCATACAGAAATGTGGGCAACCCAACACGCGGCCATGTTTCTCGATAGCTTCAACTAGTGTTTGTTGTATGTCGTCAAAGTAGGCTTTAAGTCGCTCTAAAGGTGGCCTGGTTAGCGAAAAAGGTGTTCATTTTCGGCTTTTTTATCTCCGATCCGTCGAGGATGGCCTCAGTAGCATGTTCTGATTTAGATTTGAAAAAATAGTAGCAACTGCCCTTCTTCACGCTGGCTCGCTCACATATAGCATCAATAGTGAGAGTGCCATAGCTGCTCTGCCACATTAAATCTAATATTGCTTGTAGCAAACATTCTTTGCCATCACTTTTAGCCCATTTCCAGTACCTATCAATACGTTGACATTATTGACGTTAACATTATTGACGTTGACATTATTGAAATTGACTATTATCTATTCGTCTCGATACGCTAATTGGGGCTAACTAACTTAACTTAATCATCAGAAACCAAAAACAATATTGTAGCCCCTATTATCCCGGCTAATAATGAACCGAAAAGGATACCCAGCTTAGCTTGTTCGATTAAAGCGGGCTGCCCCTCAAATGCTAAGGCTGATATAAACAATGACATTGTAAAGCCTACACCCGCTAAAAATCCGATACCTATGATATGAGGAAATGTCACCCCATTAGGTAACCTTACCGCACCCACTTTTAACCCTAACCAAGCAAAAAGGCTAATACCAATGCCTTTTCCCAACACCAATGCGAGTATTATTGCTAGTGTAACCACAGTATCTTTAAATTCAGGAATCATTGTGGGTAACATTACACCTGCGTTCAAAAAAGCAAACAAAGGTAAAATAATAAGGCTAACGGGTTTGTCTAGCGTATAGCCCCAACGTAATATCGGCGCTGTACTTTGCTTGGCAATATCTTCGGCCTTTACAGCAAGTGCGTGTTGTTTTTCATTCTCAAGGATAGGAGTGTCTACACTGTCTACGTCCTTAAATTCTTGAATGACATTTTGCATTTTACGACGAAACCAAACTTTATTGGTATAAGGACGCGTCGGTACCATCATTGCAGCTAAAAGACCGGCCGTGGTTGCATGTACGCCTGATTGAAGAATAAACCACCAAAGAAAAAAACCGCCCATTAAATAGAAAATAGGTTTTCTTATGCCCAGAATGTTGATAAAAAATAACACTAATAACGTCAGAGCAGCCCACAATAATGACAGAACTTCGATTTGTTCAGTATAAAATAATCCAATAACAGCAACGGCTCCCATGTCATCTACAATGGCTAAACCCGTAAGAATAATGTAGGCAGCCCGAGGTGCTTTAGCGCCTAACAGTGTTAAAATACCTATAGCAAATGCCGTGTCTGTGGCCATAGGAACACCCCAACCTTGATACGCATTGGACGAGTCACTAATCCAAATAATGCTTGAATATATCAGTGCTGGGAGCACCATGCCCCCTAATGCCATAACAATAACTAATGCAGCATCTTTTAAATCGCTAAGAGCGCCGACCAAACATTCATATTTTATTTCTAACCCTAAAATGAAAAAAAACAACACCATCAAGCCATCATTGATCCAATAATGTAAGGAATGACTTATTGACCAATCGCCAAGAGAAATAGTTAATTTAAGTGTACTGAGTGCTTCATAACTGTGTTGCCATCCTAAGTTAACCATAAGAATTGCGGCTATTGCCGAAACCAGTAACACGATTCCAGCTACGATCTGGCTATCGATGAATGACTCCACAGGTAATGAAAACTTAAGAAAACCACGCTCTAACGGAGCATGATCACGATTTTCTTCCTTTATTTCGTAACCCATAACTTGTCTCCATCACGTTATTGCATGATTTTTTAACCGAAGAATGTATCCAGAACCCTTTAAAATCAATACATTAAACATCGAGTAAATACGATACCATCTTTGCTAACAAAACGGCTTTATATCCTGTCAATCGCGCTGAAATTTAATGCAAACCTAGCATCACGTTTACCAAACCAGCGGAGCTAAGCGATTAACATTGCTGATAAACTGTCAAGACACGCCTGAGAATATGACTGTAATCGGTTTAATCAACTGACTATGTATTCTGGTCTGTTTCGGTATATTTACCATCACTATGATTGCAACATACACGGTTATATTGTTAGTGTGGTAACCCGCTATGACATAAATATCGAACAATTAACGGAGCGAAACTAATGGGATCTAACAATACTGATCAACATAAACACAGTATCGCGACTTTTGCAGCCTTGAAAACCGCCATTGCAAATGATGAAGAGCAGTTAGTAAAGGAATTATTGGCAGATGAACCGATGCAAGAGCTTGAGAAAAGCTACCTCCTTGACCTAGCCCATCTAAACAATAATCGTACTATCATAAAATTACTTGAAGATATTCCTGAAAAATAGCTAAACAAAGAAATATAGTGTGTTGATGTCCTCTCTATTTAGCTAGCCATTTTCCCTTAAGAGAATCGCCGCTTATAGCGGCGAATAAATACTTATCTAAGCGATACATAAAAACCATTGTTCACAAATGACTATATACTTTCCTCTTCTCTTTTTTCTATAGTAGCGCTTAATTTTTGATATACACCAAGTGCGACAATTAAGATAGCTGATACCATAATAAGTAAAGCTGGATAGAGCAAAAGGCTAAGGTCTTTCGTTCCTGCTTTAAATATAAAAACCAGTCCTTCAATGCTGACTGCTATAGTAATAATGACAATAATTTTTGTAATTGTTCGTCTTGCCTCTTTGGGATCTCGCAACTCTTTGTCCTTAAAAACCTCTTCTTCCATCATATACTGTGCTACATCAATAATGGCTGCTGCAATAATGATAGCAGCGACAGATTGAAGCATTAATGGAATAAATCCAGAGTCATACTGTATGCCAGAAATGACCTCATAAATGGACCACAGCATAATTATCAAAGATAAGATGATAAGCACTACAGCTGCGAACAAATGAACTCCAGCGAAAATCTTATTAAACAGTTTTTTCATATTTTTTCCCTCTAAGAATTTATCAACCAACGTGGCCCATTCAGCTATTAATGTGTACACACATTTGAAGCGATGGTGTTCATCCAATATTGATACTTGCTTGTATCATTTAATGCATAAACTCATTAATGATTGGCCGCCATAATGTAGGGATACTATTAACTCGAGTTTCTATTATGTAGCATGCTTATTTGAATCTTGACGTCGCAGACTTAAATGCCGAACCAAGCGAATCCCAGGCGCTGTCAATACCGACTTTTATGTCTTCCCAAGCATCGTCACCGGCCTTTTTAAGCTCAGTAAGCTTTTTATTGGCAGTGTCCTTCATAGACTGAAGTTGCTCTATTTGTTTGTAGTATTCAAGCTGCTCATCAGCTGCGGCCGCATCAGCTTTTGCTTTAAGTTTGTCGATATCAGCGCTCCACTCGTCGAGCTGCGCTTGCAATTTCTTTTCGTATGCTTGTTTCTTACTCATAATGATTGTCCTTTTAAATACATTGGATACGCTATACATTTTAAGTGTTTCTAGTTTATTTGAATCACTGGGCCTCAGCATATTTGATTATTTACCGGCATAAATTTACCAGCTTAAATTTACGTTACCACGCAAGGCGGCATATTGCTCACTTCTGCCTTATTATTGCTTGTTCATGTAATATCGTTATGAAGATATGTTAATGGATCTATTTGCAACCTTTGCTCGTAAAAAAGCCTGCGATTAAAAAATTTAAGCTGTTATATGAGATACATGAGATACATGATGGTTATTTATCAAGGCAATTGACCACTGCGCAGTATCGAAATACAGTAGCGAGCAACAAACTAACATGAATAAATCATACTAGAGGTATATTGGTTTGATTTATTTAGCATTAATATCAATGAATTATAACCATAAAGCAAATGAGTCATTTACAAGCAAAACACACTCAGATGAAATAATTTATGGCCTAGATATCATATAATGCAAATTGACGAACAATATCCCAGATGTAGCGTTAATTGGTGAAGCAGCCAATTTTGATTGATAAGGTTGCACTAGTTAGTGTTAAGGACTTTTAATGCATTTTACCAAAGAGCGCTTAGACGCGCTTGAAAAACACACCCGTAGCCATTTAATCAATTCACTGTCAGGATTTAAAAGCGCTAATTTAATAGGTACACAAGATTTACAGGGCAACACTAATTTGTCGATAGTCAGTTCGGTTATTCACCTAGGAGCCAATCCGCCGCTGGTTGGTATGATAATCCGCCCTCACAGTGTGCCGCGTCATACCTTTGAAAATATTTTACAAACCGGCTTGTATACCATTAATCAAGTCAATCAATCTATTTATGAGCAAGCTCATCAAACATCAGCTCGATATGATAAAGATGAATCAGAGTTTGTAGCGACGGGATTAACGCCTGAATATCTATCAGACTTTAGCGCGCCTTTTGTAAAAGAAAGCCGCCTAAAATATTCAGTTAAGCTAGTAGAGCAGCAACATTTAGCTATCAATGGTACCGAGTTTGTTATTGGTGAAATAGTTGACGTGTATGTAGACGATGATGCGGTTCAAACTGATGGGTTTATAGATTTACACACTATTGATACGGTAGCGATTAGCGGGCTCGATTGTTACTACACAGGCAATAAACTGGCTCGTTTGCCTTATGCTAAAAAATAGCGGTGACATAATTTTATCGTGCTTAAGCTAATTTATAGCATGTGCAGCTGCATAAAATAGCCAGAATACGAGCCGTATTTGATAAATCCCATTTAACTAAATGGGATTTATCAATATCAACGTATTTTACTTTTTAGTTAAAAAGCGTTCTTTAACGGCTTCTGCCATTAAATTGGGTGGAATTAAGCCTTGCTCTAACACAAAGTTATTAAATGCCAAGCGATCAAACTTATCGCCTAGGGCTATTTCGACGTCAGCCCTGATCTCCAATAATCGTGATAAGCCATAAAAGTAACTGCCAGCCTGACCAGGCATTCTCATGGTGTATCGATCCACTTCTTGTTTCACTGCCGCTTCTGAAAATACCACCTCATTGCGTAACAATGCATAGGCGTTTTCTTTTGTTGTTAGACCTAGGTTCAACATCGGATCTAACATGGCGCGAGCATTACGTAATAGTCGATGCTGAAGCGCTATAAGCTGTGCTTCAATAGGAAGGTATGGCAACATTTCAGCTTCGGCATACAGTGCCCAACCTTCAACGTTTACGCTGTTAAAAGCATAATAAACACGTGCGAGTGACACGCCCTGCTCCAACATGACCGCAAATTGTAATTCATGGCCAGGTCTGCCTTCATGAGCACTTAATGTATAAGCAACGGCATTAAAATTAAAGTCATCGTAAGCAGCATCCCCGGTTAATGCAGGGTTACCGGTTGTCAGTACAAATTGCCCTTGTTCACCCGTATTACCAATAAACGGTGGCGGTAACATATGAGGCGCTGGACTGCCCGCAGCCTCTGCTTCGCTGGCCAATCGCATAATCATGTCGCGCTCAGGTAAATTGACCACTTTTTTCTGAGTGATTAACGCTTCAAGTTTTTTATTAATGGCTCGATAATGATCTTCAATCTTATCGTTGTCTAAAGAGTCTTTTTTAAGTGCTTTTATCACATCGCGATAATCACTTGATGGCATATTAAACTTTTGCGCAACCAACGGCGCTAACGCCTGCATGTTGGCTTTGGTTATCATATAGCTTGCTTTCGCGCGTTCAATTAACAACTCAGGTTCGATATCAATGCCAACTGTTTTGAGTTTTAAAGCGTAAATTTCTGACGGTAAGCGGAAGTCATCTCGGCTAGTTGGAATAACGGTTTTTTCTGCCCACTGACGGTAATCTGCAATTTGCTGCTTTAGTAGCGACAGATTCTCATCGGCTTTTATGAATTCATTTTTCTCAAACAACTGCTGCAAACCTTGCAATAAGGTATCGGTTCTTGCCAGTGCTTGGTTTACTTCTTCTTTTGTTGGCCCCATTAATTTTTTGTTGGCTAATGCGGCTTCATACAAGGTTTTTGCTTGTTCAGTTAACGCAGGTTGACCCGTTTTACCGACATAACACGCTAAACGAGTATTAGCCGCTTGTTTACGTGTATCTGACATTTGATCATCTAATAATGCCGACACGCCTCTAAATATAATTAACGGCACGTCCACCCAAGGCAACATGTATTTGTCTTCTAATTTACCCGAGGCAATGGTCTGATCAATATTGTTGATAATAATGTTGAGGTCTTGACGAACCTGCAATGATTTTTCAGTATTAAGCGCTTGTAACAACGTCTTTTTACTGGTTTCAAGAGTACGAATATACTTATCTTGTTGTGCCTTAGTAATGCTGCTGCATTGACTATCGGTTTC
Source organism: Shewanella sp. AC91-MNA-CIBAN-0169 (assembly GCF_040310165.1). NCBI lineage: Bacteria > Pseudomonadati > Pseudomonadota > Gammaproteobacteria > Alteromonadales > Shewanellaceae > Shewanella > Shewanella sp. AC91-MNA-CIBAN-0169. Next base: position 45,868 of record NZ_JBEOPM010000005.1, read on the forward strand.
AGTAATGCCAATTGAACTTGCCATTTCAGGTTGAAATTGACTCGTTACCTGAATTTGTTTGTTGGTGTATGCATTACTGACATCAACCCAAGATTCCGCTGATGATGTGAACGGAATAAGAGCAAGTAGTGGAATCACAGACGTGAGTATTTTGCCTGACATCGGCTTAGTCCTTTTTTTATTATGAATTGATTACTATAACCGAATAAAGATCTAAAGTGATGAGCGCTGAATTAACTAATCTGTAACGAATAGTGATCAACAAATCAGGTTATAAAGTAGACCCTTTTAAAGTAATGATTAGAAAAACAGTCAGTGCATGAGTTACATCTGTATTGTTACTTCGCAGCCAATAAAAAACCGCAGCGATTGACGCTGCGGCTTGTTCTATCGAGAATATAATCGATTTTAGCGGATGAGATAATTGCTCAATTAAAAAGCAAAATCTTCGCTATCAAGTGCCATCATAGAATCGACACCATTGGCAATACATGCCGCATGACCTTTAGCCCTTGGCAGCATGCGCTGCATAAAGAACCGAGCTGTTTTAATTTTAGCCTCATAGAACGCTGGATCGGTGGTGCCTGCAGCCAATTTATCTTGCGCCACTTTAGCCATTTTCGCCCAGAAGAAAGCGAGTGTGACGTAACCGGCATACATCAAGTAATCCACAGACGCCCCGCCGATTTCATCCGGGTTTTTCATCGCCTTGCCACCAATTAACACGGTCAGTTCATGCCACTCTTTGGCATAAGCCATAATCGGTTTAATAAACTCAGCCATGGCTGGGTTATCCATGTTTTGTTGGCAGAATACGGTAACGTCTTTAGAGAAAGGCTTTAATACTTCACCCTGAGTACCAATAATTTTACGAGCCAGTAAGTCTAATGCCTGAATACCGGTAGTACCTTCATATAAACAGCTAATCTTGGTATCGCGCATTAACTGTTCCATGCCCCACTCTTTGATAAAGCCATGACCACCAAAAATCTGCACACCGTGGCTGGTACATTCAAAACCCAGCTCTGAAAGGAATGCTTTAGCAATCGGCGTTAATAAGGCTAACTTTGTTTCAGCATCAGCTTTAATGGCTTCGTCTTTTTCGGCATGGCCAATATCAACTAGCTGGGCAAGATACGAAATTAACGCACGGCCACCTTCAGCAATCGATTTCTGAGTTAACAGCATTCTGCGAACATCTGGATGAACAATGATTGGGTCAGCTGGGCCGTTAGGATTTTTAACCCCGCTGATTGAACGCATTTGTAGACGATCTTTTGCGTATGCCAAAGCCCCCTGGAATGACGCTTCAGCAGCCGCAACACCTTCACTAGCAACGCCAATACGGGCAGCATTCATAAAGGTGAACATGCACTTAAGGCCGCGATTCGGTTCACCAATCAAATGTCCTGTAGCGTCGTCGAAATTAATCACACAGGTCGCGTTACCATTAATGCCCATTTTGTGTTCAATAGAACCACAACTCACGCCGTTTCTATCTGAAATGGTGCCATCTTCGTTAACGTTGAATTTAGGTACGATAAATAATGAGATACCTTTATTACCTTCTGGCGCACCAGGAATACGGGCAATAACGATATGGACAATGTTGTCAGAAAGATCATGCTCGCCAGCTGAGATAAAGATTTTAGTGCCGCTTAATGAATAACTGCCATCGGCCTGTAACTCAGCCTTGGTGCGCAACATACCTAAATCGGTACCACAATGCGGCTCAGTTAAACACATTGTGCCAGTCCACTTACCTTCAACTAACTTTGGCATAAATTGTTGTTTTTGAGATTCTGTGCCGTGTGCTTCAATGGTGGCTAAAGCGCCATGACTTAGCCCTGGATACATGGCAAAGCTATGGTTAGCACTGGAAAACATCTCAGCAATACTGATATTTAATGAATGCGGTAATCCTTGGCCACCAAACTCTTCAGACTGAGATAACGTTGGCCAACCACCTTCTACATATTGAGCGTACGCCTCTTTAAAACCATCTGGTGTGGTCACCACACCGTCGTTCCATGTACAACCTTGCTGATCGCCTATTTGGTTTAATGGTGCAACAACCTGTTCGGTTAATTTTGCCGCTTCAGCAATAATCGCATCAACCATATCGATACTGGCATCCTGGTAACCCAAACGCTGATAGTGCCCTTCACAATCTAGCAGTTCTTGCATAACAAATTTTACGTCACGAATGGGGGCTTTATATTCAGGCATTGTTACTCTCCATGTCATTATCAATCTATATCTAGTTAGTGATTATTTGGATGAATTTTTCCATGCAAATAATATTTGTTACTACCGATGCTAAGTTAACTACAAGTATTATCCAAATGCATAATAATTATATGTATACATTCGTTTGAATTATAGTTTGTCAGTATTGTTAGACTTACAGTAACAACTTCGCAACAAAACCGCCTCAGCCCTCGACGATTATTCATCCTACGCATAACTAAAAACACTCAGACGGTGAAATTCCTCAGTGCATTATTCGTTATATGAATAGTTGCTTATCAAAATAATTGATTTGTTTAATTATAAAACACCCCCTAGCATGATTTGGCGGTTAATTGTTCACTAAAGTGGTAATGACGTATTTTCAGGATAAATTTTCAACATAGAAAATTAAGCTGATTGATCCCCCCTTGATGTTATTGAATAACGCTAATTTTACAACGCTATATATTTACAGGTTACAAATAAGAACGCTTAAGCGTCATACATATCTTTTGTAAATCAATGTATTGGCAAGCTTGTTTAATAACGATTAGTCATCGTCTGGGGAAATAAATGAATAATAATAAATCAACATATTTTAAGCATTCTTTACTCGCATTTGCGATTATGGGAGTAATTAGCTCAGCTGCAAATGCTGAAGATGAAAAACCAAAAGCACAAAAAAGTGCAGACGATATAGAAAGAATCGTCGTAACGGCATCTAAACGTGCCAAAGGATTACAGGAATCTCCTGTGGCCATTACGGTAGTGAGTAGCAAAGCAATAGAGCAAGCTAAAGTAATGGACATAACAGACTTACAAACTCTGGTACCAACTCTACGCGTCACCCCACTACAACGTTCAACTAACACCAACTTCTCAATTCGTGGCTTTGGTAATGGCACCAACAATACGGGTATTGAGCCTTCTGTTGGGGTATTTATTGATGGTGTGTATCGCTCTCGTGCGGCATCTCAAATAGGTGACTTACCAAGACTGCAGCAAATTGAAGTGCTAAGTGGACCACAAAGTACCTTGTTTGGTAAAAATGCTTCCGCTGGGGTCATTAGCGTCACCACGCGAGAACCCGCTTATTATCAAGAAGGTAAAATTGAAGTTGGCGTAGGTAATTTCAACCAAAAAGAAATTAAAGGTTATTACACCAATGGCATAACCGATAATTTAGCATTCAGTGTTTCTGCTGGATTGAACAAAAGAGATGGTTACACTGAAAGTGTGGTGGTTTTAGACGATATTAACGACCGTGACCGTTGGAATATTCGAGGTCAGGCACTGTACGAACCAACTGAAGACGTAAAACTTCGATTAATTGCTGACTATAGTAAAATTGAAGAAGCATGCTGTACCGTAGAGAATTCAATTAATGGCCCTACTACTGGCGCTGTGCGTGCGCTCGGGGGCATGGACCTTGATGAAACAGATTCATTTGCTTATCAATCTACTCTTAATTCCAATCCCGATAACAACGTCAAAGATGGTGGAGTATCACTGCAGCTAGATTTTGATTTTGATGGTTATTCATTTACCTCAATCAGTGCATTTCGTACCAACGATTCTGATTTTATGAATGATGTCGATTACACTTCTCTCGATATTTTGAACGAAGGCGGCTACACCGATATCGAAACAATTACCCAAGAGTTTCGCTTAACCTCTACCGGTGAACGTCAGCTCGAATGGATGTTTGGCGCATTCATTTTTCATGAAGAAGTGACCACTGGCGATACCTTGTATTATGGTAACGACATTAGAAATTACTTTGATGTGTTGATGGCTGCTGGTGGTGCTCCGGGTTTATTAGCGGGTGTTGAAGGAGTATATGGCCTGGATCCCGGCACATTTTTCTCAGGTGACTCGGCAGTAAGTTCTGAGTTTGAACAAGAAAATGATGCTTACTCGATATTTGCCAGTTTTGATTACCATATCAGCGACGATTTTACCGCCATATTTGGCGTGAGTTACACCAATGACCAAAAAGAAATCAACATCACTCAACAACATTCCGATGTCCTTTCTGCACTTGATTTAGACACAGTGCCAACATTGTATGGCGTGCCTATTGGCAGTATTCCTCAGTTGGCACCTGCGGTACCAGTGATTAAAAGTTTGCAGTTTTTACCCCCTATGCTGGGGTTACCAAATGCTGTTGAAAACAATCAATCAGATGATAGTAAAACCACGTGGTCACTACGCTTAGCTTACGAAATTAATGACAATGTCAATATATTCGCTACAGCAGCAACAGGTTTTAAAGCAACGTCTTGGAACTTATCGCGTTATTCAAGCCCTTTCGCAGCGGATCAATCTGCATTAGAAACGGCAGGCTTAGCACTTCCCAATCAGGTTTATGGCGGCCGTTATGCCTCACCTGAAGAAGCCATGGTGTACGAGCTGGGCATTAAAACTCAATTCGAACACGGATCATTTAGCGCAACCATATTTGATCAAACCATTGAAGGGTTTCAGTCATCTATTTTCATTGGCACAGGTTATGTACTGGCCAATGCGGGTAAACAAAGTACCCAAGGTATTGAGTTCGACTCTAATTATAACCTCACTGAAGATTGGTCATTTACCTTAGCGGGTACCTTCCTCGACCCTGTTTACGACTCGTTTGTTGGTGCATCAGGTTTAAACGGACCGGTTGATTTATCTGGCGAGAAACCGGCTGGTATTCATGAAGTCAGTATCACTGCCGGTATTGTGTATAACTTTGAAGTCTTTAATGGTGCCGATGGCTATGTTCGTACCGATTACCTTTTCGAAAGTGATACTAAGCTGGCTGAAAATACCCCTGAATCATTATCTCGCGAGGTAAACACCTTCAACGCAAGTACGGGACTGGCATTTGATAATGGCGTCAGTTTACAGCTTTGGGTGCGTAACTTAACCAATGATGAATATCTGTTGTCGGCATTCCCACCTCCAATTCAAGCGGGCAGTTTTAATGGTTATCCAAATCAACCACGTACCTTTGGAGCCAATATTTCGTACCAATTTTAACTAGCTAAACAGTCTGCAGTGACGGTAATAGCGCTTTACTGCCACTGCAGACTTTTTTATTAACATCAAGATTAAGCAACTGATTTATATCGCTAATAACGCTATAAACTCACTATCAATAAAACAATAAGAGTGTCCTATATGTCTATAGAATCAATATTAAAAAACCGTTACTCAGCACGCGCCTTTCTCGACAAACCGGTTGCCAAGGAAACCTTGGATTTGATTTTTGCACATGCACAGCTTTCTCCTTCCAATTGTAATGTGCAGCCATGGCAAACTTGTGTGGTTTCAGGTCAGACAAAAGACACATTGAAACAAAAGTTTATGGAAACACTCATGAGCGGCGCCTCGCCAAATCCTGACTTTAATTGGCTACCGCAATATCAAGGTATTCATCGTGATCGTCAATTTGGCTCAGCGAATGCGTTGTATAGTGCAATCGGTGTTGCACGAGAAGACAAAAAAGCCCGTCAAATGGCGATGGTACGTAACTGGCAGTTTTTTGATGCGCCACATGCGGTGTTTTTCACTATGGATAAATACTTAGACATTATGGGCGCTGTTGATTTAGGTATATATGCTCAAACACTGTCATTGATTATGGCAGATCACGGCATATCAAATTGCATGCAAGGTGCATTAGGGCAATTCCCTGACCCAGTACGAGAACTATTAAACCTCCCTGCCGAGCGCGGTATTTTATTTGGGATGTCTTTTGGTTACGCCGATGACAGTGCAGCGGTAAACAATACCCGTACCGATCGTGAATCCATTGAAAACGCTGTGGCATTTTTCGATTAACCAGTCATGACTAATGAGATTGAATATGAAACTAGAGCATAAAAATATTTTAGTGGATAACGTCAATATTCATTATGTTGAATCAGGGCAATCTACCGAAGCAAATAACGTATTTGCTGTAGCTGACATCACTGCACTCAAACCGACAATAATATTTTTGCATGGATTTCCTGAATATTGGGGTACATGGTCAGCTCAACTGAGTTTTTTCTCACCACATTATCGTGTTATCGCACCCGATTTGCCGGGATATAATCTAAGCGATAAACCAGACGATGTTAGTTTTTATGCGGTACCCAATCTTATCGGCTTTATGGCCAAGTTTATTGCTGCAATTAGCCCTACTCAGCCTGTTATTTTAGTCGCCCATGATTGGGGCGGCGCTATTGCTTGGCCATTAGCAGCGTTTCATGCTCAGTTAATCAGTAAGCTGATAATTGTTAATGCGGCTCACCCAAGTACCTTCACTCGAGAAATGATTAACAATCCACTACAACGCAAAAAAAGTGCTTATATACATCAATTAATCAGCGAATTGGGGGAGTCATTATTAACGCAAGATGATTATCGCTATTTAAGCGAAGACATCATGGTTAGTACCAACCCAAGCGTGTTTACCGCCGCTGTAAAAGCGCAATATAAACAAGTTTGGAGCCAAGCAGGCGCAATTAATGGCATGTTGCAATATTATCGCGCTATGCCCCAACTGGCAGAAAATGACACAGATAATCAACGTTGTAATTCAACAACGGCATCATCCCTAGACACAACATCGACTCAAAATGACACAACTAAATCGAGTCCCGTTAAACAAGCATCGCAGCTTAAAGTACCCAATATACGGATCAATGTTCCCACATTGATTTTATGGGGCGAACAAGACCTTGCCTTCGTTAATGAGAATCTCGATAACATTCATCACTATGTGCCTAACTGCATCATAAAACGTTTTCAAGACACCAGTCATTGGCTACAACACGAAAGACCAGACGAAGTGAATGTCGCCATTAATAATTTCATAAACGATTAACATTTATTTAAAGAAATTTAAAAACAACAAGTTAATTACATCCTTAGTTAAAGGCTTGTTGTAAAACAAACTCAATATAGTGCGCTGAATAACAAACGAAATAATAATAACGATAAAGGGATTTTATGACGACATTAACATCACAAACTCAACAGGCACTCGTATTTGAAGTGGCTAAAAATGACTTGTCACAAACACGTGTTGTTGAGCTTAATATTGAGCTGCCATTGGCTGAAAATGAAGTATTACTTAAAGTGAGTAAATTCGCGTTAACCGCAAATAACATCAGCTATGGCATCACTGGTGATGCATTAGGTTATTGGCAATTCTTTCCTGTTAACAATTCCCCTTTGGATACTGCTTCAAATTCGATTACGTCTAAAGCTAATACAGTTCAACACACTCAATGGGGACGATTACCTGTGATGGGGTTTGCAGATGTGGTGTCATCAAATAATAAAGATATCAACGTTGGTGAACGAGTATGGGGATTTATGCCGATGGCGACTCATTTCAAAATCATTGGCGGTAAAGTTAACCCTACGGGATTTTCAGATCTCAATCCATGCAGAGAAGGCCTATCTCCGGTTTATGCGCGCTTTGATCGCGTCAATGCTAATCCTTTTTATCAGCAAAAAAATGAAGACTACGACATCTTATTACGCGGACTGTTCACCACGTCTTGGCTAGTGGATGACTTTATGTTCGACAATCAGTATTTCTATGCGACTCAGTATCTGGTAACCAGTGCATCCAGTAAAACCAGCATTGCCCTCGCCTTTGCCATTAAGCAAAGAGGTCAACGCAGTGCGATTGGTATTACCTCCGAGGCCAATTTAAGTTTCGTTAAATCATTAGGTTGTTACGATCACGTTATTAACTATAACGACATCACCACCCTAGATGCCAATGTTGCATCCATCTTAGTGGACATGGCCGGTGGTAAAAACACCTTAGCCGCTATTCATAACCACTTTAACCAACAACTGCGCTATTCATGTCGGATCGGTGCAACCCATCATGGCGATATTGACTTAACAGACACACAAAGTGATGGTCTGCTACCAGGTGCGACTCCAACATTCTTCTTTGCACCAACGCAATTGAAAAAACGTAGCCTTGAATGGGGCGTTGGTGAAACCATGAAACAAATGAATCAATCGTTACTCAATTATATCGAGTTTTGTCGTTCTAACATCACCCTATCCCACACCCATAATCTTCACCACGTTAATGATATTTACCAACAAGTGTTAACAGGCACCGCTGATGCCGCGGTTGGCCAAATCATCTCGTTTGATACAAGTTCATCATAAACAAACCCAGTATAAACACGCTCATAGTAGAAAAATAAAAAAGGACGTTATCGGCCCAATAAAGGTCATATTTGAATGAGGTTATTATGGAAGATATTGAATTAGTGACATTTGTTAACACGCAAGTTATCCCTGTTTGCATCTTTTTAATTATGATGGGCATGGGGTTGTCTTTAGTGACAGATGATTTTAAACGCGTGCTTAAGTACCCAAAAGCAGTCGCGATAGGACTAACTAACCAGCTACTTTTGTTACCTATTATTGGCTTTGCATTAGCCAATATCATGCCATTAGAACCAGAATACGCAGTAGGAGTCATGTTACTGGTACTGTGTCCAGGTGGCACAACATCCAATATGTTTTCTCATTTAGCGAAAGGTGATGTGGCACTGTCGGTCACCATGACGGCGGTGGCCAGTTTAATTACCGTGTTTACTATTCCCGTGGTGCTTAATTACTCATTAATTCACTTCATGGGGCAAGGCAATGAATTCCAGTTACCAATACTGGCAACCATGTTTAGCTTAATGAAGCTGACTATTGTGCCTATTGTAATTGGTATGATGATAAGACGTTACGCACCTAAAATAGCAGAAAGCACTCAAGTTCATGTGTCACGTTTTGGCATATTGTTTTTGACGTTGTTGATTATATTTTTAACGTATATTCAGCAAGATATCGTTATTCCAGCACTTATCGCCGCTGGGCCAGTATCGATTATTCTTAATATCTCAACCATGTTGCTTGGATATTATTCAAGTAAATTGTTTGGATTAAATTTGGCGCAACGCACCTCGATTACGATTGAAGTCGGCTTACAAAACAGTACCTTATCAATGTTTATGGCATTAACACTGTTAGCTAACTACAAGATGTCTTTCACGCCCGCGATTTACACACTCACAATGCTCTTTACCGCAGGGATTCTAGCGGGTATGTTAAATTCAAAGTATTTTAAATCAAAAAGTAATAGTGAAGTGATGGCCGATAACGCCTAGACGAAAACTAATAATTAAAATAAAAAAGGTAAAAAATGGAATTGATCACCGTAGTAATCGAAAACAATGTGCATGTTATTACCCTGAACAATGGCAAAGTGAATGCAATATCGCCTGAAGTCATCGCTCAAATTAACAGTGCATTAGACCACGCAGAACAACAAAATGCGGTTGTCATATTAACTGGCCAACCTGGTATTTTATCTGGCGGTTACGATCTTAAAACCATGAAGCAAAGTTCACAAGCTGCAATTGCTTTGGTCACTGCGGGCTCAACGTTAGCTCGCAGAATGCTGTCATTCCCAACACCGATTATTGGTGCCTGTTCAGGCCATGCCATTGCTAAAGGTGCATTTTTACTACTCAGCTGTGACTACCGTATTGGCAGCACAGGGCCATTTAAAATTGGCCTAAACGAAGTGGCTATTGGGATGACAATGCATCAGGCTGGCATTGAAATCGCGCGTAATCGTATACCGCAAAACTACCTGTCGCGGGCGGTAATCAATGCTGAATTATTTGCACCAGAACAAGCGGTATTGGCAGGTTTTCTTGATCAAGTGGTTGAGCCAGAACAACTCATGGACACTGCACATGCCGTGGCTAAACACATGCAAACACTGAACATGCCTGCGCATTTGGGAACCAAGTTAAAGGAGCGTCAGTCTATTCTTGCCTCTTTGGATGCAGCAATAGAACAAGATAAGCTTATTACATTGAATTTATAAGGATATAAATATGATATCGCAAAAGACCTACCAAACGCTCTCTGTCGACATTAACGATAAAGTGGCCCACATCATCCTCAATCGACCTGACGCATTAAATTCAATGAACGTCGATTTTTGGCATGAGTTTCCAAGCGTAATACACGAGATTAATAATCAATCTGCGGCTCGCGCGATTGTTATCTCGTCTACAGGCAAGCATTTTAGTGCTGGTATGGACCTAGCCGTATTCAATGCAAGCAACAGCGACGATAATATCGAATTAGGTCGTAAACACGACCACTTACGCCGTTTAGTCCTCAAATTGCAAGATTGCTTTAATGTGCTTGAAACAGCCCGTATGCCTGTACTCATGGCCATTCAAGGTGGCTGTATTGGTGGTGCTGTCGATATGGTCACCGCGGCAGATTGCCGTTATTGCACCAGCGACGCTTTTTTTAGCATCGAAGAAACCAAACTCGGCATGACCGCTGATGTAGGGACCTTGCAGCGTTTACCTAAATTGATTTCAATCGGATTAGTGAAAGAGTTAGCCTACACAGGCCGAAGAATGCCTGCGGCTGAAGCCAAAGCAGCCGGATTAGTTAATCATGTATATGAAGACCAAGCATCAATGTTAACTGCTGTATTAGGCATTGCTGCAGATATTGCCGCCCGCTCGCCTTTAGCCGTTACCGGCAGTAAAGAGATGATTAACTATGCCCGCGACCACAGTGTCGCCGACAGTTTACATTACATGTCGGTATGGCAAAGCGGCATGTTCCAACCTCAAAACGACATGATGGAAATCTTTAAAGCGAAAGCGCAAAATCGTGCGCCTGAATTTGAAGAGTTAACGCAAATTGACCCATTAAAAATATTCTAAGCATTGGGTAAACCAGCGTTATTGCCAATTAACTTAGCTCATGACTGAATTAATTTAATCATTAATAGCGCTAACCCTTTAGAGTGAACTATGACAAAACCTTTGATAAACCTAGTGCATGCCAATGGCTTCCCCGCTGGCAGCTATAAAACATTTCTACAAGAGTTTGATAACGACTACCGTACCGTTGCCCACAATCAATTTGGCCATAATGTTCTGTATCCAATACACAATAACTGGCAACACCTTGTTACTGAACTTGTTGAATTTATTAAGAAGCAAGATGAAAAAGTCATTTGTGTTGGGCATTCATTCGGCGGTGTTATATCGTTTATCGCTGCTTGCCAACATCCTGAGCTTTTTCGAGGTTTAGTGATGCTCGATCCACCTGTCGTCACCGGCGCATTCTCACATTTGCTGAGTTTTATTAAGCGAACACCTTATATTGATAAGCTTTCTCCAGCAGGAAAAGCCAACACACGCCAAAATCACTGGCCAGAAAACACTAACTTAGTTGATTATTTTTCACAGAAAACATTGTTTAAAAACTTTGATTCTCGTTGCTTACAAGACTATGCATCATCAAGTGTGGTGCTACGCAATAAACGTTTAGAGCTCAGCTTCTCTCCTGCCGTCGAAGCCGACATCTTTAGGCATTTACCGACCAACCTTGTTAAATACAAAAACAAACTGACCGTGCCAGCAAAACTGATTTACGGTGAAAAGACTCAGATATTCCCGATTAAACATTTTGTTCGGTTTGCAAAACTGAACGACATCGAGTTAATGACGCTACCCAATGGCGGACACATGTTTCCATTAGAACAACCAGAAAACACCGCCAATATGGTCAAACAGATCATTAAAGACTGGTGATAATTACCATTACACTTGGCAACTAACTCAAATAACTCAAACAGATAAACAATCTATTTTAAGAGGCCCAATATGATTAAACCAATCAGTTTGCTATCTACCCTCGCGCTTTTGGGCTTATCTTATTCAGTCTATGCACTGCCGTTAAATAACATCCAATTACCAGCAGGGTTTACCATTGATGTGTATGCTGAAAATGTTGAAAATGCGCGCCAGATGGCGCTTGGTGACAACGGAACTGTTTTTGTAGGCAGTCGCAAAGCAGGTAATGTTTATGCCCTGATAGACAGTGATAATGACTTCAAAGTCGATAAGAAAATCATTATCGCAACGGATTTGTTTATGCCATCCGGTCTTGCTTACCATAATGGCAGTTTGTATGTCGCTGAAGTCGATAAAATCTGGCGTTATCCTGATATTGAACAATCATTACCCACGATTCCTAAACCAGAATTGGTGTACGACAAGCTGCCTAACAAATCCCATCACGGCTGGAAATTTATCGCTTTTGGCCCAGATGGAAAGCTGTACATTCCCGTCGGCGCGCCTTGTAATGTGTGTGAAAGTGAGCTTCCCTTTGCCAGTATTTTACAATTAGATCTTGAAACAAAACAAACCACTATCGTCGCTCAAGGTGTACGCAACAGTGTCGGATTTGATTTTCACCCACAAACAGGTGAGTTATGGTTTACCGATAATGGCCGCGACATGATGGGCGATGATTTACCCGATGATGAGCTTAATCGAGTCACTCAAACTGGGCAACACTTTGGTTTTCCTTATATTCACAACACAGATATTGCCGATACAGATTTTACTAACCCCAAAATCGCCAAACTCAACACGCCTCCGGTATTAACCTTAGGTGCTCATGTTGCTGCATTAGGCATGGAGTTTTATCAAGGTAGTCAATTCCCTGCTACTTATAAACAATCAATCTTAATTGCCCAGCACGGCTCGTGGAACCGCACTAACAAAGTGGGTTATCGCATTATGCAGGTGGCACTTGAGGGGAATAAGGTGATTGATTATAAGCCGTTTGCCACGGGTTGGCTTGAAGGCGAACAAAGCTGGGGCCGACCTGTTGATGTGATGACCCTGGTAGATGGCTCTATCTTGGTATCTGATGACTTTGCCAATGCTGTGTATCGGATTAGTTATACCAAGTAATAAAAAGCCAAGCGTTAAGCTTTAGCTGTACGACTGGGATACAGTTTGATCACTATCAAACTCACTCTTGGACAAAAGTGTATTTAAGATATGGCCTGCGGCCACTAACGTCGTGGCGCTTCGCCCACACCAGACCAAGTGGAAACCAACGGCTGTTCCCTCTTGGAACTCCCAGCCGCCCCGCAACATTTTCGCTATTTACAAAACAAGAACTGCGAAAAGGTCGCCATGGGAATTGATCCATCTTTGAATCTCGTTTGTAATCGGCCTCGGCCTTACTCGAAAATGCTAACGCTTTCGATGGTACATCCTGTACCGCGAAAGCTAGCCTGACGTCCTGTCAGGCTCACGCTATTTTCTTCAACGGCCTCAAGTTCAGAGTTGAATTTATCCATTCCCAATAATGTCTTCTGACTCATTTATGGACTGAAATCGGTTAGATCTTAGGCTCTAAAATTTACGGTTCACATTATCATTGCTAATGATTAGCTTAAGAAAGTGAGTTTATGTTCACTAAAAGATGGATCGCAATTCACTCTTGAAACAAGAAGCTAACCAGAAAGCTTAGCTAGACGTTATAAATGAACCGCTCTCACCTCCTAAATCCATTTAGACGTGTGCGGAGCCGCATGCAGGGTAGTGTGGGGACTGGAGGCTAAATACCTCCGGCTACCCGATTAGTTGCAACAACGTTAGAGATGATAGGTTAAATTATTTATAAATATTAATAATAACAATGCCGCTAAAAAAGACTATAAAACTAAGTAATTGTATAACATTACTTGCAATAAATAACTTTTGGACTTCTTTAGGTACTTTATCTCTTTGCTTTAATCTATCACAACGTTTTGCCTGCCAATAAAATTGAAATATCAGTCCGTAACGTGAAACACCTAAAGTTGCTGAGAATATATTCAATGAAAACGAATAGTAGTTATCATCAATAATATCCTCAACCATGGGTAGCCATTTGTTTTTTATAAAAAAAATAAGTAATACACTAGTAATAAGTAGGCATATTCCTGCACAAAACAAGATGAGTGACATTTGAGTTGTCAAACTTAAATTGCTGAATATCAACGAATTATACTCTTTGATTTATAGATCTCTTCACCTAAATACTCTCCTCCAGAGCCCCCATACTTCCCACCGACAAAACCAGTACCAGCACCAACGACTAAAGAACACCAAAAGAGGCTGGTTCCTGCACTTGGTGCACCAAATATAATGTTACAGCCGCCATAAGCAACTAACCCACCCAAAGCCCCACCACCAATACTACCAGCAGCCTTCCCTGTTTGGGTATATTTCGATTTACTACATTGAGAATCATCACCAACGGTACAAGCTTTTTGAATGTTAGATACTGCATCAACACCTGTTAGCATAATTCCTAAATAGCCTACACGTTTCAAATTACGTGACATTTCAGCTACTGCTGCATAGTTCTTATGAAAGTTGGGTACAGTTGTGGCATTTGCAGGCTGCTTATTCCACTGTTGAATGATGCTTTTACTGCTTAGTCCCAAATTACTACGGATATCACCAGCCACAAGTTTTCCACCTAAACTTGGTTGTCCAAAACGACTTAATGCTGCATCCAATCTAGCAAATTGTATTTTACGTTGGGTGAAAAAATTCTTATTATGTAGGTTACCATTTGATTTATAACTAGTAACATAGGTTCGCTCTATATCTTTCAAAATAGATTTAACTTGGGCTGTATGAGCATTCCACGCGGTATTACTTACGCCTATCAATAAGCCGTTATAACTAGTAATATTTGAGAAAAACTCATATCTATTTACTAGCAATTGCTTTTCAGAGTTACTCAATTTTAATAAAGTTAAATCAACTGCTTTAGCGACATTTAAAAATTCAGCTTCCTCAATTGTGCATTCTTGAGCATCTGCTGGAGATAGCAATACCACCTGTCCTACTTGAACAATTCCATTCTTAATATGGGAATTAACCATTTTAAAGTGTTTGTAAGTATTCTCGGAGGGAGAGTTGTACATAGTCATAATCAGTTGATCAACAGGCATCTGTTTTTCTATCGATATGTTCTTAACCAGCACTGGGAGTGGCTGAGGCTTGTTAAGCCACCGCAGGTCAAACGCCTACCGGATATTCTAACCCCTGCCGAAGTCTCAATCGTCATTAGCCTCACCCATAAGCTGCGATATCAAGTGTGATTTAACCATGTGCAGCATGGGATTGCGTCTCGGTGAAGCAATTTCATTGCAGGTTGGCGATATCGATTCTGCGTTGATGCTGGTGCATATTCATGACACCAAAGGCGGCAAGGATAGGCTTGTACCCTTACCATAACGCACATTGTTAGCGCTGCGGTATTATTGGCAAACTCATCGTCATCCCCGGCATGTTTTTCCTGGTAAAGACGGTAAACCTGACTCACTGATAGATTGCGAATTAATGTCGTTTAAAAAACAAACGATTAAATTTATTTGCAACATTATCAATCAATTATACTTTTCTAAATAAATTTGCATTACAACTTTAGGCCTACCTAACGAGTTGTTTGATTTTAATTAAGCTAAATCTATTTATACCTGTATATAAAACCAGCTCATTAGGTTATGCAATCTAGCAAATAAAAAATGGTTTCTGTAAAAGAGTATTATCAATTAAATTTTGTATGTAAAACGAAGGGAACCATTTTTAAATAGGGCTTTGGTTCTAAGTAACTTTGGGGCATAAATGATTTGCATACCTTGCTTGCAATTGGCGTCATTCAACTCTGAACTTGAGGACGTTGAAGAAAATAGCGTGAAGCTCACATGGCCTTTCTCGCACATCCATGTGCTACAAGGCATTCAGGCATCCTGCCTATCAGATGTGAGCTTAGCTTTCGCGGTACAGGATGTACCATCGAAAGCGTTAGTATTTTCGAATAAGGCCAAAGCAGTCTGCAAATGCAGGTCAAAGTTAAATTTAACCCCATGGCGACCTTTTCGCTTTTCAGAAAATGTTGCGGGGTGGCTGGGTGATCCAAGAGGGAGCAGCCGTTGGTTTCCTTTTGGTCTGGTGTGGGCGAAGCGCCACGACGTTAGTGGCCGCAGGCCATATCTTAAACAAGGTTTGGGGCAAAGACGTGTTTCAAGGTGGCCTAGTGAATGACCGTAAATTGCACAGAATTACTAAATCTCTACTATGTTCTGCCCTGATAATGTTAAAATCTCCGCATCAGAATTACCGAGAAACTCAATGTTTATCCATCATGTTAACGGCATCGACTGGCTAGTTATCACAGGTTTTGAAGAACTGAAAACTATGTTTATCGAAGAAGCCGGTACGATACCCTCTTGCTTCTCTACCGCCAGCGAATTGAACCTGGTTGATCAGGCAAAGCGAACTTATAGATATTTGCCTACTCTCAGCGGCGTAATCACCGATATAGGTACATATCAAAGACAGGGTAACGAAGAAGATTTGGACCCACAGCTTGCCTGCTTAGTTGAGGGGCATGGTCGGGTATTTATCTATTACGGCGGCTTTGTAGCTTTTGTGGATGACGAGCAAACCTTTATTACCCGAATAGACTGAAAATTATTCAGTAAGTTGAAATCGGCGAATTGGCATCCCTAGCAAGGAATGGGGCATAAATAATTTGCATACTTTGCTCGCAATTGGTGTGATTCAACTCAGAACTTGAAGTCGTTGAAGACTCTTTATACAAGAATGCGTGAAGCTCACATGGCCTTTCTCGCACATCTGACCGATAAGGATATTGGAAATGTCATTAGGATGTAGGGAACATCATTGACCATGTGCTACAAGGCATTCAGGCATCCTGCCTATCAGATGTGAGCTTAGCTTTCGCGGTACAGGTCGTTCTTTGGCATCTGACCCATATGGATATGGGGAATGTCATTATGATGTCGGGAACATCATTGACCTTGCCATCACGACATTCGTGAATCCATTCACATCAGATTCCCATCGGAAGCGTTAGTATTTTCACTTCTTATTACAAGATGGGCCAAAGCAGTCTACAAACGAAGTTCAAAGCTAGATAAATCCCATGGCGATCTTTTCGCAGCTGTTGTTTTGTAAATAGAGAAAATGTTGCGGTGCGGCTGGGCCAATTCTTTTATAAAGAGTAAAGAGGGAACAGCCGTTGGTTTCTTCTTTGTCTGGTGTGGGTGAAGCGCCACGACGTTAGTGGCCGCAGGCCTTGTGTGAAACACATGTTGAAGCACAAATACCACCAACTATTTGCTCAACAACCAAATTTGCCCATGCATTATAAATCGGTGCTCCTGGGTGAAACCCATCGGTAGCCATCACTTGGCGCATAAACTCCAGCATAGTGATATCAGGTTGTGGGTTTTCTAATGGTAATTTAATTAATCTGAAACTTGTGGATTGGTCGACTTGTTGATTTAATTTAATAAGTAATTGCTGTAATTGGCGATTAAATTGATTTGCTCGCTGGCCTAAACTCCAACGAAGTGGATGTGGCAATGCAGGAAATAGCCCCAAAGGCGGTAACGCTGTGACCAATATCAATTTGGGTCTGTATCGCTTTGTAATCAGTTCAAATAACGTTTTTTGTTGCAGCAACCACTTCTCGCAACTGATTGATGAGGTAATGTCATTCACCCCTAACGATGTCACGATGACATCATAATGCGTTTGCCCGAGTATGGGATGTGCGTTATCAATCTGCTGTTGTAAGGCTTGTAAAGTGGTATATGTTGTCGAACCTGTTTTAGCAAATAAGCCATAACTAAACTCGAGTTGAGGACTTAATAGCTCAATAACCTGTCCCAATAATGCATGCTGTTGAATTGTAACTCCCACTCCTGCAGCGGCTGAGTCGCCCAAAATAAGCAAACTCAACGCAGGATTGGGCCCAGTTTGCCCGACACGCTCGCCCTCGGGTTCCGGTAATCTTGGCGTAGTGCGGCGAACCTTAAGCCCCTGAAACACCAACAACGGGGCTAACATGAGTGACACTCCTTGATACAGCATGGTTATCCTTTATTCACTATTAAACGAATCCTAATATTGTCACTCAGCACGGCTTAATCATTAATGCAAAATAGACCCTTAACGATTATCAGCAATAAAGTTCACTACAACGTCGGCTAATATTTCACCTTTGTCCTCTTGCAAAAAGTGCCCTGCAGCGACGATAGTGGTGTGCTTTTGCCCTTTTGTTCCTGGAATGAGTTTTTGCATCAAGGCATCACCACCCGCAGTAATCGGATCTGAATCGCTAAACGCGGTTAAAAATGGCTTTTGCCATTGGCACAATACTTTCCACGCGGCGCGGTTTTTATCTGCAGCAGGATCGTCAGGCGTTATTGGCACTAATAACGGGAATTGACGCGCGCCCTCTTTGTAGCGCTCATCTGGAAACGGCGCATCGTACGCAGCAATAACCTCAGCACGTAAAGTCGATACACAAGCGCTGTTAATTAAGTTGCCCGTTGGGAATATCTCAACGTCTTGTGAGAACTGACGCCATTTTTTAAATGCTTCACCTGGCTCATGGTCACCAGTGGGTAACATGGTGTTGGCACAAACAACCCGTGCAAATCGCTCGCTTTCTTCGGCGGCTAAACGTAAACCAATTAATCCGCCCCAATCCTGACAAACCAAGGTAATGTTAGTGAGATTAAGTTGCAGCATCAGTGATTTAATCCAATCGACATGACGTTGATAAGTATAGTCGTTACGGTTTGTCGGTTTATCTGAGCGACCAAAACCAATAAGATCAGGAGCAATAACACGATGACCGGCTTTAACAAGAATGGGGATCATTTTGCGGTACAAAAAGCCCCAGGTCGGCTCACCATGTAATAACAATATTGGTGCGGCATCCTTAGGGCCTTCATCAAGATAATGGACTCTCAGTTCACCACCCTCAGTGTCATCAACGGTTAAGTAATTCGCAGTAAAATGGTAATCAGGTAAATTGGCGAAACAACTGTCGTCGGTACGTAAAAAATCCATATTAATTCCCTTCCTTATTGTGTTTTCTATCAATATTGTCTGAGTAATGTAACCTCGCGCTAAATAAGCCACATTGCTGACTGTCACTGAACCTTGAATGTTGACGTCACGGCGTCAGTTTATTGCACGCAACGAACTGACATTAACTCAGATCCTTAATCGCCCGTCCTATTCCATCAACCGTTAACGGATACATTTTATTGTTCAGCAACTGTTGAATAATGGAAATAGAATGATGTATTGGCCAGCGATTTTCCGGTTGTGGATTAAGCCATGCCACTTTATTGAAATGCCCCAGCAATCGATTCATGTATTCAATGCCGGGCTTTTCATTCCAATGTTCAACACTGCCGCCTTTAGCGATAATCTCGTAAGGCCCCATAGTCGCATCACCGACAAAAATGACTTTATAATCGGCACCAAATGTTCTGATGATCTCTTCTAAATTAATCACTTTATCAAAGCGGCGGTTATTATCTTGCCAGAGATTTTCGTACACACAGTTATGAAAATAAAAGAATTTTAAATGCTTAAACTCACTGTGCGC
This sequence comes from Shewanella sp. AC91-MNA-CIBAN-0169, assembly GCF_040310165.1. Classification (NCBI taxonomy): domain Bacteria; kingdom Pseudomonadati; phylum Pseudomonadota; class Gammaproteobacteria; order Alteromonadales; family Shewanellaceae; genus Shewanella; species Shewanella sp. AC91-MNA-CIBAN-0169. Next base: position 65,443 of record NZ_JBEOPM010000005.1, read on the forward strand.
CGCAGAAAAAAGCTCTTCACATGTATGAATATAATCATCCATTGAGCCGCCAATATCGAAAAACATCAACACTTTAACGGCATTGTGACGTTCCGGTTCCATGTGAACATCTAACATTCCGCCGTTCTTGGCAGTTGAACTGATAGTGGTATTAATATCCAGTTTTTCACTGGCCCCAGTGCGGGCAAATTTTCTGAGTTTTTTAAGGGCCAATTTAATATTTCGAGTACCCAGTTCACGGTCTTGGTCGAAGTTTTTAAACTCGCGCTTATCCCACACTTTCACGGCACTGTTATTACGGTTTTTATCTTGGCCGACTCTAATCCCTTCAGGGTTATAGCCATAAGCACCAAACGGAGATGTGCCGCCTGTACCAACCCATTTATTGCCGCCTGCATGACGTTTTTTCTGTTCTTCTAGACGTTCTTTTAACGCCTTCATTAATGCTTCAAGCCCGCCTAAAGATTTAAGCTTGTCTTTTTCTTCTTGAGAAAGGTGCTTTTCAAACTCCTTTCTTAGCCAATCTTCGGGCAGAATTTTATCAAATACATCAATACTTTCGATGCCTTTAAAATACTCAGCAAAGGCGTTATCGTACTTGTCGTAGTGGATTTCATCTTTAACCATGACAATTTTGGCAAGGTTATAAAACTCTTCCACATCGGCAAACACCACCCCAGCTTTTAGTAACGCAATCAAATCTAATAGCTCACGTAAGCTACAAGGCACTTTGTGCTTTTTTAGGATCAGAAAAAAATCAATAAACACGATGCACTACCTGTTTCTGCGGCTCATAAAAGCAAGCTTTTCAATCAATGAAACGTCTTGTTCATTTTTAAGCAATGCGCCAAACAAAGGAATGATGTCTGATTGTTTATTTAACAAAGTGCTTTGAGAAATATCATCCGATATTAATAACTTAAGCCAATCGATCAATTCAGATGTTGAGGGTTTTTTCTTAATACCGTTGACATCTCGTAAATCGAAAAACACCTCTAATGCTTGCTGTAACAAGTCTTGCTTAACATTAGGATGATGCACGTCGATAATTTTTGCCATTTCATCTTTGGTGGGAAATTTAATGTAATGGAAAAAGCACCGTCTTAAAAACGCATCTGGTAGCTCTTTTTCGTTGTTAGAGGTAATGATGATAATGGGACGTTGTTTAGCTTTGATAACCTGTTGAGTTTCGTACACATAAAACTCCATTTTATCGAGTTCTTGTAGCAAGTCGTTAGGAAACTCGATGTCCGCTTTATCAATTTCATCAATCAGCAATATCGGTCTTTGTTCTTCTTCAAACGCATGCCATAGCTTACCTTTAACGATGTAATTACCGATGTCGTGTACACGCGCATCACCTAACTGACTGTCACGTAGACGGGACACAGCATCATATTCGTATAAACCTTGTTGCGCCTTGGTGGTCGACTTAATGTGCCATTGATACAGTTTACAATTAAGAGAACGAGCAAGTTCTTCTGCTAACTGGGTTTTACCCGTGCCCGGTTCGCCCTTAATTAATAACGGTTTCTCTAAAGCAATAGCGGCATTTACCGCTAAAGTAAGCTCGTTTGAGGCAATGTAGTTCTGTGTACTTTTAAACATGGTCAACCTTTTCATTTATGTCATTTTGCCGTAGCAAGCTTTTTCATGTATTTGTTTGGGCATATATCTGGCTTTAAGCCACGTTAATGGCAACCGGCGTGCCATTGAATGCTGCATTTCCTGTTAGCATATCAACTCTAGCGGCATCCGTTAAATCATTAATGCTCACGCCTGGCTGCGCAGATGCCACTGACATGTTAGTGCCTTGCTGATTATGGCCCCACCCTTGCGGCATACTCACAACACCTTGTTGAATATCGTCAGTAATAACCACTTCGATTTCAATTTGGCCAACGGCTGAACGAACAGACACGATTTGCCCCAGTGTTATCCCAAGCTGTTTAGCATCTTCAGAATGCACTTCTAAAGTGCAAGGATTTTTACCTTTAGTTAAGCGCTCGGAGTTTTGTGTCCAGGTGTTATGACTTTTCACTAAACGACGACCGATTAAATCAAATGGATAAGCCTTGTCGCGTGCAGTTGGTGTCATCATCGCGTCTAAACGTGGTAAGTCACCAAGGTACACTTGTGGGAATAAATTAACCTTACCGTCTGCGGTTTTAATGCGTTGTTCAATACAGGGCATTAACGGGCCAAGGTCGATACCATGCGGATTGTCTATTAACTTTTGCAAGCTGATGCCTTGTTCACCATACGGACCATTTTTGAGTTCCATGTCCAGTATCATCTCTGGGGTGACTTTTTGCATTGGGTCATCGGCAGGCAGGTTTAGCATTCTGGCTGAAATCTCTTTTAGAATTTGCCAATCGCTGCGTTGTTCTGGCAGTTTTTCAAATAATGGTGCTGAGTATTTCACCGTGTTTCGCACCGAAAATGAATTAAAGAAAATATCAAAGTGGGAATTCTCGACTCCTGTAGTGCCCGGTAAAATAATGTCTGCGTATTTGGTAGTTTCATTTAAATAGATATCTACCGACACCATGTATTCAAGCCCAGCAAAGGCTTGTGCCAATTGATGACCACTGGGCGCTGACAATACAGGATTGCCCGCGACGGTAATGAGGCTTTTAATCTGCCCTTCACCCTCGGTTTGTATTTCTTCTGCTAAGGTTGCCACCGGGAATTCGCCATTAAAGAATGGCAATTGACGAACACGAGTGTGATGCTGACCAAATGAGCTTTTATGGCCTCGTTTATGATTACGTAATAAATCAAACGCAGGTTGTGGAAACATCGCCCCACCGGCACGGTCAAAGTTGCCAGTAATAATATTGAGTACATTGGTGAGCCATAAACATAAGCCACCGAACGTTTGAGTCGAGGCGCCCATGCGGCTATAACAGACCGCAGATTCGGCCGCCGTCATGTCATCTGCAAGCGTACGAATACTAGCGGCATCAATACCGACAAACTCTGCTACCGCTTCTGGCGAATAGCCTTTGGCAAGCTTAGCTACATCGTCCAATCCTTCAACCATGTTCTCTAAATGGCGTAAATTGACCTTATCATTGGCAAACACACAGTGAATTAATGCCAGTAACAACAGGGCATCTTTTTCAGGTCGAATAAATAAGTGCTGGTCAGCAATGTTAGCGGTGCGGGTTTTGCGCGGATCGACCACAACAATTTTTCCGCCACGCTTTTGAATCGCTTTCATTCGCCCAATGACGTTTGGCGCGGTCATCATGCTGCCGTTCGATACCACCGGATTTGCGCCAATGATCAACATAAAGTCAGTTCTATCAATATCAGGAACCGGAATTAACATGCCTGCACCAAACATAAAGTTAGACGCAACATGATGAGGTAATTGATCAGCCGAAGCTGAGCTAAAGCGATTGACCGTACCTAGTGACTTCATAAAAGGTTTAAGCACTAATGCATTGCCTAAGCTGTGGGCGTTAGGATTACCTAAATACACCGCTAAAGCATTGTTGCCATGTTGCTGTTGAATACTTTTAAACTTAGCGGTGATTTCACTAAATGCGTCATCCCAACTAATGGCTTGCCAACCTGAATCGGTACGTTTGATTGGGGTTTTTAAGCGATCTTTATCTGTATAAAAATCTTCCAGCGCCAATGCTTTAGGGCAGTTGTAACCTTGGCTAAAGGGATCGAGCTGATCGCCTTTGATCGACAAAATTTGTTTGTCTTGATATTTTATTTCCAAGCCACACATGGCTTCACAAATATTGCAATTTCTATAATGGGTTTTTATGTCGCTCATATATATCGCCTGACTTGGAAAATGAATGTAAATGTAACTGAAACGCCAACGTTAACTCACCTAATAACTCAGCTAATAACGCACCTAATAACACACCTAATAACACAATGCTGACGGTGCTATTAGGCTTTATTTGGCGAGGTTATGTGGTTGCTAAGCTCCGTTATGCCCCATTAATAACTAAGGCTTATCGATTGCTGATAGCCATAACACTTACAGTTTGACGATTAACTTGCCTTTGTTTTTACCAGTGAAAAACAAATTCAAGCCAGTCATTGCAGACTCGAGTCCATTTAATACGTGGGCACGATGCTTAATTTGCCCTTTCATCACATAAGGGGTTAATTTTTCAAGTAATGCAGGCACATCACCGAAATGATCAGGCATGGTGAAACCTTGGATAATCAAGCGCTTTTTAATCACTTGGATCCAATTAGGACCTAAATCAGGCACTGCTTTCGGGTAATCCGCAATCATGCCGCATACCACAATACGCCCATGGGCGTTCATTCTGGCAAACACATGATGTTGAATTGGGCCGCCAGTATTTTCAAAATACACATCAACGCCATCTGGGGTTAACTCGGCAAGCTTTGCTGCAATATCATCGGTTTTGTAATTAACTGCGCCGTCAAAACCAAGCTCATTTACGATCCAATCTGCTTTTTCGTCACTGCCGACAACGCCAATCACTCTTAGTCCGTCTGCTTTAGCAAGCTGCCCCACAATAGAGCCAACAGAACCTGCCGCGCCAGAAACCACAATAGTTTCACCTTTTTGTGGTTTACCTACGTTGAAAAGTCCCTGTGTTGCTGTTAAGCCCGGTAAGGCGAATACCGATAAAATAGCTTCGTCTGGTAATGGCGCGGTGACTTTATTTAACCCTGCACCATTACTTAAAAAGTATTCTTGCCAGCCCATCATGCCCATTACGCGGTCGCCCACGTTAAAATCAGGGTGATTGCTTTCAACAATTTCACCAATGCCTGAGCTGCGCATCACATCACCTAACTCAACTGGTGGAATATAGCTTTCGGTGTCTGCGCTCATCCAACCAAACATGGCAGGATCCAGTGACATATGATTCTGTTTTACCAAAAATTGCCCTTGTGCCACTTTCGGCATGTCTTTATGGACCACTTCGAATAATTCAGGACCGACTGGGCCACCGGTTGGACGGGCGATTAAGTTAATTGCTTTGTATGTGGTCATGTTCAAATCCTTTTTTAATGAGTTAACGTCAACATAGTAATGACGCGTTTTTAATTGATATCCAAAAATGAAATCTTATTGCCGTTAAGCCAGTAACTGCTCAATACTTTTAATGCTGTGAATATTTTGCTGTTGATAAAAATGCTTAAAATGCTCGGCTAGCTTTTCACTTTCCACAAACACTTGCTGCCAATACTCTAAGCGCTGCGTCGGTTTCATTTCGACAAAATCACTACGGTCGGGGATTTTGCTAAACGGCAGTGATGCGACAAATTCAGTGGATGGACACAGGAGCACAGTTTTGTCGTAGTGTTGTAAACGCACTTTGCGAGACAGGTTTTTATCAAACCAACCCGGCTTTAATGTCGAGCTGAAATGTGGATAGAGAGTTAAGCCTTCATTTTGAATATTAAAATCAAAATGATAGTCAATAATTCCACCATCTCGATACATACCTTGAGGGCAATCTGCAATGTCTTTTATGCCTTGCATCACCATAGGAATCGAGCCAGACGCTAATAGCGCTGCTTTAATATTACGCTGGCTTAATGCCATAGACGTTGTGGCGATATTGTCAGGATCATAAATGCTTAAATCGCTTTGACAATGTTGAAAGATGTAGCGTTCGTACTGACTGTTAAGCAGAGGTCTGCTGATGGAATTTCTGACAAAACTGTTGAATAAGCCAGCCCCTTGCAGCAGTTTATTTTCTGACGCAACCAGTCCTTTGCATTTAGCCACAATAAAATGGGCTTTAAAGACTGTGTTATTGATAATCTCATCTGCACCGCTATCACCAAATAATTCATCGAGTAATTCAACTGCTTTAGCTGTAATTTCATCCGGTTGCGGTTTAGTGTCATTAGAATAAACGGTTTCACTGTAATTTTTGGCTAAGCGTTCTATCGCCGCAACCGGGTCATTTTGGGCAAAGCACGCGGCGCGAAATGCACCGGCACTTGAACCAATCAGGTTTAAAGGTTGTTGTCTGCCTTTAAAGAATTCCCCAAAAAGGTATTTGTCTAATCCCAGCAAGGTGAACCATTTAGGTCCACCACTTGCACCAAGGAAAGAACTGAATAAATCTGGAGAAAAACCCTGTTGTTGTATCGATTTTAAAGCCGTTTCACCAGCGTATATTTCTAACATATGACTCTTATTATTGGACTGTCGCAATACATGCCGACAGCAGCTCTTGTTATTTTACGCTTGTGACTGATTACGAAGATCTTTACGCAATACTTTACCGACATTGCTTTTAGGCAATTCATTCATAAACTCAATGATTTTAGGGCGTTTATAGTTAGTGAGCATTTTATTGCAGTGATCAAAAATATCTTGTTCTGTTAATGTTGGGTCCTTACGCACAATGTACACTTTGACGCGCTCGCCAGTAATGTCGCAAGACACACCCACAGCGGCAGCTTCCAATACCCCTTCGTGCGACACAATTACTTCTTCAATTTCGTTAGGGAACACGTTAAAACCAGACACGTTAATCATGTCTTTTTTGCGATCCACAATTTTAAAGAAACCATTCTCGTCCATGGTGGCAATGTCACCGGTGGCTAACCAGCCGTCGATTAACACTTCGTCAGTGGCTTTTTGGCGATTGTAATATCCCTTCATCACTTGTGGGCCTTTAACCCACATCTCACCTGGTTCACCTAATGCCACATCTTCACCATCTGCACCGACTAAACGAATATCGGTTGATGATGCCGGTAAACCAATCGAGCCATTATAGCTTTTTTGGTTATAAGGACTCATTGTCACTAAAGGTGCACATTCCGTTAAACCATAGCCTTCAAGTAAACGGCTTTTAGTGACTCGCTCCCAATGTTCTGCAACTGGTCGCTGAACTGACATTCCGCCACCAAAGCCCATCTTTAATGCACTGAAATCGAGTTGATCAAATCCTGGAGTATTCAATAATCCGTTAAACAAGGTGTTTACACCTGTAATCACAGTAAAGCGATATTTAGCCAGTTCTTTGACAAAGCCGGCCATGTCTCTTGGATTGGTGATTAATAAGTTGGTGCCGCCAAAAGGTAAAAAGGCTAAGCAATTAGAAGTTAACGCGTAGATATGATAAAGCGGTAATGCGGTAATAATCAGCTCTTTACCAATTTCATAGACGTTTTTGGTAACCGCATTTGACTGTTCAAGGTTAGCAACCATATTACGATGAGTTAGCATGGCGCCTTTTGATGGACCTGTAGTGCCGCCAGTATATTGCAAAAAGGCTAAGTCAGAACCGATAACGTCAACTGGTATAAAGGTTTTTTTACTGCCTTTTGCCATGGCGTCATTAAATTTAACCGCATTGGGTAAATCGAACGCTGGCACCAATTTCTTCACGTGCTTAATAGCGCCGTTGACTAATGCGCCTTTAATAAGACCTAATCGGTCACCCACCCCAGTGGTGATAACATGTTTAACATCGGTTTTATCAATGACGGCCTGTAATACATGAGCAAAGTTTTCTAAAATTAATATGCCTTTCGTGCCTGAGTCTTTTAATTGATGTTCTAACTCACGGGCGGTATAGAGTGGATTGACATTCACTACGGTTAATCCCGCAATAAGTGCACCAAATAATGCGATCGGATATTGCAGTGTATTGGGGATCATGATGGCAAACTTATCGCCTTTCACTAAACCTAAGTCTTGCTGTAAATAGGTTGCAAAGTCAGTTGCTTGCTGGGCAAGCTGCGTATAAGTAATGCTAACATCCATGTTGATAAATGCCGTATTCGTGGCATATAACTTGGTATATTTTAAAAACAAATCTGCCAATGAGTTGTATTTATCTGGATCGATTTCAAACTCAACCCCAGGCGGATAACTCTTTTCTAACCAAATCCTTTCCATAATACTATCCCCAATTATTACAAAATTATCAGCAGCCTACATTACCGGCTGCTGTTATTATTATTGTTATTTTTAACCTACACCCAGCTTTACAACACTTCAAATAAACCTGCAGCACCTTGACCGCCACCAATACACATGCTGATCACGACGTATTTAACACCACGACGTTTACCTTCAATTAACGCGTGCATCACCATACGAGTACCGCTCATGCCATAAGGATGACCAATAGAAATTGCGCCCCCGTCGACGTTTAAACGATCATATGGAATGCCCAATTTTTCTGCACAGTAAATGACCTGAACCGCAAACGCTTCATTGATTTCCCACAAACCAATGTCATCAATATTCAAACTATGACGTTCAAGCAACTTAGGAATGGCAAAAATTGGACCTATGCCCATTTCATCTGGCTCACAACCTACAACCACCATGCCTCGGTAAACACCTAACGGCTTAAGACCGCGTTGCTCAGCGAGTTCTCGTTCCATTACCACAACAGCGGCAGCACCGTCAGACAGTTGCGATGCGTTACCGCCAGTAATTGAGCCGTTATCTTTTACCGCTTTTAAACCCGCTAAGCCTTCAATATTGGTTGAAGGACGATTACCTTCATCTTGAGTTAAGGTGACTTGTTCTTTAGTGATATCACTGCTGGCTTTATCCATCACCAATTTTGTACACGTAACAGGCACAATTTCGTCATCAAATTTACCTGCAGCTTGTGCATCAGCAGTGCGTTGTTGCGAGATTAATGCATAAGCATCTTGTGCTTCACGCGAGATGCCATAACGATTAGCAACCACTTCGGCGGTATCAAGCATCGGCATATAAATCGCTGGACGATAAGCTTTAACACTTGGGTCGACCGCTCGGTGCATGTTCATTTTATCGTTTTGAACCAAGCTGATTGAGTCACAACCGCCAGCAACTACCACGTTGGCGCCATCACAAACAATATAATTGGCAGCGATAGCAATAGACATTAACCCTGATGAACATTGACGGTCGACAGTCATACCTGGCACAGACACAGGCAGTTTTGCCGCCATTGCCACTTGACGACCAAAGTTCATCCCTTGGTTACCTTGAGTTAGTGCAGCACCAAAAATACAATCTTCAATTTCATTTGGGTCAATACCCGCACGCTCAACGGCTGCATTAACAGCAACTGCAGCTAATGTTGGAGCAGATAAATCATTAAACGCACCGCGGTACGCCTTACCAATGGGGGTTCTCGCTACAGATACAATGACGGCTTCTCTCATAATAATTCCTTGTTTATATGTCTTCTAAGACATGTATTTAATCAGGTTTTGAGGTTGAGCTAAGTATTAGTCATAATCACAAGAACAGTTAACGAAACAGCTCAACCTACATTAGAATCATTTACTGTTGCTGCGATTTCATAAATGCCATCGCCTTGATCACAAACTTCTCGCCTTGTTGAGCACCAGATTTCAACGCTTTTTGATTATCTTGCGCAGTGAGTTTCTCCCAGTTGTCACGCACCGTTTCTGGGGTTTGTGATGCTTTAGGGATAAAACAACCTTCTGTTTCAAAGATACTGGCACTTGAATAACCACCCGCTCCGGCACATAAAATAAAGCGGTTTGGCGCGTGTTCATCACACAAGGTCAACATCCCCGCAGTTACCGCTTCTGGCGCGAAGGCTTTAACGATTTCTTCAGGCATTAAATCTTCAGTCATACGCGTCCCCGCAGTGGGAGCTAGCGCATTGATGTGGATATTATTTTTTGCACCTTCAAGCACTAAGGTATTCATTAACCCAAGCACGGCCATTTTGGCTGCACCATAATTAGACTGACCAAAATTACCGTACATGCCGCTTGACGATGTGGTCATCACAATACGACCATAATTTTGCTGCTTCATGATTTCCCACACTGCTTTGGTGCAGTTAACCGAGCCCATCACGTGGACATCCATGACTAACTTAAAGTCATCTAAGGTCATTTTAGAAAACGACTTATCGCGCAAAATTCCAGCATTATTGATTAAAATATCAACGCGGCCCCACTTGTCCATGGTTTGTTGCACCATGTCTTGCACTTCGTCAAAATTAGCGACGTTTGCACCATGACTAATGGCTTCACCGCCCATTTCTTCGATTAAACGAACCACATCTTGCGATGCTGAAGAAGATGCGCCGCTTCCATCACGTGCGCCACCTAAATCATTTACCACCACTTTAGCACCACGTCTGGCGAGTTCCAACGCATGAGAGCGACCTAAACCATTACCGGCACCTGTGACTATGGCTACTTGTCCTGCAAAACTGATCGTCATAATGTTTCCTTAACGCTTTTTTTGATTTTTTATTGTTGTTTTATGTTCATGTGAAGGTGACAAATGATAGAAATCTACTTAACCATTTGCACAGAAATCCACTCAGCCACTAATGCCGGAGTATCAACACCTTCAATTTCAATGGTCACTTCGGTTGATAAACGGAACTGCCCTGGTTTCTTTTCTTCAATTGAAAGGGTTTTAGCGTGTGCTCTAATGCGACTGTTAACGGTAACCGGCTGTAAAAATCTCACTTTATCGAAACCGGCATTCAAGCCCATATAAAAACCGTCAATGATGACACTAAATTCTTCAGCAAAATGTGACAGCATGGAAAGTGACAGGAAGCCATGGGCAATGGTCGAGCCAAAAGGCGTCGCTTTGGCTTTTTCTTCATCTACGTGAATAAACTGATGATCCAGTGTGCAATCCGCAAACTGATTAATCTGATCTTGAGTGATTTGATACCAGCTTGTTGGCTCGGCTTGGAAGCCAATATAGTTTGTGATGTCGTTACGATTGATGACTGTCGGCATTGTTCCCTTTCCTCTTGTACGTTCAGGTACTGTCCATGAATGAAATTTAAGCGATATCTCATGCTAGTTGGGGTGGGCACATTAAACAAATGAATAGTTTTAATACCAAGACATTCGCAATATGAATAGTCTAGCGTGTTGAAAGGAAGTAATACGTCAGGGAGATTATAACAAAAACGCATTACCCAATTAATGAGTAATGCGTTAATAATAAAGGATTTATACTAGCTAGAATTGAGAATTCACCTCGTGAATCAAAATCCAACTATAGGCAAAGTCTGACTGGTAATACTCATCTAGGGAATCGACCTACGTATAAATAACTCAGCTCAGTCAGTGATAACCTATGATGACTATGACCAACTTGGACATCATTCAATTTAGGTTAAAACCAGTCGGCTTGCATGTCAAAACTGGTACTGTCAGTACTCATCAACAGAGATGACCACACCGCAATTTTGGGTAATTCAAAGCGATAGAAATACTGCGATGCCTGTAACTTACCTTTATAGAAAAACTCATCTGCTTGATGCGGTTGCTGTGCTAAGGCTTTGGTAGCAACCATACTTTGCTTAAGCCATAACCACGCAATAATCACATGGCCAAACAACTCTAAATACTTAACTGAGTTGGCTAAGGCTAAATCGATATTCTTCGTCGCCATGCCGTTGAGTACCGCTTCAGTTGTCAGCGTTAATGTCTCTACCGCTTCGCTTAGCTTCTGGGTATATTCGCTCAAGCTGTCGTATTGTTTGGCTTGCTCAATGGTTTGGACAATTTCATGCAGGGTAGCTTTATAACCCTGCATCTTATTCATCGGCACTTTACGGGTAATCAAATCTAACGATTGTATTCCCGTGGTGCCTTCATGAATCGGATTTAAACGGTTATCACGATAGAACATCTCAACTGGATGCTCATTGATGTAACCATGCCCGCCCATAACTTGAATAGCATAAGAGTTAGCTTTAGGGCCATATTCAGATGGCCAGGTTTTAATGATTGGGGTTAAAAAATCTAATAAGGTATGGGCATGCTCACGTTGTTCAACGGTGTCTGCAGTACGCTCATCATCACTTAATTGAGTCCCATACAACACTAACGCCATTGCCCCTTCGGCATAAGCTTTTTGTGCTAATAACATGCGTTTTACATCAGCATGTTCAATGATGTTGACCATTGGGGATTGCGGGTCTTTACACGAGGGTAGTCGACCCTGCGGACGGTTTTTAGCGTAATCGACTGAATATTGATAACCGGCCACAGCCAATACCGCACCACTAGTACCCACCATAATGCGAGCTTCATTCATCATGTGGAACATGTACTTTAAACCGCAATGTTCTTCACCGACTAAATAACCAATTGAACCATTTTTCTCACCAAAACTCAGTGCAGTAGACGTTTGCGCGCGGCCACCCATTTTATGAAATAGCCCAGCGAGAGCCACTTCATTGTCTTCACCGACGGAACCATCTTCATTAAGCAAAAATTTAGGTACCACAAATAACGAAATACCTTTAACACCTTTTGGTGCGCCTTGAATTCGTGCTAACACCAAATGAACGATATTCTCGCTTAAATCATGGTCGCCGCCTGAGATATAAATTTTATTGCCAGTAATCCGATAAGTACCGTCGTCCGATTTTACCGCTTTGGTAATTAAGTCGCCTAACGCTGAGCCACTGCCCGGTTCCGTCATGGCCATGGTGCCCATAAAACGGCCTTCACGCATGGGTTTAACCCAAGTGTTAATCAGTTCTTGACTGCCATGTGCTTGCAACAAGTTGGCGTTGGCTGTGGTTAACATGTTGTAACCCATACCCACACCGCCAGCCACACTCAAAAATGAGGCTGCTGCACTGGCGATAATCGGCGGTAATTGCATACCACCCAAATCATAATCAGCTGTTGCAGCACCAATACCAGACTCATTAACCGCATCTATCGCGGTTTTAAGCTCTGGGATGATATGCACTTTTTTACCATCAAATGTTGGTTGATGAGTATCAAGTTTTTGACGGATAGGAAGAAAGTATTTTTCTGCGATCGCTTTAGCCGTGGTGACGACTTCATTGAAGGTCTGGCGATCGTGATCTTGATAACGCGCTCGGCTCGTTAACGCTTCACTGTCAAACAGTTCGTAAAGCATAAATTCAAGATCGCGTTCATTCATTAACGTTGCAGGCATAATAGTCTCTTCTTATCTTGTTACTGAGCAGATGTCATGACATCTGCTCACAATGTATTGTTAAATGGATAGTGACAAATATTTGCTGACTGTCCACTGAGGCTTAAAACGCTGATACGCCGCCATCAACCGCAATGCATTGTCCTGTCATATAGGTGTTGGCGGGTGATAACATCATTAACATCACCGCGACGATTTCTTTTGGCTCACCTAAACGATTCATTGGCGCGCCACGGGCCATTTTCTTTTGCTTTTCTTCGTCAGCAAAGTTGGTCACCATCGGCGTTAGGGTAAAGAATGGGCATATTGCATTAATACGAATATTCTCGCGGCCGTATTCAACTGCACCCGTCTTGGTTAAACCAATAACAGCATGTTTTGCCATAGAATAAGCACTGCCTCGAGCAGCGCCACCTAAACCGGCCATTGAACTGACATTGAGAATGGCGCCCTCGCCTTGTTTAAGCATTTGTTGTATTTGATGACGCATGCCAAATTGCACACCTTTGACGTTGACAGCAAATTGGCTGTCCATAATGGATTCGTCAATGTGATGCAGCGGCATAAACTCGTGCGCGATACCGGCATTATTGACGCCAATATCCACTCGACCAAAATATTCAATCGCGGTATCGACCATCGCTTTACAAGATTCATTTTTGGACACATCGCATTTCATTGCGACCACTTCAGCACCGGTCGCGGCAATAGCATCTGCCACTTGATGCACGCCAGCTTCGTTAATGTCACTGATGACTAACTTAGCGCCACGTTTGGCTAACTCTTCGGCCAATAATTTACCAAAACCTTGTGCTGCGCCCGTAATAACGGCGACTTTGCCCGTAAAGTCTAATAATGGATCCATGCGAGTAACTCCTGTAATTGATGGTCTTATTGTTATATTGAGTGTCTGTTTATCAATTTTTTATCATTTGTTTTTAGCTGAAATCTTAAGTATTAAGTATTAAGTATTAAGTATTAAAGATTAAAGATTAAAGATTAAAATGAGTGTTAACGTCGCGTTATCACGGTAGATTTCGTTGATAGAACGCTATTATTTCTCTTGTGCGACAACCTGCAACGCCATTTGTGCAAGCGGTTCAACGAACGATCCTACTTTATTAGCATGTTCATTTGATGCATTGCCTTCTGCAGCGCGTTTTGCCACTCCTTGGGCAATTGCCGCTAAACGGAAGAAACTAAACGCAAGATAAAACACCCAGTTTTCAATCCGTTCAATGCCCATGCGGTGGCAATATAGATCGACATATTCTTGTTCAGTCGGAATGCCTAAGCTGCCACGGTCGACGTCTTTTAAACCATCAATACTGCCCATTCCTGCTGGCATACGTAATTGCATGCATTGATAAGCAAGGTCGGCATATGGATGACCTAATGTCGATAATTCCCAGTCGAGCAACGCAATAACCTGTGGCTTATCTTTGGCAAACATCATGTTGTCTAATCTAAAGTCGCCATGGACTAAACACACACGGCCATCATCTTCGGGTAAATTATCTTCAAGCCACTGACTTAGCTGGTCCATCGCGGGTATTTTTTTAAGCTCGGTCAACCGATACTGTGATGTCCAGCGAGTTAATTGACGCTCAAAATAATTTCCTGCTTTACCATAATCAGTTAAGCCAACCGCATTCACATCAACACTGTGCAATGCAGCTAATACTCGGTTCATTTCGTTATACATGGCTGAGCGGCGCTCATTGGTGCCAATCTCAGCTAACGATGCGCTCCAATAAACGGTGCCATCGCAATATTCCATTAAGTAAAACATCGAACCGATAACAGAGATGTCTTCACACAGATGGAATACTTTTGCGACCGGAACTTCGCTGTCTTTTAATGCATTAAGAACCCGATATTCGCGATCTACAGCATGAGCAGACTTTAATAACTTGCCTGAAGGTTGACGGCGTAATACATACACACCCGATTTTGCGGTGACTTTAAATGTTGGATTAGACTGACCGCCGGCAAACTTTTCTAAGGTAATCGGGCCTTCAAAACCCTCAACTTGATCTTGTAAGTAAGCAGTCAGCTGTTCATTATTAATTGATAATACTTGGGGCATTTAGCAATACTCTTGTTGTTATTCTTATTCATTAGATTGCAGTCATTGGATCGCAGTCATTAAAATTAGTCAGCTTGAATCAGTGTTTACGATCCAATTTTTATGACTCAATGTTTAGCAATTAATGCTCATAAATGATTGCCATCTGATTGGTGACACGGCATTCAGATTGAAACGCAGTAATGCGTTTCAATCTGTTGCTCAATGTCTGCAACGTATCGAATTACTCTGCAATCTTTTTCACTAAATCACGGCCTAACTGCATCATATGCACTTGGTCTGGACCATCGGCTAAACGCAAAGTACGTTGTCCAGCCCATGCGTGTGCTAAGAAGGTGTCTTGACTCACACCCACAGCACCATGGCATTGAATAGCACGGTCAATCACATCAAGTGACATATTCGGCGCGACAATTTTGATCATTGCAATCAGTTCTTTGGCGGCTTTATTGCCGTCGGTATCCATTTTTTGCGCCGCTTTTAAGGTCATTAAGCGGGCTTGTTCAATCTGGCAGGCAGATTTAGCAATGTCTTCACGAACCGACTGTTGCTTGATCATCGGTTGACCAAACACAATACGTTCACCAACGCGTTTACACATTAAATCTAATGCGCGCTGAGCGATACCAACTGAACGCATGCAGTGATGAATACGTCCAGGTCCAAGGCGGCCTTGGGCAATTTCAAAACCTTTACCTTCAGCAACAATAATATTTTCAACCGGTACGCGGACATTGGTAAACGTCACTTCGCCGTGACCTTCGGGAGCGTCGTTATAACCAAACACTTTCATTGGCCGCACTAACGTCACGCCCGGGGTGTTCATTGGCACAAGCACTTGTGATTGTTGAATGTAACGATTGCTGTTGGTTGGGTCTGTTTTGCCCATCACAATCATAATTTCGCATTGCTTACGACACGCGCCACTGATGTAAAACTTGCGGCCATTAATGACATACTCGTCACCATCACGTTCAATGCTTAACTCAATATTAGTCGCATCACTTGAGGCAACTTCAGGTTCTGTCATCGCAAATGCGGATCGAATTTTGCCTTCCAGCAATGGCTCTAGCCATTGTTTTTTCTGGGCTTCATTACCGTATTTAGCCAATACTTCCATGTTGCCGGTATCGGGTGCCGCACAGTTAAACACTTCTGATGCCCACATCACTTTGCCCATAATTTCAGCCAGCGGTGCGTATTCTAAATTAGTCAATCCAGCACTGTATTTACCGTAAGCAACGGGCAGAAATAAATTCCACAATCCTTCTGCTTTCGCTTTGGCTTTTAATTCTTCCATTAACGGAGGCGTTGACCAAGGATCAAGCTCTACCTGTCGGTGCATTTCTTCTTCAACCGGAAACACGTTCAAATCCATAAAATCGGTTACACGTTTGATTAATGCTTGAACTTTTTCACTGTATTCAAAATTCATGTTCTACCCTTCTATTGGTCATTACGGTGTAATAGCAGTGCTAGAGTGAGGCTTAATATTTCAATTAAGACTCAAGCACATCAGCAAACGTTAACTGAGTGACGTTAATGATTTTTTGTTAAACGGTTTAATCTCCGCGATGGCTTTGTGTTTAATTTTATTGACCCACTGCGGATCGACTAACAAGGCTCGGCCAACTGCGACTAAATCAAATTCGTCATTATTTAAACGCACTAATAACTCATCAATGCCAGTTGGATTAGACGTGCCAGATAAATCGGCATTGCCTTCACCAATAAAGTCAGCGTCTAACCCCACATTGCCAACGGTAATGACGGGCTTATTAGTGAGCTTTTTGGTCCAACCTGCTAAGTTAAGATCTGAACCTTCAAACTCTGGTACCCAGAATCGGCGTGTACTTGCATGAAAAATATCGACGCCAGCATCGCTTAGCAAACCTAAAAAGGTGGCTAACTCTTCAGGGGTTTGACACAGTTTTGCACTGTAATCTTGTTGTTTCCACTGTGAAAAGCGGAAGATAATCGTAAACTCCTCACCCACTGCGGCGCGAATGGCTTTAACAATTTCAACGCCAAAGCGAGTTCGATTTTCTAACGAACCACCGTATTGGTCATCACGTTGGTTAGTGCCTTCCCAAAAGAACTGATCCACTAAGTAACCGTGCGCGCCGTGTACTTCAATGGCATCAAAGCCAATGTTTTTGGCATCTAATGCGGCTTGTGCAAATGAGGCAACCACTTCATTAATATCATCTTGGGTCATTGCGACGCCGTTTTTAGCACCGGGTTTATATAAACCTGATGGGCTATAGGCTGGTGCTTCTTTGTCTGGGCCAACGCCGGGTTTTCTCACTGAACCTACATGCCAAAGCTGTGGGGCAATTTTGCCACCTGCCGCATGCACTTCATCAACTACGTGTTTCCAACCTGCTAATGCTGCTTCGCCATAAATTGCAGGTACATTTTCATAACCGTTGGCCGCTTTATGAGAAATAAACGTCCCTTCGGTGATAATCAATCCCACATCACCTTCAGCACGTCTGCGGTAATATGCTGCAACATCTTTATTAGGGACATAATTAGGTGAAAACGCACGGGTCATCGGCGCCATGACGGTTTTATTTTTCAATGACAACGATTTAGTGCTGAATGATTCAAATAACTTATCGATACTGGTGTTTTTATCGCTGTTCATGAGTATTTCCTAGCGTGTTATAGTTTTTATTTATCTGTTTTTTCTTATACTAATCAATTCATTACCCAATGAGATAACCGCCGTCGACATTGATGGCGGTACCTGTGGTGTAACTTGATGCGTTAGATGCGAGATACAACACAGTGCCTGCCATTTCGTCTGGTTGAGCCACACGCTTCATTGGCACGTGGTGCATCATTTGCTTCAAAATGGCTGGGTTATCGACTAATGCAGAAGCAAACTTAGTATCAGTTCCACCTGGGAGTAATGCGTTAACGCGGATATTGAATTGGGCGCATTCTTTTGCGAATGCTTGTGTCATTGAAATAACAGCCGCTTTAGTAATAGAGTAAATACCTTGGAAATCTCCTGGGATGACGCCATTAACAGACGCCACGTTAATGATTGAACCACCGCCACTGTCTTTCATTAATTTTGCGCCTTTGGTCGACATAAAAAAGTAACCACGAATGTTAACGTCGACGGTTTTTTGAAAGGCGATTAAGTCAGTATCAATAATGTGACCAAAATAAGGATTGGCCGCAGCGTTATTCACCAGAATATCTAATTTGCCATGTTGCTCTGTAATGGCGGCGAAAATCGACTCTATTTGATCCATGTCGCCAATGTGACACGCGATGGCTTGTGCACTGCCGCCGGCTTTAACAATCTCATCAACCACTATCTGGCAAGCTTCAATTTTTCGACTTGATACAATCACATGAGCACCGTACTGAGCTAATAGTTTGGCAACACTTTCGCCAATACCACGACTTGCACCAGTCACTAAGGCAACCTTCCCTGTTAAATCAAACAAATTGACATTGTTCATGTTTTTTCCTTTATATTTTTGATTAATGGTTCAAAGCGCTAAAGAGCCTCGTGATTACCTAAAGGTTACCCAGTCGTCGCCAGCCTGCTCTAAGTGACTGTAGTTATTAAAATAATCAACACTCAACATGTTTTCAGAAAATAACAGTTTAGTGACACCTGTATTTCTAGCCTGCTGATTCAAGGCTAATGTTTGCTGATCGTTCAATTGTAAAATGTGTTGTACGATTGCTGAAATAGTCCCTCCTGAAGTAAACACTAAAATGTCTTTTGATTTTTTTGTGTTATTTCCAGCGGTGATAATCTCACGCTTTTTTGCTAATTCTTGTTCAATAATATTGTGCAGAGCTCGAATACAACGTGCTTTAAATTGTGGCCAACTCTCTTTGTATTCATGATCTTTATCACCAGCAATCCAACGACTGAGTGCTTGAGAAAATTCTTTTTGTAGCGTTTTATTCGGTTCATTACGTTGACTAATTTCTAGACTCATTTCTGCAAAGTTTTGCCACTGGTCATTGTACTTTTTTAAAATATCTACATGGTCAAATTCATTAAAGCCAGAATGGATAATCATGGGTGTTGATTCACCTTGGTATCCTTTTACAAAGCTGGTTAACGTTTGGCCATGACGCAATAAATCACCACTATAAAACTTGCTGGGGATAGCCCTAGCGCGCCAGTACTGACCTAATATTGTCGCTTGCTGGCTACCTTTATCTGACAGTTGATCGTAATCAGTGCTTCCAAAAGATGCCTGCCCGTGTCGAATCAAATAAATTGCTGCCATATTAGGTCTCTAACTGATTAAAATGATGGTTCAATACAAAAGTAAAAAATTAACTCACTGTTTAACTTATTGTTTATATTGTCGTTAATCTAGGTTTAACAACCTTGAAAGCAATATTGAATTATTTTCGAATATCTGTTGTAGATGTTAATAATGAATACTTTTAGCGTATATTTAGCCATTTTTTGTACTGCACCGAATCTACTTGACTATGCTAATAGCAACATCTAAATTGAACAAATGAATAGTTCTAATACCCTACTATTTATAATTTAAATAGTAGATGTTAGATCAAAAATAGCAGATATGAGTTGAGGTGCTCTCAACGTACACCGTGAGATCACTGGAGTGAGTATGAAAATTGATTTGAATTTGTTTGTGGTTTTCGATGCGATTTATTGTGAAGGAAACATAACCAAAGCAGCGTCAGTGCTAAATTTATCGCAACCAGCAGTGAGTCATTCATTAGGTAAATTACGCACTCATTTTGATGATGCTTTGTTTATCAGGCAAGGCAATGAAATGCGGCCAACACCGGTGGCAAAGAATGTCATTGATGACGTGCGCGAAGCATTACATCAACTACAGGTGTGTTTAGTACAATCGCGGCAGTTTGAACCCTTAACCTCACGTAAGAGTTTTTCACTGTCATTACATGGCTCGTTAGAACCCTACTATTTACCGATATTGCAGCAAAGTTTGTCGTTAGAGTCTCCGGCAATCAATTTACGCAGTAATAAAAGGGTCAGACGAACGGAACTTGAAAACAAACTCGCCAGTGGTGATATTGACTTGGCAATTGATACCCTAATCCCTGTCAGCAATAACATTATGCACACCCAATTAGAAGTAGACCAACTGGTTGTTGTTGCTCGTAAAAACCACCCAGCTATTACACCAGAACTTGATTTAGATACTTACCTTCGGTTAGATCACGTGCTAGTTTCATCTCGCTCAACGGGCCCTAGCTTGGAAGATTTTGAACTTTCTCGCATTGGTTTGCATCGTAAAATCTCATTACGTTGCCAGCATGCTTTATCAGCGTGCCAAGTCATCTTAAATAACGATATGTTGCTCACATTACCTAAAACCGCCGCAGCCATGTATAGCAAGATGCTTGATATTGCTATTTATCCTATGCCAGTTGAATTACCTGATATTGGCGTGCATTTATATTGGCATGTAAACGTCGACAAAGAACCGGCTAACAAATGGCTTAGAAACAAAATGATTATTGCGGCGACAAATACTCGGATAGAGAAAAATTGACATTCATATAGGTAATGATTGAGCTTAAATGCCAACTATATTTTTTCACGCAATATATAAGGGCATGCCCCCTTATATATTGCCGTTTAATTAACACTGCAGGTAATTATCCATCAAACTGTGTTCTTGCAGTAAATTGATATGTTCACCTAATAAACCTAAATACTGTTCAATCAATTTTATACACTAAGAGTTGCTGATCCATTGCCTAATATCGACATCGACAACTAAATTTAACAGCTCATTTTTTGACGGTTCATCGAGTTGATGAGTTAATGATAAATTGACAACATACAAAATTAATCCCAGAGTATTCACGTTTAATCCAGTGGCATTAAAATCCGGTTTATCTTGCATTAAAATCAGTTCACATAGATCAAGTGGGTAACCCCAAAGTGTCAAGATATAAACCGTCAAGACAGTCGCATCTGCAAGCATGATATGAGTGTCATTTGAATCAAAATCAACATGCTCGTTTGTTTCAGACATTAGCACTAAATGACCAATACCACTGAGTAAAGCCGCTATAAAAACAACATCTTGCTGCTCAACGCTAAATCCCATCGACTTACTTAACTGACGACATAATCGAGAATAATTAAATGACCATTCATTAATTTTTTTATGTGCTTTTTCTGGCACTCTTAAGGCTAATGCTTGATCAACAACCATACTAACAACGATCGTTTCAGTCATTTTAAGACCTAAACGTTTTATGGCCTCTTCCAAGCTCACAGTCTTGCGGCTGTAGCCTAAGAAAGCTGAGTTTGCGATTTGTATCAGCTTGGCAGCGATAACACTTTCCTGGTGAATTATGTCCGCGGCATGAGAGATATCAACTTCTTCATTGGCGAACATAGACTGAATTTGTCTCGCGATATCTGGTAATGCAAAAAAGTACCCGATACGACCCAGTTTATTTCGTAGAGGTTGTTCTATATCTAGGGTATTTAAGTGTTCTAATGAGCAAAAAACATCATTTATGTCTTGTTGTGTAAAAGGTTTTTTCAACACAAAATGGGCAATTTCTGTTACTTTAGACACAACATCCTCGGCGGTGTCACCGGTTAATAACACCCGTAATGCCGACGACATTATTTGAGAAACCTGTTTTAGCAGCTCATCACCATTAATATCTGGCATTAAGTAATCACAAATCACGGTATCGACAATGGCCCCATCAGGCAAAGCCTGCTGCCAATTAAGTGGATCACTGCATAAATAAAATTGCCAATGTGGTTTGAGACGACTTGCGACTCTATTTAGCGCTTTAAGCATAAAAATATCGTCATCAATAAACAGTACAGTTAATGTTTTCATAAATCACCCATTAATCTGGCAACTGAAAAATTAGGATCAGAAATTAAAGAAATAAACTGCTCCTCTATTTGAGGGCGAGCAATAACATAGCCTTGGATAATGTCACAATTCAGCCGTTCAAGAATTGGAATTTGGTCAAAATACTCTACTCCTTCAACCACCACTTTCATACCTAAATCATGGGCCATACGAGTAATGTTAGCGATCATGCTTTGAGTGTTTAAATTACTGGCAATGTCGATGATTAAAGACCGATCTATTTTAAGCACATCGATTGGCAATTTTGATAAATAAGACAAAGATGAATAGCCCGTACCGAAATCATCAATCGCAATACTGATCCCTGCTTTTTTAAGTCTAGCCAGTTTCTCTGCACTTTCTTCAATATTATCAACCAACCATGACTCTGTTAATTCAAACTCGAGAATTGACATGTCGATATCGAAACCTTTCAATAACGCTTCGACTCTTGGTATAAAATCGGGTTCAGATAATTGCTTTCCAGAAATATTAACAGCAACATGATCGAGAACGATTCCGTTTTTAAGCCAATTTGAAATCGCTAAACAGGTTTTTTCAATTACCCAGTAGCCTATTTCAATAATTTGCCCTTCTTGCTCCGCTATTGGAATAAATACGTCTGGAGAGACCATTCCTAACTCTGGACTATTCCAGCGTAACAGTACTTCACAACTCGCAATTTTACGTAATCTTAAATCGTACTTAGGTTGAAAGTTTAAAAATAACTCTTGATTTTCAATGGCATGATATAAGGCTTTACTTGTAAATAATTGTTTGCGTTTCTGCTCGATGATTGAGTTGTCAAAACGCATGTAAAAATGAGGATTTCCATTAATATGCAGTCTGTTACTGACCAATGCATTGCTGAATAACTGCTGTGCACTTGCGCCATCGTTTGGAGCAATGCAATAGCTAATCGTAAATTCAATGCGTACGGTTTTTTCAACATATTTGTTGCCAGTAAACGATGATAAAATATTATCTAGTTGACTGTGTAATTCAATCTCAGATACATAGTTAGCAACAAGAATCACAAAATATTCATTCGGTAATACAGATATTCGGTGATTAAACCTTTCACATTCCATTATTAATGTTGTGTGTATCTCATTAAATAATGCAACAGAATCAATATCGCCTAGCATATCAGCCCAATAGCCATAATTTTTTAGATGTATAGCCACCAAAGCAAATGATTTATCTGTCTCAAGTAATGTTTGCGCATTGCTTAATAAACTTGTTTGATCGATTAGCGTTTTTGACTCACAAAGGACATTATTATCAACGTCTGATGCCATTGAAATGGAAAAAAATCTAGAATTATCTGTCACATGCTTAAGGCTAAACATGACACTTTCGCCTTGAGTCGTTTGTAATATCGGGGGTTCATCGTTGGGGGTAAATAAATAGTCAATGCAACGATCAGTACAATACGGAAACAGGTCATTTAATAATGTATTTTCGTTTTTTATTGCAAGTATCTTTTTAGATAAGCCATTGAACCTACCTATTTGACCATGTGGAAAAAGCTCGATTACAGCTTCATCACTGCTGGCAAGTAGATCGGCAATAATACTTCTTTGTTGTTTACTGTGGTATTGACAAAAGGCCTCCTCAACCTCAATAACAAGTGCATTGTCGTCCCATGGTTTTTGTAAAAAACGAAATACAGTACGAGAGTTAAGCAGCGTTAATATAGAATTAAAATCAGACGAACCACTAAGCACCATACACACCGTATTAGGTTGCATAGATTTTATTGCTAGCAGTAAATCAGACCCATTCATCATAGGCATACGATAATCTGAAATAACGACAGGACATGCTTCCTTAGACATGATCTCTAAGGCTTCTTTACCGTTATCAGCAATAAATACTTGATAACCTACACGCATGAACAATCTTTTTAACGCTCGTAATATGGACTGTTCATCATCAACAATGAGTAGCTTTTGCTTCATAATTTTACCCATTAATTAAAAGACTGTTGACTAAAGATCGCAGCTTGTCGTTATCAAACGGTTTTGATAATACCGCATCAGCACCTAAATCTAAGGCTTTTTGCAATTCATGTTCAGATAATCCAGACAACACAAGGATTTTTAATTCCGCTAATTCTGGCTGTTGACGAATAAATTGCAATACTTCAAAACCATCTAAACTAGGCATTGCAAGGTCAAGTGTAATCAAATCAGGTTTATCACTGAGTAATTTAACACCCGCGTGAAATCCATCTGCGGCAAAAGAGAAATAATAACCGCTTGATGATAAAACTCGGCGTATTGCATTTCTAATTTCAGTTTCATCATCAATAATTAAGATACGTTTTGGTGATGCAGAACCTGAGTCGGAATCAGTCTCTATATCCTCACAGTAACTCATTAATTCTTCAGGCATTGGCATTTTTTGTTGTTGTAAAAACAAAATAAAATCGTCCAGTAGCACTCGGTAATTACCCCTACCCGGCAATTTATGTCCTTTTAACCGACCTTGCGAAATCCAACGACTAACAGTCCTATGATGCACATCACAATACTGCGCAATGACACTGGGTCGTAACGTTTTCATACTTTATCACTCATCATAAAACTTGATTAGTTGTCATTTATAGCATAACTTAATCAATGAGACAAATGAGACATTGAAGGCATCGGAAATTTAGGAACATATGAAACAATTAGAAACTGCAGATTTACCTGTAATTTTATGTGTAGACGATGAGACCAGTATTTTAAAGTCTTTACAACGTGTGTTTTTTTCATCAAATGTTCAACTATTACAAGCGTCTAGTGGTAAACAAGCACTAGAAATAATGCAACAACACAAAGTGAACCTGATCATTTCTGATATGCGAATGCCAAATATGACAGGTGCAGAGTTTCTTGCACAAGCAGCCGTAATGCAGCCTGACAGTTATCGTATTTTGATGACTGGATACTCGGATATTCAATCTACTGTTACGGCCATTAATATCGGTAAAATTCATCGTTATATTCAAAAGCCTTGGGATAATACTGAACTACTTGCACAAGTTAATGAGGGGCTAGAGACTTATCGCCTAATTAAAAAAAATAAAGAACTGACAAAGAAAATTGCAGTTCAAAATAAACAACTAAAACAATTGAATACCAATCTAGAAGACACGGTACAGCAACGAACCCAACAACTAAAACAAAGTTTACAACAATATAAAACCTTGGCCAATAATCGAGGTAATGAACAGAAAGCCACATTAGAAGTGCTTTATAATTTAATTAGTATCAATCCGGAAATAAACGGTCAGTTTGCACTTAAAATCAGTGAAACCTGCAATAACATCGCTAACCTATTAGGCATCACTCCACCTGGAGTCGAAATTATTACTAAAGCAGGATTATATTCCGAGCTAGGCAAATTAGGGTTACCTTCTTATTGCCTGAATAAGCCATATGATGAACTGACTAGTGCTGACCAAAAACATTTTATGCGTCATCCTCAATTAGCAGAAGAGATTTTAACACCTGCCGTTCATTTATCTGTAATGAGTGAAATTATTGCTAGTCAATATGAACAATATAATGGTACCGGAGAGCCTTTACAGAGAGCGGGCAAAAATATTCACATAGGATCGCGAATTTTATCCGTTGCTAGAGATTTTTGGCATGAATTTCTGCCTAAAAAAAATATTCAAGAGCCGACAAAAGAACAAGTATATAAACTGATAATGCTTCAACAAGGTATTTTATACGACCCAAAAGTGGTTGAAGCATTGGGTAAGTTAATATTTAGTAATGAAAATAATAAAGAAAACATTCATTATTCTGAAGAAGAGTTCTCAAATGGCATACACATAGGAGAAATATCTATTGGTATGCGACTTAGTCAAAATCTCTATAATCGTAAGCATATGCTATTACTACCAAAGGGACATATCTTTTGTGCTAAAACAATCAATAACTTACAGAGTTATGAAAAGAGACACAAAGAAACGTTACTGATAAAAGCAGAGAAAGTTGAAAAGTGACCTGATCAGGCAGTACAAAAGAATGTATAACTCGATAATCGCATCTACATTGTTACTATTTATCCACATATGTTTTAACGGTGAATTATTATGAAGAACATGTTAATAAAACTGTTTTTCTCAAAGGCATTTTCTACAAGACGCATGTGGTTCTTTATCTACGCCACATCACTTGGCTTGATTGCTAATACCATGGCAATTGACATTCCCATTGTTGTGCCGTTTCTTGTGGGTAATATTGCGTCTTCAATTATACTATTTCGATTAGGTTTCACTTGGTCGTTATTATCGTTAATCATTGTTTGCTTACCACTAGAAAGTCCATTAGTTATTGGTAATTGCGTTTTACAGTTAATGTTTCTTATGTGGCTTAGGCTCAATCTTAAGCAGTCTTTATGGCCCATATTTTGTATATATTCCATATCAATCTTTACCCTTGATTACCTATTGGGTAATGATTCTTTAAAAAGTACAACGATGTTATGGATCATTGCCACCATGTTACATTGCTGTCTTTTTGCCCTGTGTACCAAAACCGCATTGATGCTTAATACCATCACCATCACCATCACCCCATTAAATCAAAAACAGCAAAGTTTGCGTCTTCAACTGAGTCACCGAATTGGACTATACAGTGCAGTGCCATGCACAATATTGATTGCATTTATTTTGCAAGCAGCAATCGGACTGCATTTATCATCGCAACTACAATTTTATCAAGATGAGCAAAATGTGTTTGTGTCAAAAATAAAGCAGCACATAGAACGATATATCAGTAATACTGAGCTCGTTGCCAGCTTAGGACATAAAAATATAGATACACATACTCTCCAAACACTTAACGACCAGGAACCTGAATTTATCTCCACACTGGTGACCGATAAAAATGGCATCGTGACGCAATTTTACAAAGCTGGTGTATCGAAACTACCGATTAACAATGTGTCTGTTACTGACCGCAGTTATTTCAGTCAACCCAAAACAATTAATACCAGCTTTGTGAGTGAGAGTTTTAAAGGTAGAGCCCTCGGAGAAGACCTGCTTTTTGCCGTGAGCGCACCTATTTATCTAAACGGTATTTTTGATGGCGTAGTCGAAGTTTCGGTCGTTCTAGACACTCTCACCAAAACATTATCGTTTACTGATAACATCAGTCCAAACACGATTATACTTGATCGACAGTCGAAAAAGATATGGGGAAGCAATCACTTAGGGGAATTAGGCGATGTTTGGACTGAACACGCAATATTTGAACCATATCATCCTTCATTACTGCAACAGTTGTTTTTTAATACGGCAAAATCCATTGTTTTCACAACAGATGCTCATTACATTCTAGTAAAAAGCCAATTAGATAAATTAAATTGGTCAACAATACATTATCAAGAAACAACCCCTTTTGTTGTTCGCTATTTAATTTATCTTAGTATCGCAATGCTATCTTCATTATTAGTATTGAAATATATCACGGCATTATCAGGTCGTTTAGTGCATAACTATACGGAAACACTCGAAAAAATTACAGAATTCACACATCAATTAGGCACTGATAAACGAATCAATCAACCGCTGCATTTTAACTATTCAGCGCGAGAATTTGAGATACTGACTCAAAGTATAAATAACCTTAATGAACGTGTTATTAATTCAAGAGAAGCAATGATGAATTCAATGGCTGAAGTCAAAGCGTTGAACAATCAATTAGAAGACAGAGTGAAAGAAAGAACATTACAACTAGAACAAGAGCGCGACAGAGCAAATCAATTAGCAGCTATCAAGACTCGTTTTTTAGCGAATATGAGCCATGAGATACGCACGCCTATCACTATCATAAAAGGATTCACAGAAGAGTTACTTAACCACACAAATGGTGAAACCCAACAAGTGTTGAATCGTATTCGGCAAAATACCTTACATCTACAAAATGTTATTAACGACATCTTAGATACCGCTAAAATTGATGAAGGTAAAATGACGTTTGATTTACAGCCTATCGGCCTTAGAGACTTTCTAGTGAATTCAATTGATAGTTCATCACAAATTGCTAAATCTAAAGGGCTATCAATACAGTGCGCAATAGAGGACATATCTGACTTATATGTCATGGTTGATCCCTTTAGGCTACAACAAATTTTACTTAATTTACTCAGTAATGCCGTTAAATTTACAGCCAATGGCACGATTATACTAAAAGCACATAAATCACCTGATAATACTTGTACTGTTCAAATCATAGATGAAGGTATTGGAATGAGTGATGAACAACAACTCACTCTATTTGCAGCATTTAAGCAAGCAGACGTAAGTATAAGCCGGGATTATGGTGGCACTGGCCTAGGATTGTATATCAGTAAACAACTCGCTGATGCCATGGGGTTATTATTAACCGTGAAAAGTAAATTGGGTCAAGGATCCACTTTCACACTAACGTTGCCTACTACCAATACAAGACCCATTAGTAAGCCACTAGAACACGTTAACTCGACAACATTTACTCAACGAGTATTAGGCGGCACACTGCTTATTGTTGATGATGTAGAGGATATACGCCAACTCATTGCTGTTTATGTCAAACCGTTAAAGATGAAAATATTATTTGCTGAAAATGGTAGGCAGGCTGTAGATATCGTCGACAAAGATCAGCCAGATATTATTATCATGGATCAACAAATGCCCATTATGGACGGATACCAGGCTGCCCAAGTGTTAAGAAACAGGCACTTTACCAAACCCATTATTTCATTAAGTGCGGACGTATTTAAAGAAGAACACTCACCGAATACCGTCTCGCCTTTCAATGCAGTATTGAACAAACCCATTGATAAAACGCAATTATTGCAAACCATCACTCGATGTTTTGACAAGCATCAAACCAACGCATCAAAACCAGATAACGACGATGTAAAAACACAAGACGAATTAGACATGTTAAATGAAATTAAAAACTTACGCCTAGAGTATCTAGATAGTTTACGAGCAATGCCCGACCAACTCATCTTACTTGCATCAAGTTCAGATCACGATCAAGTTAAGAATTTATTTCACAAAATTAAAGGAACCAGTGCTTGCTTAGGGTTAGATAATGTCAGCGAATCAGCAAAACAAGCCGAAATAGGCTTAAAGGCTGGAGAAAACCTACATGACGTATGTAAAAAATTCAATTCTAGTTTAAATAAATTAATTACAGATTCAGATGCTTAGATGTGTTTTATCAATTTCACCTGGCGGTAATAAGGGTAAAATGATGGTAAAAGTCGTGCCAACATTCACAGACGAACTAACCGATATCTTACCGTTATGTTTTTGAATGATACTGTAGGACAAGGACAGGCCTAAACCAGTGCCCTGACCTACGGGTTTGGTCGTATAAAAAGGCTCAAATATTTTACGTATCGCGCTGTCGCTAATACCACAGCCGGTATCTTTTATCTCAATCGTGACCTCAGTATCATCGCCGCGCACTGAGATATAAATGTGGCCTTTATTTTCGATCGCTTGTGCCGCATTGACCAATATATTAAGAAATACCTGATTCAGTTGCATTGGCTGGCATAACAATAGAGGTACAGACTCTTGATAATCGCGATGAATTTCGATTTTGTGTTTAAATTGGCTATTGGCAATTTTTAAGGTACTTTCGATGCCATCAATGACATTACAGTTTTCCCATTCACTGCTATCAACATGAGAAAATGCTTTCAAGCTTCTGACTATATCGGTTACCCGTTCAATACCTTCGATAGATTCACTGACTAAATCTGGCATATCGTCGCGTAAAAAAGGATATTGCATGCGTTGTTGCATGTCTTGTTGAAGATTAATAAAAGTTTGATTTTTGGTTTTATCTATCACTTTTTCATAAAAACTAACCAGTTTTAGTAGCTTACTCGAGTAATCTTGTAAAATTTGTAAATTTGAAAAGATGAAGCCAATCGGATTATTAATTTCATGCGCAACACCAGCGGCTAATTGTCCAATTGCAGCCATTTTCTCTGATTGCAATAATTGATTCTGTGCAGCTTCAAGTTTATTGTTTAACTCTAGCAAAACAGAATGTTCTTGCGCCAGTTGTTGAGTTAATCCTTTTTGGCCTTGATAATAACTGGCAAGTTCAGTCACATCTTGCACAATCATACACACTGTTTTAACCGTATTATTGGACACATCCAATGGTAGAAACTCAATATTTTGATACATCAAGGTTTCTTCACCCGTAATTGGACGGCTACTGCCAAACACAAAAACGTGCGGCTTGTGTTCCCAATAAGAAAAACTGGCATTATTTAATATAAAGACGCTGTTGATTTTTTTCTTTAAATACGTGGCTTGATCTGGGAACATCTCTAATAAATTCAGCCCTCTAACATCATCGCTGCTAATCTTGAGGCGATCGGCAAAAAAGTCATTCCAATACTCAATCTCAAACTGATCATTCAGCACACAAACACCTAATGGAAGTTTTGCTGTTAGATTCTGTAACATGGACTCTGTTGCCATCATGACTCCAATAACTCATTTAATTTGGTTAAAACAATCGAAATTGAGTCAGCTTCTAAACAAATCATGATTTTAGAATCAAATCGACTAGATTCTATTTTAAATTCAACTTCCATTAATAATGTGTTGCCCCAGCGATAATGACCCGCAGAAAGAAGTGTTGGGTCAAATACTGTTGGCATACTTAATTTTGTATTCAATGTTAATTGTTGTGCAAAACCATTTAAGCAGGCCCCAGCAAGAATATTAGATAATTCCAGTAGTAACTCTTCTTGGGTAATGTTAGACAATGGCAATTCGTAATCCATCAATTCAGCAATGGCTTCACAGCCCTGTTTGGATTGCAGGGAAAGTACTTCCCCTTTCACTGTACCCAGAAAAGACTGCCTGGTATGCCACATGGTGTCTAAGTTGATCATCTCAACAAACTCTGTAGGGGTAACTGACGATATTTGAGGGATAGAAAGTGTAATCTTAGCGCCAATCAGTCTCGCAAGAGAATTGGCTGCTTGCCCCATAGAAATGTTCATTAGCTCCTGCAAAGCATCACGCTGTTCTTCACTTAAATAGTCATTCATATTAACCCCACGTCAGATAAAGCCTGCGATAATTGCTCTGCTTGTAGCGGTTTATGTAAAAAGCGAAATGCCCCAAGTCGATCGACTAATTTTTTAGCTTCGGGTTGAATATCCGCGCTAATCACAATAACAACTGTTTTAGCATGATGTTCCTGTAAATAGCTTAGGACACCAAATCCGTCCAGTTCGGGCATAGTTAAATCCAAAAAAAGCACTTCTGCTTTGCCTGCTTCAACCGCTTCAATTGCCTCTTTGCCATTTTTGGCTTCGGTGATTTCAACATCCCAATCAACAGGGAGTGCACGCCTAACTACTTTTCTTGACATCATCGAATCATCTGCAATGGTTACAGGTATAGGCATTATAATCTCCAGGTTGTCTCATTTGTCCTTTAGATTATGATGTAGTCTTACAGAAAGTCAAAATTTAATAGAGTATTTTTTATAAACAGTGGTGTTAATTCATTTTAGTTGACATAATCAGCAGAAGACAAATAAGACAAAACTTTCCATTAACAAATTAAGCATCTATTACTATTGAGGTTTTTATGAAAGGTATCATTTTTAACGTACTTGAAGACATGATAGTTGAACAATGTGGTATGGGTGTATGGAATGACTTAATGGAAAAACATGCGCCTGCGGACAGAGTATATGTTTCGGCTATCAACTATCCAGAAAATGAGTTATTTGCCATCGCCACAGAAGTCTCCGAGATTTTAGGTCTTCCTTTACAAGATGTCATAAAAGCCTTTGGCCAATTTTTATTTTGAGGCTTGGCTGCAAACCATACTGCCGTTGTTGAACGTTTCACAGACTTTACGTCACTCGTTATGGGCATTCATAATATCATCCACGTAGAAGTGAATAAGCTTTACGATGAGCCCTCATTACCTACCATCATGTCGACAATGATCGATGACCATAATATTGAACTCAAATACTATTCTCCGCGTAAATTATGTTTTTGTGCTGAAGGGCTTATCTTTGGTGCAGCTGATTATTATCATCAAAATATTAGCATCAAACATGACACCTGCATGCATCAAGGTGCTGAACAGTGCATCTTAAATATAGAGTTAAAAAATGATTGATAAATCTAACCCATATTACATTGCCTACCATCGAGAAAAGAAAGCCCGAGTTGAAGTTGAGCAATTGTTAGAAGATTACACTAGACAAGTGTATGAAAAAAATATGTTGTTAGAACAGCAGATTAAACAAATTAAAAATCAACAGCAGTCACTGATACAACAAGAGAAATTAGCCTTATTGGGGACTCTCGCTGCTGGTGTAGCTCATGAAATCAATAACCCATTAGCGTTTGTGATCAGTAATGTCACCACGTTAAACAGTTATGTGAACGACTTAATTGAGGTAATCCCTAAAGAACAGTTAAGTCAAAGCGACCAAAATACTATCAATTTTATTACAGAAGACTTACCAGAGCTTATCACCGATAACGATCAAGGTTTTTTTCGCATTAAAGATATTGTTAAAAACCTGCTGTTCTTTGCCAGAACAGACTCCGAAGAATTAACAGAAATTGATTTGTCTGGTGCCATTGATATGGCAGTCAAGTTATTAGGCCCAAAACTAAAAAATATTCAAGTTAAACAAGAACTTTGCAAGGTACCTAAAATTCGGTTTAATTCAGGAGAGCTTAACCAAGTGCTGGTCAATATCTTGGTTAATGCCATTCAAGCCTGTGAACAGCCAGCAAATAATAGCGCGATCATCACCATCAAACTGGCGCAGCATGACGGTATGATTCAACTCAATATTATCGATAATGGTTGTGGTATGTCTCCTGAAGTGCAACAAAGAATGTTTGATGCTTTTTATACTAACAAGCCTGTAGGCACTGGCACAGGTATAGGAATGTCGATTGTGTTGCAGATATTAAAACAACACAATGCGACGATTGATGTACAGTCTGAATTAGACAAAGGTACCATCATAAAAATTGGCTTTAATTTATCTGCACCTATATAGAAAATAAATTATAAATAAGTACTTAGCCAATATTTTTATTAAAAAAATCAACAGTCCGCTGCCATGCTAATTCTGCATTAATTTCATCATATCTGCTGGTCGAATCATTATGAAATCCGTGATGGGCTTTTTTATACATGTGCATGGTATAGGGTACCTTAAATGCTTTTAAATCTTGCTCGTACTCGGGCCAAGTATTGTTAACCCTTTCATCTAACTCGCCTAATTGAATTAATAATGGCGCTTTAATATTTTGTCTTAATTCTTTTGCTGCTGGAGTGCCATAAAATGGAACACCGGCTTGAATCAAATTTGAATCAACTGCCGCGAGATAATTAACAATATAGCCGCCAAAACAAAATCCCACCGCACCTAAGTTACCATTACTGCGTTGATGCGATTTTAAAAACTGGGCGGCCGCAACAAAGTCTTGTTCAATTTTGCTGCGGTCTAATGATTGCTGCATTGCCCGGCCTTCATCATCATTACCGGGATAACCGCCTAGTGAAAAAAGTGCATCAGGAGCAAAAGCAATAAACCCCGCTTTCGCTAAACGGCGAGCAACATCTTCAATATATGGATTTAAACCACGATTTTCATGAACGACTAATACAACGGGCAATAACCCTGTTTTACTTGTGGGCTCGACTAAATAGCCCTCGCCTTTGCCATAACCTAAAGGCGAATCAAATTGAGTGTAAGTGGCTTTAATGTCGGCATCATTAAATGACACTTGCTCAGCTAGCGCATAATTAGGCAATAATGCCGAAGTCAGCACACTCATTGAATAACCTAATGCCACTAACGAGCCTAATTTAGTCATAAATGTCCGACGGTCCATGCCACCATGAGCATAGGAGTCATACCAATCAAAGGCTTGTTGCGGAATATTATCGACGGATTTGTGCTGCATAAGTTCCCTCTTCTGATCAAATGTAATTACGCTAATTGATGGTTATTAATATTAGTTGATAACCGTTAATGTTACCTGAAGATAATGTATTCACCATCGTCAGCCGATTTTATACGCTTAATTAGCCGCTTAAGTTCAACTGATTTGGTGCGCCTAATTATCACAATTTAAGACTCTATCAATTGTGATGAGTCATGGTTGAGCTGGTTGATATCGCTTAAGCGTATGTGATGGATTTTCTCCAAAGAGTTGTGTGTAATCTTTGGTAAATTGGCCAGCATGCCAAAAGCCCCAATTGGCCGCAATCACCGAAATAGGCGTATCTTGGTCGGGTTGTTTCAGTTGACGCCTGACATTATTTAAGCGTGTAAGACGCAAAAAGCGCAATGGATTAATGCCTAAAATACTCTCAAAACTATACTGCAAGGTTCTTCGGCTCACAAAAGTAAGCTCACAAAGCTGGGTTATGGTCACCGCTTGTTGAGGATAATCATGCAAGAATTCTTTTACTTTCTCTACCACGGCTAAACGATGTTGATAGCTAGGCGCCACCTCTTGTTTTGATGATTCATGGGTTAATAAATTCAGCGCTAAAGTGCTTAACATATCTTGCTGTAACGCAGTATGTAAGCCTAATTCACCTTGGTTAATCAGTGATTCAATCATAAAACGGGTTTGGTTAAGTTGCATTGGCTTAGTACTTAATCGCTCCGCCCCTTGCGACATTAAACTCTTAAGTGACAAACCTTGGATCTCAGCCATAGTGAATAAGATCTGTTTATTAATAACCAAACCATAAATAGTAAACTGTTCTGGGGTCATTAACTCAAAATCACAATCACTGCTACGACACATAAACTCATGAGTATCAACTGGTAAACCATTGATTTTACTTTGGTCTGAAAAACGTGGAATGCCTAACCAGATTGATTCAGGCGCAATATTGCATTGCTGTCTTAGTGCACGCTGAGTAAATTCTTTAAATAAATGCGCCTCAGGATAGTCAAGCCCTTCTATACAACCATAAAAACTGCCGTTACTGACTTGATCATAAACTTGCTGCCATTGAGTTAAATTATGCGCCTGCTCATCAATATCGTTGGTTGTGACCACGCTCTTTTGTGGTGCGCACTGATTAATATGGTGCTCCATCTGTCACGTCCTCTTGATATAACACTGTTAACCCAAACTCTAACCCTGAAGAAAAAGAACTTCATCTAGCTGAAATTAATCACAAAAAATGACTTTGCCAAAACTTGATAGCCACTTGGTACGATTTAAGCTCATGTAAACTTATAAATTAATTGATTAACGATTACAGGAGCAAAACCTGTACCAAAGTTCAATCGTTAACCTCGAGGTCATTAATGAGTCAATCGTATCGCTACACCTTAGGTAGCCAAACATATCAATTTCGACATCTTGCAGACCTAATGGCTAAAGCAACGCCACAGCGATCCGGTGATCGCTTAGCCGGAGTGATGGCTCAATCAGCGAAAGAACGAGCTGTTGCGCAAATGACACTTGCAGATGTGCCATTAAAAATCTTCCTTAACGAAGCGCTTATTCCATATGAAACAGACGAAGTTACACGATTAATTTTAGACGAACATGACACTCGTGCATTTGCTTATATTAGCCATTTAACGGTTGGCGATTTTCGTAACTGGCTACTTAGCGACTACGTAACACCACAGGTTTTAGCCGCAGTAAAAATGGGCATCACACCTGAAATGGCAGCGGCTGTGAGCAAAATTATGCGTAATCAAGATCTTATTCTTGTGGCTAAAAAATGTCATGTCACTAGCGCATTTAGAAATACCATTGGCTTGCCCGGTCATTTATCGACCCGCTTGCAACCTAACCACCCTACCGATGATGTCAATGGGATTGCAGCTTCAATACTTGACGGTTTGTTGTATGGCAATGGCGATGCTGTGATTGGCATTAATCCAGCAACAGACAACGTAGCGCAAGCCATAAAACTAATGAAATTGATGGATGACGTGATCCAAAAATATGACATTCCAACACAGAGCTGCGTCTTAACCCACGTCACTAACACCATTGAATGTATAGAAGCCGGCGCACCGGTTGATTTGGTGTTTCAATCAATTGGTGGCACCGAAGCCACAAACAGCAGTTTTGGGTTTAATTTAAATACCTTAGCAGAAGCACAAGATGCAGCATTAAGTCTAAAGCGTGGCACCGTTGGCAATAACGTAATGTATTTTGAAACCGGCCAAGGCAGCTCGTTGTCTGCTAATGCTCACCATGGATTAGACCAACAAACCTGTGAAGCCAGGGCCTATGCTGTCGCGCGCAAGTTTAATCCGCTACTGGTGAATACAGTGGTTGGCTTTATTGGTCCTGAATATTTATTTGATGGTAAAGAAATTACTCGGGCCGGATTAGAAGATCATTTTTGCGCAAAACTACTTGGTGTACCTATGGGGTGTGATGTGTGTTACACCAACCATGCCGAAGCCGATCAAAACGATATGGATAATCTTCTCACCTTATTGGGGGTTGCCGGTTGCTCGTTTGTGATGGGGATACCAGGTTCAGACGACATCATGCTTAATTATCAAACCACTTCTTTTCATGATGCTTTATATGTTCGTCGTGTATTGGGCTCTCGCCCAGCGCCAGAATTTGAACACTGGTTAAGCAAAATGAACATTATGAAAAATTCGGATGATTTTGTGTTATCCAACACGGTACCCAATGCATTTGCTAAACCACTGTATGCACTACAAGGAGACTATTAATGGACTCCAATTGTGTAGATAAACAGAACAACCTTGTCGATTCAATTCAATCACATCATCAACATGGCAATGTAGTCTCCAATCCATGGCGCGACCTTCGCCGTTTTACTGATGCACGAATTGGCCTTGGTAGAGCCGGAATTAGCTTGCCCACATCAGAGTTA
This sequence comes from Shewanella sp. AC91-MNA-CIBAN-0169, assembly GCF_040310165.1. Lineage (NCBI taxonomy): Bacteria > Pseudomonadati > Pseudomonadota > Gammaproteobacteria > Alteromonadales > Shewanellaceae > Shewanella > Shewanella sp. AC91-MNA-CIBAN-0169. The sequence goes on from NZ_JBEOPM010000005.1 coordinate 102,255, forward strand.
TTAGCGTTCCAATTATCACACGCGCAAGCTCGCGACGCGGTGAATTTACCGCTAAATATCGATGCTCTGGCAATTGATCTAAGCAATATCTTATTACTGGATAATGTGACTTATCCTATGACAGTTAACAGTCAGGTTGATGATCGTATCACCTATTTACAAAGACCTGACCTTGGCAGAAAACTTGCTGAAAGCGGCCGCAAAACCTTACTACATCACATGAACAGTCAAGGTCAAGCTGCCGACACTCAATACGACCTTGCCATAGTAGTGGTCGATGGTTTGTCATCATTAGCGGTACAAAACAACGCCAAGCCATTTATCAACGAGTTATTAAGTCAACTACATCAGCAACACTCTGGATGGAATATCGCCCCCATCACCATAGTAGAACAAGGTCGAGTTGCCATAGGTGATGATATTGGCCAGCTGTTAAATGCCCAAGTGGTGATGGTGCTTATCGGCGAACGCCCGGGACTCAGCTCACCAGACAGTCTTGGCTTATATCTCACTTGGGCGCCTAAAACGGGGGTTAATGATGCCTGCAGAAATTGCATTTCAAACATTCGCCCTGCTGGCTTGCCCTATACCGAAGCAGCCAAACGGGCAGTTTACCTATTAACACAAGCTAAAAAACTCAAACTAACAGGAGTGAATTTAAAAGATCGCACTCAAGACGATGTGATTGAACACCAACAACAAACTCAAAACTTTTTAATTGCTGAATAACCCTAAATAAATTCTATATAAAAATGTAAATACCACCGGAGAAACAATCATGTCTGAAAACAACAAAGAGTATCTTGCCAAAAGGCAACTTAAAAGCGGTACCGCTGGATGGGTTTTATTGGCAGGATTAGGCGTGTCGTACGTTATTTCTGGTGATTTCGCAGGTTGGAACTTCGGCATAGCCGAAGCTGGCTGGGGAGGATTTGCCATTGCAGCTGTACTGATGGCAATAATGTATTTAGCGTTAGTCTTGTCCTTAGCGGAAATGTCAGCAGCAATACCCGCTGCAGGTGGCGGCTATAGCTTTGCTCGCCAAGCAATGGGACCGGCTGGAGGATATTTAACCGGACTGGCGGTGTTAATCGAGTATGCTCTAGCCCCTGCTGCTATTGTTATTTTTATTGGCTCTGCGGTACAGGAGTTACTGGGATTTAACGGCCCTTGGGTGTATGCACTGTTTTATATCGTCTTTGTCGGTATTCATCTCGCGGGTGTTGGAGAAGCACTAAAAGTCATGATGGTGATCAGTGGTTTAGCTGTTGTAGCCATTATTGCCACTGCAGTGGTGTTGATTGGCAACTTTGATGCTACCCGACTTTATGATGTTGCCGTTACTGATGCAGCAGGTGCTAGTGAGTTTTTACCATTAGGATGGTACGGTGTTTGGGCTGCTCTGCCCTTTGCCATGTGGTTATTTTTAGCTGTAGAAGGTGTTCCATTAGCAGCAGAAGAAGCCAAAGATCCGGCCAAAGATGTGCCTAAAGGTATTATTGGTGCAATGATATTTTTATTGTTTACTGCGCTGCTGGTTGTAGTATTAGTCCCTGGCGCTGGCGGTGCCGCGGCAATGGGCGCAAGTGCTGTACCACTCGTTGATGCATTAAATGTGACCGGTAATCATACCTTAGCGACTATGGTAAATATTTTAGGTTTAGCAGGTCTAGTAGCCTCATTTTTCTCAATTATTTATGGTTATAGCCGTTTGGTATTTGCGTTGTCACGTGCAGGCTATATTCCGCGTTCACTGTCAATTACAACCTCACGCAAAGTCCCTGCCCGCGCATTAATAGTCCCGGCAATATTCGGTTTTATTGCATCACTCAGCGGCGAAGGTGATTTATTGCTTGCTATGGCCGTTGTGGGCGCAACAGTATCTTATGCATTAATGGCATTAAGCCATATATTATTACGCATAAAACAGCCTGAATTAGTCCGTCCATACAAAACACCGGGTGGTGTCGTAACATCAGGTATTGCATTAGTCCTGTCTTTAATAGCATTAACCGGAGTGTATGCGTTTGACCCACGGGCATTCTTATTCACAATAGGGTTATTTGTCATTGGCGCTGCATACTACTTTGGCTACAGCTCAACTAGGTTGGTAGCAAAAAATGCTGATGAAGAGTTTGCGATGTTGGCTGCGGCTGAATCAGAACTAGTCATGGAAAACTAATCAAACAATGCTTAATGCGATCTGGTTGTGATAACAGATCGCATAATATCAAAAACGTATACTTCATCTAACCAATATAATTAATTGATTTAATGATCAACTCTAACGATCTCGAGTTAAATTTTGACTAGCCATGCTGTCAGTTCAGACACATTAATGCAGGGTGCATTTACAAGCATTTTGTAAGATTAGCACTATGGTTAACTGAACGGCCACAACGCTGGAATCAAACTAAGAAGAGTATCGCCAGCAAGAAATCTCACTGCATAGCTGAGGCGTACGTCCTTCCTAAGCTATCGCCTACTGTAGATAAACAACATAAACCTGTTCCATAAAGTAGCAAAAATACCAACAACTACTCGCCTCCAGCAGCATAAAGTAGCCATGATCAGTAATCAGTAATCACAGTCCACTGGTCATTAGTCATTAGTCATTAGTCATTAGTCATTAATCATTAATCATTAATGCCACTATTGGCATCACCCCATTTCCTTGCTTGCTCAGAAACCGATTATTGTTATCTTTCGTCCAAACGCTTAGCGCAGACGATGGGTCAGTGCTTCAATATGTTCTGGACCAATCCCACAACAACCGCCAATGAGTGATGCCCCCACGGCACGCCAGCGTTCTGCCCATGTTAGATAATCAAGTGGCCCAAGATCGTTACGGATCTCATCTAAACCATCATTGGCCGTAGCATCTTTTGCTTGCGGAGGAAAAGCATTCGCATAAGCCCCCAATCGGATGTCATTTCGGCCAAGCTTATCCAGACAGTCAGAGGCTACCTTTAGTGCAGCCTCAATGACTTCAGGCTGACAACAATTAAACAAAATGGCATCTACACCTACTTCTATCAGTCTCTCTATGGCATACACGACGGATTCACCAGATCGTAATCTAGGTTCATTTGCGACTATTTCATCCTCAAGCGTAAAAGCGACCCAAAACGGTTTACCGTCATTTGGCAGTAACCTTTTAATCGCAAGCGGTTCAGCGATAAGGCTCACTGTTTCGACCAGCCACAGATCCACATTGGGTGACATTGCTCGTATCAGCGGAGTAGCGAGCTCACTGACTTTATCAGCATCGAACAAATCGGCCCGATATGAGCCAAACAATGGCGGCAATGAGCCCGCAACTAACACAGAACTCCCCTGCTCGTCGGCCACATCGCGTGCCAACTTACTCGCAAGCGCGGCCAATGTTTCCCCTTCTGCTGCAAAACGCTCGGCTCCAATATGAAACGGCACCAAGGCATAACTATTGGTTGTAATAACTCGAGCGCCACTATCGACATAAGCACGGTGCACTTGAGCCACTGTTTGTGGTGCTTCCATTAAAGCCAGAGCGGACCATTCGGGTTGACGAAATGGAGCACCTCGGCTTGCCAATTCGCGTCCCATACCACCATCAAGCACCCACAATTCCTGCTTATCCATTGTTAATGACTCCATAATATTAAGATGCCTCTACAAATCTTTATCACGAGTGATGCTGAAATAGAGCTCAATGACACTGTCGAGTACACGAATAAATCGACCAAAAAAATCAGACGTCTAGATGGCTAAAGTGTAAAGGTATAAATGGGATACTGCAATCAACCATAACGAAAATATTAAATAATTTTGTTATTGATATCGACTCATTCTAAAAACCTAAACGAGGTATTAAATCGATATTAAATACGGCTTAGCTTAACCAACACCATTAAATCGTGTCCAATATTGATTAACCTGAGCTCAGGATAACAAATCAATGACCGCAGCAGCTTAGATGAATGATGCTTGAATAGAATTGGATAATTTAAATAGGTATAAAAACTATCAAATAAAGTGTGAAGTACAACCAGATAGCATTACTCACATAGGTTGTTGGAACTGTCATGATGAAGTTGTTAGCAGTAAGATGAGTCTTTATTTGGACATTTTTGTCGTTGTTTAAATGAGTAAAGCTCAATAGTCTAATGTCGATTAGCACGAATGAGCGAGATACATATTAATGCTGACTAGTAGCGCTCTATTCGATTATTAAAGCGTATTTATGATAAACATCATCAACGTTCATCGGTTTTGAAAAATAATACCCTTGCGCCACATCGCATTGATATTCAATCAAAAAATCTAATTGTTCTTGTAATTCTACCCCCTCAGCCGTGACGCATTTACCTAATGAATGAGCCATGTTTATCACCGCTTTTACCACAGCTTGATCTTCGGCTGAATGAATCAGATTGGAGATAAATGACTGATCAATTTTTAACATGTTGGCAGGTAGTGATTTAAGATAAGCAAGTGACGAATAGCCGGTACCAAAGTCGTCGATAGCGACATGAATATCAGCTTCGATCAGTTTATGTAAAATCTCGATTGATTGCTCAGGAATGGCCATCAATGCGGTTTCAGTGATTTCAAACTTAAGCCACTTAGGTTCGGCGCCAGTATCTGTAATAACAGCCAGTAAATCGTCAGCTATATTTATATTTATCAGTTCCAGTGCTGACAAGTTAACTGAGACCCTCTTAAAGTCAAAACCTTGCTCATGCCATTTCACTAACTGTTGGCATACCGTTTTGAGCATCCAACGACTTAATTCAAAGATTAAACCAGTATTTTCGGCAATAGGGATAAATTCCGCCGGAGAGATAAGCCCAAAGTCTGGATGGTCCCAACGCATCAACGCTTCAAATCCACCTAGGCCTTGGCTTGGTAAAAGGATTAAAGGCTGATATACCGCAAACAATTGATAATGTTCAATAACAGGTTCAGCTAACGCTTTACGTAACCCCTGCTCAATAATGAGACGGCGTTTATTATGTATCGCTTGTTGTTTGTTACAAAATGCCACCCCAAACGGTCTTTTTTTCGCTTCATACAAGGCTGAATCAGCTTGGCTTAATATCGCTTCAGCATCTTGGCCATCTTCAGGAAAAAGACTAATACCCACACGGCAACCTAAAATAATGGTTTGTTCTAAAAACTCAAAATGTTGTTGAAACACTTCAACTAATTCTGTCGCAATGGCATTTGCTTCATCGGCAGCTTTATTGGGTAATGCAATACAAAATTTATCACCGCCAAAACGTGACACTGTGAAGGTTCCATTTAGCGTAGTACTAATGCGTGTAGCCGCCTGCTGTAGAATATAGTCGCCAGCACTATGTCCAAAATTATCATTAATAATTTTAAAACGAGTAAGATCTAAAAATAGTAATGCCAGTGGCTGTTGATTTTGCAGACATGTTTGAATATTTTCGTCGAGTAAAATCTTAAAAAAGTAACGGTTAATTAAGCCCGTTAAGTCGTCATAGTGCGACAGCTGATACAACATATCTTGTTGCTGTTTACGCGATGTCACATCGTGGGCAATACCTTCGCAACCAATGCATTTACCTTCATCATACATAGGTCGTTCAAGCACCTCAAAGGTATGAATAACGCCATTCACATCAAATATTTCTATCTCAAATGGCGCTAATTTCTCTCCGTTAATAATGCGTTGGATATATCCTGAGATCAGTTGGTTTTTCGGGTTGTCAGTTAACAATTTATAATAATATTCGCCAAATCCAGTAATAGTGAGCCCTAAAATGTGAGTCACAGAAGGGCTGACATATTGTATAAATCCATCAGTATCGTGCTGATAAAAAATGTATTCATCTTCTAACGACTCAACCAAACCACGGTATCTATTTTCGCTAATGGTAAGCTGAAGCGTCCGTTCCAAGACGTTTTTTTCAAGATTATTTTTTAATTCGTTTAATGCCATATTGGCATTTGCAGTATTAATATTCGCAATGACTAAGGCTTGATTATTCCGTCTAGCTTGCAAAATCCACACACTAAGCAACAAAATTAATACACCTGCCACCGCCGCAAACTCAATCAAATCTTGGTTATCTTTCGGCAGCGTAATATTTGCCCCCCAAGCTTCATTAATGGCAATTTTTTCAGTAGAGCTCAACGAGCTCAACCCTTTCTGCATAATACTGGCTAAAATGGGAAAGTCTTGTCTGACTGCAATGGATTCATTAGCATTGTTTTTTTCGTAAAAGGCGAAGAATTTCAAATCAGAAAATGAGTACTTTAACTGGTAATAATTTGCTGCAGCTAAAAAGGTGATTGCAGCATCGGCTTGATTAGCCTGCACAGCTTCCATTGCTTCACGCATGTTATCAACCACAAATGGCGTTACGCTGGGGAACTCTTTAATAAGTTTATCGGAATATTGATAATCCTTCACTATCGCAATGGTTTTATTAGCAATATGACTGCGGTTATTAATTTGATGGTTATTATTTTTACCAATAATCACCAGCGATTTATAAAGAATTGGACTAGTGAACAAAAATTGGTTTTCGCGCTCAGGTGTGTTGACCATGGTTAACACCATATCAATCTCTTTTTGCTGCAGATTTTTGACGATATCTGGCCAGCGATATTCATCATTTATGACAAACTCTATGCCTAACTTTTGCCCAATCAACAACAAAGTATCAACTGCCATTCCAACAATTTGATCGTTTTCATTGATATAAGTATAAGGAGGGAAATAACCATCCACACCCACACGGATTGGTTGATGTTCGCTCAGCCATTGTTGCTCATGTTCAGTAAGGGTTATTGGCCTAACAGCGGTCATCTCGACAACATCAGCACGTGTAAAGTTAGCGAATGACAACAATAACAATATACAAAAAAAGACGTTTACATACGCATAGGGTTTATTTGGCATTATTATTTTATTCCTGGTGCTTATATAGCCAATGCTAAAACTAACACCGGTAAAATGTAATGAATTAATGAACTGCTTAGGCGAGCGTACCATATTTAAAATAATAACGAGCATACTTAAGCATTAAATAAATTTTTTCAATTACTTAGCCATGAATAACGCGATTGTTTTAATCAACATTTTTAATCAATTTAATGAATCTATTTATACAAAAAAGATTATCAATATACAAACTTTAATGAGTATTTTATTCAATAATCTTTAGTAAACTGCATGTTTGCGATCAGGTACTAAAGCAGGCTTTGTAAGCCCCGCTAGGGAGTGTAAACGGTCAGCCAACCATTCGTTGTCCTGTTATCGGTGTGATACTTGCGATAGACAAACTGCTCCTGCGTTACTCTATCTCCTGCATCCATGCAGTCGTCGGTAACTGCTCCTGCGTTACTCTATCTCCTGCATCCATGCAGTCGTCGTTTAGGACTGCTATTAGTGTTTTGCCTTGAGGTTTACCCGTTATCACTAAGTAATAACAGCACAGTCTATTATTGACTCAAGCTTAACTCACTAAACGACAACGACATCTTGCCTAATCCTTGATATTCAATCTGCAGTGGTTTATCCATGTCGACTTTAAGCACACCGCAATATGAACCAGTAATAATGGCCTGCCCGGCAGTAATCTCAATGCCGCGAGCGGTTAAAAAGTTCACTAACCAGTACAAAGGTGATGCAGGTAAATGGCACGGATGACATCCGTCATAGGTATTGGTAGTGTGTTGTTGAGTCACCAATATTTGGATTTTGCTAGCCATTAATGCCTTAGCTTTGTCAATTTCAGGGCCTAAATACAACCCCTGGTTACTGAGTCCGTCAGCCAATTTTTCAACAAATGTGGCTGGATAATCTCGGCTAAATCGTTGTTGAATTAACTCCAATGCCATATGAGTAGCGCTAATTTGCTGATTAATTTCGGCTTCAGAGTAATGACGATGAGCCTCAAAAGTTTGACCAACAACAAAAGCGATTTCAGGCTCAATCAGGGCTAGCTGCGCCGATGATAAAATGGCGCAATCATGTTGATTGACAATGGCATCCGCCAAAATAGGTGCAACAATCAAATCGCCATTGTCTCGCGGCGTTAAACATTTCCAGCCAGTAACATTATGTTGATTCAAGGCAATCATCGCAACTTGGATTTCAAGTGCCGTTTCAATACTGTCTATATGCTGTTCAGGTAGTAAATTCGACAGTGGCTTAACACAATGCCTTTGTGAAAAGAGATGTTTGGCAATGTCGTTTATATTCGTTTGTTGAACCATTACGGTTTCCTATTGCGATAGTGAGTACTTTAACAAGCGAAGTTTTAGTCGCGAGTAAGTGATTATTATAAATACATATTCGGTTAGTATTAACGCCACACATTATTCACAGCTGTATCGATGTTAGTGGCGTTAATGCTAGTCGCGTTAAAGATAGTGGCGTTAGCGTTAGTTGCGTTAATGTTAGTGGCGTTTCAGCTGATGACACCGCACAAACAACCGCAGTATCAAAGCTAGCATAAAGTAACGCTCACGTTATCCAGCTTTGCGTTGCTTTAATTGTGCTTTAGTTTGCTCAAACCACTGATAAACAATCTCGCGTGTTTGCTCCGATGGCGTTGAATTAGATGCGCCTCTAATCTGGTCGATTTCGCACATCAGCGGCTCGGTTTTAGTGATTTTGATGCCAATAGTCATTCGCTCAGGCTTAGCCATTTTAAACGCACAATAATGTCCGTTGGCAATGCTTTGATGATAAATAGCAATACAGTGGCCTTGTTCGCGACCTTCTGCGACGAGCTCATCATAATGGCTAATAGGCTTAATTTGGCCATTGGCTGTAAGCAATTGAGGATAGGCGAAATCAGCATTTTGCGGGCGAGTTTTAACAAGCTCCATTTCATTGCGTTCAACCACCCAGCGATCATGTAACTGGCGTAAATCACTAATCGACGACAATTGACTAACCCGTTGCAGCGGATCGAAAATCCCTAATGTTATTCCCATGTGTAACGTGTCATTAAGGTACGCCATTAATTGGCTGCGACCTTGTTGCTGATTAAACGCCAAATCGAGCCCGAGCGGAGTGCCAGTAAAAAATGGGTACATGTGATCAACACTCAAAGCATTTAAGTTAATCTGTTGATAATGCTTAAACCGACTAAAGTGACAAAAACGGACATCTAACTGACGTTTAACATGCAGTAAATCGGCTTCTCGTTGATAGGTTAAGGTTAACTTATCAATAAACTTAAGCGCTGCTTTACTGCTGTGATAGCCTAGGACCGATAGAATTTGGCGCTGTCCAAGTAAGCAAAATGCCAACGCTTGTTGATTATCGACACAGCATTGCTCGCAAATAAGCAATAACAGCACCGGTCTGCTGAGTAATATTTGTAATGCGGGTTCACAATTAGCAGCCAACCACAGCATTTGGTATTGATGCTCAGCAAAGGGCGCGGTGATCTTCAATAAATGTTCCGGAATAGACGTCAACCAGGCTCTACCAGCTTCGCTTTGAGTCACTAAATCAAGTCCCAGCCCTAACCCGCCTTCAAGTTGCTCATTAGATTGATGATTAAACGTTCTAAAACCAGCTAAGCCATCATGCCAGCTATGTAATTCAACATCATAATCAAAACCCAAATCACGCATAGGGATGGTTAATGCAGCGGTCATGTCGACTCCTAAAACAACCAAATCAATAATGTAGCTGATATTGAAACTAATATGGCATCAGTTTCTATTGCAAACGATTCAACCGCGCAGATATCAGCCAATTTACTCAGTTCAATGCTTTCCTAGCCCAGCGTTAATGCCATTGTCTGCTATATAAGCAGATTATAAATCGACAACTTAGCACTAACCTGTATAATCCGCGGCCTATTTACTTACATATACTTATGTCTGTCTTATTCACACGTGGCTGTTGTCTTGCCTATTGTTGATAAATATTCAGTAGTACACAGTTGGAACATTGCTTTGATTTCTACCGCTAATATCACCATGCAGTTTGGCCCTGAGCCATTATTTGAAAACATCTCGGCTCAATTTGGTCACGGTAACCGTTACGGTTTAATCGGCGCAAATGGCTGTGGTAAATCCACGTTCATGAAAATTTTGAGTGGTGCTTTGGCTCCAACATCAGGAAACGTGTCGATTACACCAGGCTTTAAAGTCGGTACGCTTAGTCAAGATCAATTCGCGTTTGAACAATATAGTGTTGTCGACGCAGTGATCATGGGTGATGTCGGACTGTGGAAAGTCAAACAAGAACGCGACAGCATTTACGCCAAAGCAGAAATGACCGATGAAGACGGCATGCGAGTAGGCGACCTAGAAAGTCAGTTCGCGGAAATGGACGGCTACACAGCTGAAAGTCGTGCGGGTGAAATTCTGCTAGAAGCCGGTATTGAAGAGTCATTTCACTTTGGTTTAATGCAACAGGTTGCTCCAGGTTGGAAACTGCGCGTGCTATTAGCACAAGCTTTGTTCGCTAACCCAGACATTTTGTTACTCGACGAACCTACCAACAACTTGGATATTCATACCATTAGTTGGTTGGCAACAGAGCTAAACAAACGTAAATGCACCATGATCATCATTTCGCACGACAGACACTTCTTAAACTCTGTTTGTACCCACATGGCTGATATCGATTACGGCGAATTACGTGTTTACCCAGGTAATTACGAATATTTCTTAGCTCAATCAGGCTTAATTCGCGAGCAATTGTTAGCGGGCAATGCCAAGAAAAGTGCTGAAATTGACGAGCTGCAAGACTTCGTTAACCGTTTTGGTGCTAACGCATCTAAAGCAAAACAAGCTAGCTCACGCGCTAAAAAGATGGACAAAATTAAGTTAGATGATGTTAAGTCATCTAGCCGTATTACCCCATCAATTCGTTTTGCGGAAAGCAAAAAGCTGCATCGCCAAGCACTCGTGCTTGAAGAATTGTCTCACGGATTCGACGAAGTGTTATTCGAACACGGCGACCTTATTCTTGAAGCGGGTTCTAAACTGGCGATTATTGGCGAAAACGGTGTGGGTAAAACGACCCTATTACGTTGCTTAGTGAATCAATTACAACACAATCATGGCCGTATTAAATGGTCTGAAAATGCTGCAATTGGTTACTGCCCGCAAGACAGCACCGCAGATTTTGATAATGACATGACTTTATTTGATTGGATGTCATTATGGCGCACACCAAAGCACAATGATTTAATGGTTCGCGGCATGTTAGGTCGTCTATTATTTTCTGATGACGACGCCAACAAAAAAGTCCGCAACTGTTCAGGTGGTGAGAAAAACCGCTTGTTATTCGGTAAGTTAATGATGATGGATATTAACGTACTGGTAATGGACGAGCCAACCAACCACATGGACATGGAAGCGATTGAAGCGCTAAACCAAGCCTTGAAATTATTTGAAGGCACATTGATATTTGTCAGCCATGACCGTGAGTTTGTGTCATCTTTGGCAACACGCATTATTGATGTAAAAGGCAAAAGATTGATAAACTTCCAAGGTACATTTGATGAATACCTTGCAAGCCAAGCTGAAGCTGAAGCCAGAGGCTAACATCTTTTTTGGGCATGCATTACTCCATGTCCATTAACGGATAACATCGTTAAAGTAAGGTCTTCATGTTGCATAATGTTGCAATGACGAAGACCTTTTTTGTTTAATTCATCATAGAGATGAAAGCTAAGCAGTTAGCAAAGCAATACAAAGGGCTGTTTGAGCGACGTTTGTTATCCCGAGTTCAGGTTATTTATATTCGAAAAGCCTAATCAATAGTAATCCGTTGCAGATACACGTAAAATCGACCTGTAAAATTAATAACCAACGACATAAAATAGCGAAAATATCATGAATAGAAAAATCGAATTATTGGCACCCGGTGGAGATGTCGATGCGATCAAAGCTGCGATTATAGCCGGTGCAAATGCCGTTTATTGTGGCTTAGATACCTTCAACGCCCGTAACCGAGCGGCCAACCTGTCATTCGATGACTTAATTGGTGTTATCGCGCTTGCTCACCAATATCAGTGTGAAGTGTTTCTCACCATGAACATCGTTATTTTAGAAAACGAAGTTCCGACATTGGTTAAATTGCTCAATCAGTTAGTGAATACGGGTATCGACGGCATTATCGTCCAGGATTTAGGCTTGTTTAACCTGGTGACTAAGCATTTTCCAAGCCTAGCCATTCACGCTTCTACCCAGCTGACAACTCATAACGAAGGTCAAATTGGCTTCTTAGCCAAAATCGGTGCCACTCGTGTCAATTTATCACGCGAGCTAAACCTTGGCGAAATTAAAAGCCTTACCACCCTCGCCCACGACCACGAAGTGCTTACCGAAGTTTTTGTTCACGGCGCTTTATGTATTGCCTTCTCGGGTCAATGTTATTCAAGTTCAGTCAGTGTCGGTAATTCTGGCAACCGTGGCCGCTGCAGCCAGGCATGTCGTGATGAATATGAAGTCACAGCAGCCGGTAACAAGTTTCCGCTTAACTTAAAAGACAACTCAGCTTACTTTGATTTACCAGAATTGGTTGATGCCGGTGTCGACTCGCTCAAAATTGAAGGCCGCATTAAAGGTGCACAATATGTCCATACCGTGGTGGACAGCTGGCGCAAACAGATCGACAAATTTATCGAAACAGGCAAGCTATTAGCCGATGACTCGAACTTACATAAAGTGTTCAACCGTGATTTTACCAACTCGTTTTTAAAGGGTAACCTCACCAAAGACATGTTTATCGATAATCCACGCGATAACAGCTTTAAACATGCTAACGACAAAAGTAACGCGATATCAGTGGTTCAAATTCAAGAAGCCCAACAAACACTGTCGTCAGAAAAAGACGCCATTGTGCAATTGGTAGCCGAAAAAATTAATCACTTGAGCATTGCCAAGCCTACGCTAGCACTGGCATTTTCTGGTCAAGTCAATCAACCATTGTCGGTCACTGTGACCACGCCAGATCAACACTTTGTGATTGAATCATCTATCTCTCTAACCCAAGCAACAGAATCACGGGTTGATGAAGCCGCAATTGAAAAACGCTTTAAAAGCTTAAAAGGCAGCGGTTACTTATTACAGGCATTTAATTATGACGGCTTGCAGACTGATTTAAGCCTGCCGTTTAGCCAGTTAACTCAGCTTAAAAACCAACTGTTATTACAGCTAACACAAAGAGAATACATAGGCGCAGTAACCTTACCCAAGTTACCTAAACATCCTAAAGTGACCGACACACCGACATTGTCTTTGCTTATTAGTGATGAAAAAGACGTCAACTTGTGTGATGTTACCGATGCCGATATTTACTTTAAGCTGCCAGAAAGCTTTAAGAAAAACGACAACAAGTATATTGATATCTTTTTACGTAACCCAAGGTTAATTCCGTGGTTTCCGGCAGTGCTTATCGGCAAAGATTACATCGAAGCGGTAAGAGTGTTAGAAGTAGTAAAGCCTAAGCGTATTGTCACAAATAATACTGGCGTTGCGTTTAAAGCCTATGAAATGGACATCGAGTGGATTGCGGGGCCGTTTTTAAACACCACTAACTCGTATGCCTTGCTAACATTACAAGAGCAATTGAATTGTGCTGGTGCGTTTATTTCGAACGAGATAAATCGTAACCAAATTAAAAACATCGCCAGACCAGAAAACTTCAAACTGCTTTACAGCATCTATCACCCTATTTTGATGATGACCAGCAGACAATGTTTTTTCCAACAAACGGTAGGCTGTAATAAGCCCAGCATTGAAGACGGTTGCATGCTCAAGTGTGAAAAAGCCACTACCATCACTAATGTGAAAGGTATTTCGTTTGCAGTAGACAAACAAAAAGGCGGTTACCCGAGCATCTATAACCACGAGCAGTTTTTAAACATCGAAGCCGTTGAAGATCTATCACACTTATTTGATGAGTTCTTTATCGACCTCACCAACATAGGATCTGGCTCAAAAGCGGAAATCGATAAAACTCAGCTGGTCGCTCACTTCGAAAACGTCCTTAAAGGCGTCACCGAATCTAAAGTAGAGCTAAATCAACTTGTGACCATTTCTACTAACGCCCAGTATCAGCAAGGTTTGTAATAAAATTTGTTAATGACTCAATCAATAGAATATGTAAATGGTTAACTCAATAACCTCAACTCGTGATAGAGATGAGAATATAGTTACTCTGTATTGATTGTCCATCATAGAAACAACAAGGGTCGCATTAGTGCGACCCTTGTTGTTTCTGAAGTGATCCACGGTTAATTCCGACAGAAACACTTTTTATCGACATTAATTTCAAGCTAACATATTGGCAAGCTATCTCGCGAAAAACCTCTAGCAACCTTCTAAAAGTGGCTACTTTGATGTGTTAACCACTGCAACGACAACACCCATCGACCACTTGTAATACCAATATACAAACCTACCTTACCAATATTTATCTCTAAATCTGACTCTGTAAAACCAGTATTCATCGCATATAAGCCTTATATCGACCGCATCAAGTGAAGAATCTCTGTTTTAAACGCGATAGTCACAAGCCAGAGTATGACTGCATTGTAGAATAATGGCTGACAAGTAACTCTCATCAACATAAAGATTAGTGCGATTAATTTTGGTAAGACAAATAAAATTATTTGGTAATGATCAATTGCAATTGTTGGTAACGTGTTATATAAATGTATCTGTTGATTAAAACAACAACATTGGTAATACCAAATCAAAAAATTTCTTTGGGGGGAATTATGAAGTTGAATAAAATAAGCGCCATGTTCAGTGGCGCAAAAAACAAAGCCAACAATATAACCATTTTTGGCGCGACTTTAACAGCCATGTTAACGATGCCAGCATTTGCAGCAGAACCTGTAGCACAAACTGAAGCGGAAAAAGTTAATACAAGTGAAATTGAAGTTATAGCCGTTCGAGGTATATTTGGCAGTTTAAAAGCCGCTAACTTACTTAAACGTACTGACGAACGTATTGTCGATGTTATCGTTGCTGAAGATATTGGTAAATTACCTGACAACAACATTGCCGAAGCATTGCAACGCATTACAGGTGTTTCTATTGAATCTGATTTTGGTGTCGGTGAATCTGTCACTATCCGTGGTGTATCAGAAAACCTTATTCTGCTCAATGGCCGCTCAACAGCAGGCCCAGGACGTGGCGGAATTAGTTTAGATGACTTCCCTGCTAGTTTCTTAAAAACAGTTGAAGTGATTAAATCTCCAACGCCTGAAATGATTGAAGGTGCTTTAGGTGGCACAGTTAACATGCAGACAGTACGCCCATTAGAACTTAGTGAGCCGCTAATTGCGATTACCCTCGACGGTGAATACGCAGACAAAACTGAAAATGTTGCACCTAACTTTACCGCCGCAATCGGTAATAGCTGGGATTTAGGTGATGCCGGTACCTTCGGTGCTGCAGCTAACGTATCGTACCAAGACCGTGAATTACGTCGTGACGAGTATTTTAACAAGGTCGATTTACAAGACGATATCGATTTAGACGGTGATGGCACTGTTGATGTATCTGGTGGCCCTAACGGCAAATACCTTCGTAGAACAGAAAGTACAGTAGAGCAAAAAACAGAACAACGTGAACGTACTGCATTTGGTTTATCACTACAGTGGGCACCAACCAGCGAAGAGCTTAATTTCTACGTTGACATGAACTCGACAAAACTGGATGGCGGCCAAGCAGCTTATTCAATTCTCGATGTTGGTGGTACCGTGGTGCCAAGAAGTGATTCCTACTACGATGGTAATGGACAACTGCAAAATTACGACCTAAGTGGCGTATTGGTTATTCCTAAAACCTGGAGTGACTTTACAACATCAGAAACAACTTCTCATGCTATTGGTGGTGAGTGGAATATTACTGATAACATCGAAATCTCAGGCGAATATTCAATTTCGAAATCAGAAGAACGTCAAACAGCTTCTGAATTTAACTTACGTCCAATTGAACGCACAGACCCTACCCTTGATTTAGTCACACATACCAGCACAGCAAGCATGACTAATGGTAGTGGCATTCCATCTTATGTCTTTGAAGACACAGGTATGTTAACTAATCCAGACAACTTGGTATTCCGTGAGTTTTACCACAAAACATTAGACACAGATAACGAAGAACAAGCATTACGCTTTGACTTTAAAATCCATGATGTAGGTGTAGATTTTATCTCTGCAATAAAAACGGGTGTTCGTTTTACCGATAGAGATTACAGTTCAAATCGCTTTGACTTAGCACCTAACGGAACCACGCTTAAAGATGCTTATAAAAAAGCTAAAAACGCAGACGGTTTATACAGCCCAACCTGGATTGATAACCCAATTATCAGCGATAGCTTTAAAACAATAAACGCCAGTAACTCGTTCGACCAAACCGGTATTGCGGGTCAAAACGACTTATTAACATACAACGTGTATGACGCTGAAAAGCTGCAAGATGCTCAAGCAACCTATTTGTTAGCTCAGCAAATGCTAGCAGGTACCACTTATGCAATGAACGGTACTTTAGCTGACAACATGGTTGAAGACACTGGCGCCTATAAGTTCATCAACGAAAAGACTCGTGCTATCTATGCACAGTTTCATTTAGATTTTGATGACATTACTGCAGTGGTTGGTGGGCGTTATATTCAAACAGAATTAGAATCAAGCATTGTCGATTCTGTAGACAGTAACGGTAACAAAATCCTCAATACTGGTAGTAACGATTATTCAGACTTTTTACCTAGCTTGAATGTCACTTATACTTTATCAGAAGAAACATTAATGCGTTTTGCGGCTGCTAAAGTGATGCGCCGTGCTGATTTTGATGAACTAAGTCCTGCATTATCAATCGATAACTCTTTAGTTACCGGTACTCAAGGTTCGTACCAGTTAGAACCGTATCGTGTTACTCAATATGACCTTTCTGTAGAGCATTACTTCGGCGACGGTGGTTTACTTTCTGCAGCAATTTTCTATAAAGACGTTAACTCGTTCACGCAAACCGACAGCAGCTGTTTAGCTGACTCAAGCACGATAAGCGGACAAAATACCACGCAGTGGAATAATATTTGTTTACTTAACACCGCGGGTCAAAGCCAAGGTGACATTGTTAATGCGACTCAAGACCAAGGTTTAGCATATGTTGATGCTCAAAAAGCCGCAGGTCAAACGGGTATCGTCATCGACACTGATGTGAATGGTGGTAGCGGTGAAGTCAGAGGTTTGGAATTAGGTTACCAGCAACAGTTCAGCTTTTTACCCGGCATTTGGGCAGGTTTAGGTGTTAACGCAAACTATACCTATGCAGATAGTGAACAACCCGATGGCAATCCATTACTGAATATTTCTAAGCACACCGCTAACACTCAAGTTTACTGGGAAGGTGAAGAAGTTCAGTTACGTTTAGCCTACAACTGGCGTGACCGTTATTTAGACGACCAAAGCACCAAGCGTGTACAAACTGTTGGCGCTTTAGGTTATAACGTTTTCAACCAGAATGACCCTTCTGCTGACAACTACGACCCTACCGTGGGTAACAGCTACCGAGAAGATAGAGGCCAACTTGATTTTTCAGTTAGCTGGGATATCAACGAAAACTTCACTGTTGTAGCCAATGCGGTAAACCTAACGGGTGAACCAATTGTTTATACTACTGAGCTAGATTCTATCTGGGCTTTCAGTGAAGCAGACCGTCGCTACACTCTTGGTGTTCGAGCTAAGTTTTAATCAACTGATGTCTTAAAGTAGAGCCTATCAAATTGATAGGCTCTACCATTAACGACAACAATATTATTGACCGTCACTACAAACGATATTAGAGCGTTAAATGGACCTGACACTAGCAGCGGCTTAACGCGGTACGTATGTGCAGGGTCATATAAACGATTTATTAGTTGATATAAATGTCGAATTACAAATAGCGATACCTTGCTACCACACCATCATTAATTCTAGTTTTAGTTAACAACCAACAACGCCATCCTTACCAATCACATTTTTGGTATAACATTGGCAAGATAATTGGTTGACAACAATCTTAGTATTACTTACAATTTTGTAATACCACTTGATAACCAATTCAAGCAAGAGTAAGCATCATTGTTACCGATATTTTCAGTCCGGCAATATTAAATGATAAATAATGAGTCGTTTTGAAGAGTAAACAGGAATACACCATTTGAAAGGACATTAACCCACTCAATTGGCTTATAGCAATCCTGAACTCAAGATGGCTCTTTATACAAATTACATAGCGCACTGGCACATTCGGTGAGCTGAATAAAATTGAAATACGCATTTACCAATATATTTAGGAGTTAGACATGACAAAACCAGTCATCGGTTTTATCGGCCTTGGCCTTATGGGCGGCAACATGGTTGAGAACTTACAAAACAGAGGTTACCAGCTAAATGTAATGGACCTTAATAAAGAAGCGGTTGCTACATGTGTTGCTCGCGGTGCAAAAACCGTAACGACAGCAAAAGAACTTGCTGCATCTAGCGACATCGTTATGCTGTGCTTAACCACATCTGCCGTAGTTGAAAAACTGGTTTATGGTGACGATGGTATTCTAGCGGGCATTAAAGAAGGTTCTGTACTGGTTGATTTTGGTACATCAATTCCGTCATCTACGCGTAAAATTGGTGCAGACCTTGCAGCAAAAGGCGCAGGTATGATTGATGCCCCACTCGGCCGTACTCCTGCTCACGCTAAAGACGGTTTACTAAACATCATGGCAGCTGGCGATCTTGAGACCTTTAATAAGGTTAAGCCAGTATTAGACGAGCAAGGCGAAAACGTATTCCATTTAGGTGCATTAGGCGCAGGTCACACGACTAAGCTAATCAACAACTTTATGGGTATGACTACCGTTTGTGCTATGTCTCAAGCCTTTGCTGTTGCAGATCTTGCTGGTGTTGACCGTGCGCAACTGTTCGACATCATGTCAGCGGGTCCATCTAACTCACCGTTCATGAAATTCTGTAAAAACTATGCAGTAGACGGTGTAAGCGATTTAGGCTTCTCTATTGCTAACGCTAACAAAGATCTTGGCTACTTCTTAAAAATGGTAGAAGACCTAGGTACTGAATCTAAAATTGCAGAAGGCTCTTCAGCTAACCTACAAGCTGCATTTGACGCGGGTTTAGGTAACGGCAATGTACCTGAGATATTTGACTACTTTGTAAAACTTGCCAAGTAATTCATAAAGCTGAGTGAATAAAACCTTTTCATCTGTGACGATTGCAGATGAAAAGGTCTATATCAAAACTAAAGCCAAAACTAAAACTTAAACTTAAACTATCATTAAGACTCTACATTGCCCTTCGCTACACAACCTTTCACTGCAGCACTTTTAACTTCACTACTTTTAACTACACCATTCTTCACTACACTTCTGTTGATTAAAAAAGTCACTCTGTATAAAGTCACTCGGTATAAGTGTTATTACCGCTGCCAATACAGCTGCCAATACCCGCTACGATTACCGCTACGATTACCGCTAACGTCTACAGTATCGATTCAATACTCATCAACGCTTCGACTTTATGTTCCGTGTAACACCAATGCATGCTGGTTAAACATAATATAATCGCAGACTTCAATATCCATGAGTGCATCAAAACACCAACTGATTTGCCGTACGATTACAGCCATCACTTCTTCTGTATTGATATTATTTAACAATGGATCAGGACCATTGCCTCTATCTAGTCATGTATGTCGACAACGGTTGTTTCAAATCTCACTCAGATTAAGTCACACTCAGATTAAGTCACCATTTTATTATTATCACTAGTGGTCAATACTAGCTGGTTGCTTTGAATAAAATGTTGTCGAAATATGTTGCCAAATCCACACTTATGTAGCGGTAGATTAAACTCACGATATTGTTTTTTCGTTAAACAGATAAGGGTAATCTAACAAAAAACCGAGCGCCACAGCCGAGTTCGGAGCGATAGTCAATGCTTCCGTTCATTGCTTCTACAAGCTCCTTACAAAGGGCTAAGCCTAAACCCGTGCCTCCTTTCACTTTAGAGCTGCTTGCATCTGCTTGCGAAAACTTTGCAAATATTTTGCTCTTAAAATCTTCAGGGATTCCGGCCCCTTGGTCTTGTACAGCAATTTCAATTTCATCAGCAGTGACAGTCGCAGACAACATTACACTCCCCGATTCGGGAGAAAACTTAACCGCATTGGATAGAAAATTAGTCAGAATTTGTAACAGACGATGCTCATCAACATATACAAACAATTCATCTATTTGCTTATCTACATGTAACGCCAAACTGATTTTATGCAGGTCTGCGTATGGTTGATGATCATTGATAGCTCTTTGTAAAAGTGGAACTACATTTAATCGTTTCATTTCAAACAACATTTTACCAGCAGCCAGTTTTTCAATATCTAATAAGTCATTGATCAAACGACTAAGCTGCTTGCAGTTACTGCTCGCAATCTCAACCAACTTCTCCGCTTTTGTAGGTAGTGTGACCAACTTACCAGACTGCAATAAACTTAATGCGCCATAAATTGATGTTAACGGAGTGCGAAGCTCATGACTCACGGTTGAAATGAATTCATCTTTAATTTTCTGTAATGTCATCCGCTCGGTAATATCTTGTACAGAACCTATCATTATCTTATCCGGATTCTGATCTTCGGCAACCAGCTGTCCTAATTCATGTACCCAGCGAACATCCCCATTAGGGCGGATGATTCGGTAAACTTCGTTAACAATACCTGTCGAACGAGTCTGCTGCTCATTTTTAAGCACTTTATCGATATCGTCAGGATGAACAGCATTTTTAAACAATGTAGAACTCGGCACCACATCTTCAGCGTTAAACCCAAAAATTTGATAAATAATAGGTGACCACCAAAATGTTCCATGCTCAAGCGATGCATGCCAATAACCAATTTTGGCTTGCTCACTCGCTAAATCAAGGCTTTGCTGAGTAACATTCAACTGAAGATTGAGATCCTCAAGTTTGAGATAGTATTCTTTAGTTTGGGTAATATCGTGAATATAGCCATGCCATAACGTACTACCATCTGGCATCCTTTCCGGTGTTGCTCTGCCTAATAACCATATTATCGATTTGTCATCCCGGTAAACACGATATTCCTGTTCCCATATAGTCAGTTGTTGGCTAGAGACTTCAATACTCTGAACAACTGCAGGTACATCTTCAGGATAAATTGTAGAAAATGCATTGGAAGCATCTGTAAGAACATCTTCCGGTTTAACACCATAAATATCTTCGATTCCAGAGCTAGCATATGGGAATGCGCTACGTCCGTCTGGCCACACCTGATACTGATAAACCACACCCGGAAGCTGCTGTGTCAGTTTGTACAATTGGTCTTGCAGTTTTTTTTCTTTGCTAACATCCATAACAAAACCGTCAAGATGTTGAACGACACCATTGCTGTCATATTCAGCAGCGCCGCGTTCTTCTACCCATATAACAGATCCATTTTTATGCAAAAGACGGCAATTTAATACCCAACTAGAATGACTAAGCACAGCTTTTTCGATGACTTCAAATACCAATGCCCTGTCATCAGGATGAACCATACTAACAATACTGCGCTGACCGTTATTGATAAAATCGCTGGCAGGATAGCCTGTAAGTGCATAAATATGTTAACTCATATACAGCATGGTCCAATGTTCATCATGCAGACATCGGTAAGTCATTCCCGGTATATTGGCAACCAAGGTCTTAAACTGATCTCGGCTTTGTAATAATGCTAAGTTACTATTATTTTCTTTGGTGATATCAGCATGTGTGCCATACATCATCAATGGCTTACCATCTGCGGTATAAGAAACGACTTTGCCTCGATCATGCGCCCATACAAAATGACCATCTTTGTGCTTCATTCTGCATTTAACGTCATAAAATGGAATTAAGCCATTGAGGTGATCATCTAAAGCTGCATCTGAATAGTCCAAGTCATCGGGATGTATCATGGATAACCAAGTATCAATGGTAATGGGTTCTAGCTCGGCAAGCGTATAACCGATAATATCAGCCCAACGTTCGTTGCAATGGGTTTCACCCGTTTGAATATTCCACTGCCAAGTACCGATCCTCGTTCCGTCAAGCACCGACCTGTACATTTGCTCGCTTGCCACTAATTGCTCATGTGCTTGATCTTGTAATCTATCAATAATTTCTTGTTCAATACTTTTAGCAAAACCGTATGCAATATCTCGTTCTTTGTCAGTGAACTGGCGAGGTTTGCTATCAATAAAGCAAAGTGTGCCAATTTTTTCACCATTACACACTAAAGGCACACCGGCATAAAATCGAATAAACGGCGCAGAGACAACTAATGGATTGTCAGCAAACCGACTATCAAGCAGAGCATCAGCAACTTCAAAAATACCATCGCCTAAAATGGTATGGCCACAAAATGAAATGTCTCTGCTTGTCGCGCATGCATCTAAACCTTGTTTCGACTTAAACCATTGGCGATTGGAGTCTACCAATGAAATAAGCACAATTTCCGTGCCTAAACAAAGTTGAGCTAAATGCGTTAAACGATCAAAACGTTCTTCTGGGCCCGTATCTAACAGCCCAGTATTATTTAGCGCGGTAAGTCTTTCTGTCTCGGAAATAGGAAATACAGGTGTTTGCATAAGTTACTCTTGATTGTGGATTTCTTGAGAGATTAAGCAAGCTTGATAAATAGATTCTAACCTATCACCTAGACTCATAGCATCGAAGGGTTTTTCAATCACAGCAACGGCACCAACATCCAAATATTCTTGTTTTTCAGACTCCTGAATCCTCGCGGTCATAAAAACAGCTGGAATGTTTAAACAATTTGGTTTTTTACGAATTTCAATCAGCGTTTGTATACCATCCATACCCGGCATCATGGCGTCTAACAATATTAAATCTGGTGCGAAAGCCTCCACTTGGCTAATGGCCTCATGTCCGCCATCACAAGCCAACAGGGTAAATCCAGATATATCAACGAGAGCCATTTCAACAATGATTCGAATCGACTCATCATCCTCTACGTGTAAAATTTTATCTAATTGCATGCCGACTCCAGTTTGATTGGCGTAAACCCCAAATATGTCGAATTTTATCGACTAATATTGCATTATAATTATTGTTGAAGCAAACTAAGCTATTGATTAACAATAAATCCTAACTTTTTATGACGATAGGACATCCATTGAAACTCAATAATACAGTAAACTGCTGTTATCTTTTCTATAGTGTACTTAGAAAGTCATCATGGTCCGAGAGTCATACATATGAAATCTACTAAAATTACTGCTCAGCAGCAGCCCCTTGATGAAATGAATAAACATGACATTAATAATTTTAGATCAGAATCTGATAATAAGGAGCTAGAAAGTTTACTTAAGCCTTTTGGTGGTAATGAAAAGTTTTATCGGCGTTTACTAAAGGTTTTTGAAGCAAATCTGGATCAGCAACTGAATAATCTAGAACAGATGATCTTGCAAAATAACACCAATGAGATATTGGTCATTGTTCATACCCTTAAAGGGACTTCTGGGACAGCTGGCTTAACATCAATCTATCAAGCCTTATGTGCCTGGGAGATAAAACTCAAGGACGCGAATAGTTCAAATGCTTTTGAGATACTTAGTGTCGAACTGGCGCCCCAGTTACGTTCAGTGACACAAGCTGAACTATCAAAAATCCATGCTTTATTAGCAGAAAAAGAAGTTGAAACACAACACCTAACAGTTGATTATTCAATCCCAGAGCTCACCGCGATGCTCGCAGAACTGAAACAACACCTCGAAAATAACAATCTAGAAGCGGTGAATATCATCCTAAACCTACAAAATATGTTGGCTAATAATTTATTGGTTAAGCATGAATTAGCAGTGCTATATGATGCAGTAGAAATATTAGATTTCGACAATGCGCTTGTTGCATTATCTTCATTATCCAACAAGTTGTAATAGCCATTTAGCCGTTACTTGGTGTAAAAGCAGATTTATCTTTGATGCCACTAGGCAAATATTAAACAAAAAGTGTTATTCCACTAATATACCATCCTGCACAAAGGGTCCATTGCTACTAAATAAGTGACTACTAAATAAGTGGCTACTAAATAAGTTGCGGCCAAATATATACCTTGGCAACTTTTAGTCAGCCCACTATCGACGTATAATGTCCGCGAACTCTTTAAACGTTAGGCATTAATGAAAAATAACATAGAGATAGTCGATCTGCTGCGTGAACGCATTCCGTCATTTGAATGTAAGCCAGGTTGTCACGATTGTTGTGGTCCAGTAACCACATCTTCTGAAGAAATGGCACGCCTCCCCTTTAAAACTAACGCCCAACATGAAGCCGCATTAAAAGAGTGGAATTGCGTATACTTAGGTCCAAATGGTTGCGAGGTTTATGAAGAGCGCCCATTGATATGTCGTGTTTTTGGCACAACACCACGCATGCCTTGCCCTGAGCACCGTCGACCGGAAGTGATGATTGATACAAAAACTGAGGCGCAGATCCATCACTATATCGCCAACACCCGCCAAGTATTAGTGTAGCCTTGCCTTGTTTACCGCAATTTCTGTTCTCAAGTTTATTGCGGTAAATGTCTCAGAATATTATCTCATTATGTTGGCAAATATCATTCATCTGCTGTATTAACATCGCGATTCCTCTCAAATGACCATTTTAGATGTTAAACAGCTTATTTTTGCCACTTTATGAGCCTAAATAACAGTTCAATCTGGTCAGCATAATCAATACACGTTATTGTTGTCCCAAATGAACGTACACGATGGATTTTGATTGTTTACCTATAATATCAACGGTAAAGCCAGCCGCTTTTTCACTTACGCAGATCTCATTAATTGTGGTGCAACTGCGCTCGAACATAATATTGAAAACCTGCCATTACAACCTGACACCTGGCGCGCCCTGAGTTTATTGGCCACTCAAATACTGGACCCAATTGTCGACAAATTTGGCCCATTGCGTTTAACTTATGGTTTTTGTTCACCTGAATTAGTTAGAAAAATTGCCAAAAATCGTAATCCACATATTGCCCCAAAGCTTGATCAACATTGCTCGCACGAACTCAATCAAAATCAAAAAATCATCTGCGATCGCCTAGGTGCCGCCTGTGACTTTACCCTAGTAAGCAGCAACAATGACCAACCGATTGATATGCAGCAAGTTGCACTATGGATGTGTGAAAACCTGAAATTTGATCGCCTGTACTACTACGGTAAAAATCGACCAATACACATCAGCATTGGCCCGCAAATGAATCAGTTCATACAAACCATGAAAACCAATGCCGACACCGGCCATCGAGTACCGTCTAAAAAAGGCCGTGATGAAACGGCAATCGCGGTGATCCAGCAAGTTGATTACTGATTGTAATAGGTTATAAAATCACACTGAAGCATTCAGACTTAATCATTCATATTTAAACGATTTAAATTATAGGGTTAACCATGTCTACTATTGCGTTTTATGATCAACATTCGCATGATTTTTTCGAGTCGACTGTGAATGCTGATGTCAGCGAATTGTATCAAGCCTTTGTCGCACAACTCCCTGCTAACGCACGTGTATTGGATGCTGGTTGTGGTTCTGGTCGTGACAGTAAAGCCTTTATTCAATTGGGCTTCAATGTTACCGCCATTGATGCCAGTGCCGAATTAGCCAAAGCGGCATCTGATTATATTGGCCAACATGTCACGGTTTGTACCTTTGATGAAATAGACACATCGCTTCAGTTTGACGGCATTTGGGCTTGTGCATCTCTGCTTCATGTTGAAGCAAGCGCTCTACCCAACACCTTTGAAATTTTGGCTAACAGTTTGGTTAATGGTGGCGTATTCTATTGTTCATTTAAATATGGTGATCAGGAGCGAATTCATAACGGTCGGTTTTTTACCGATGCTAATGAGTCACTATTAGAACAGTGGATTCAACAAACAGGTTTCATGATTAAACAGACTTGGGTGACTACAGATGTGCGCTCGGGTCGTGAAAACGAAAAATGGCTCAATGCCATCCTCATAAAGACGTTAAAATAGAGATGTAAAAATGAAGCTAGCAGAAGGACCTGTATTAACCAGCGGTGGTTTGGATGACCCTTTTTTACCAAAATTAACGCAAGCCATTAACCGTGCGACTAGCATTGAAATGTCGGTGTCGTTTATTCAACGATCTGGGCTAGATTTAATTTTTGATGCTTTATCCGATGCATTAGAACGCGATGCAAGCATTTCAATAGTCACCTCCGACTATCTTTTGATTACCGACCCAGTTGCATTGCGACACTTAATGATATTGCAATCTCGCGGTGCAAAAACCAAAATATTTACCTGTAATAGCAATCAAAGCTTTCATATGAAAAGCTATATTTTCGTCCAGCAACAAACCGGATTAGCAGATATCGGGAGCGCTTTTATTGGCTCAAATAACATCAGTAAAGCGGCATTCACACACGCATTTGAATGGTGCTTGCGCCATGACTTATTGCCGAATCAAGATCCTAAAGAGTTTAACCATATCCGCCAACAATTCTTGAATATTTTCAATCATTCGCAGGCAATCGATCTAAGTGATACCTTCATCAACGACTATGCCCAAAAACGTAAATTGTGTAAACCACCTTTAGCTATTGTTCATGAAACAGAGCCAGAAGAACCTGTACCTAATTCTGCCCAAGCAGAAGCCTTGATAGCATTAGCGGATACACGTTTAGCTAAGCAATCCAAGGGACTGGTTGTATTAGCCACAGGCATGGGTAAAACATGGTTAGCTGCATTTGATGTATTGCAATTCAACGCTAAAAAAGTGCTATTTGTTGCTCATAGAGAAGAGATATTAATTCAAGCAGAACGGACTTTTAGAACCTTATTACCTCAAAGTACAACTGGCCACTTTAATGCCAAAACTAAAGTCATTGATGCTGACATTGTATTTGCATCGATTCAAACATTAGGCAAACCGGAATATCTTAATCAACTAGATCAAGCTCACTTCGACTACGTCATTGTTGATGAGTTTCATCATGCTGGCGCCGTCAGTTATCGGTTATTACTCAACCACTTTACCCCGCAATTTTTACTCGGTTTAACGGCCACGCCAGAGCGCACGGATCAAGCTGATATTCTATCGTTATGTGATAATAATTTGGTGTTTGAAAAAAACATAATCGACGGAATTGAATCGGGCATTCTGGTACCATTTCATTACCAAGGTATTAAAGACGAGACGGTCGATTACCGAGAACTACCGTGGCGCAATGGTAAGTTTGATCCGCAACAATTAATGAATCTATTTGCTACACAGAAGCGCGCTAAACACGTGTTTGGCCATTGGAAAACCCACAAGCAGCAACGCACCTTAGCATTTTGCGTCTCTAAAGCTCATGCCGACTTTATGGCCCAATGGTTTTCTGCTCGAGGTATTAAAGCGGTGTCGGTGCATAGCGGCTCAGAAGTTAGACGCGGCGAAGCACTTAGCCAATTAAAATCGGGTGAAATAGAAGTGATATTTTCAGTCGATTTGTTCAATGAAGGTACTGATTTACCTTCAATAGACACTATCTTAATCTTACGTCCGACTGAATCTAAAATTCTATTTTTGCAACAGTTAGGCCGTGGGTTACGCACATCTCCCGAAACCAATAAAACCTTTGTCTCGGTTATCGATTTCATCGGTAATCACATCAGCTTTTTAAATCGTCCAGTGGCGTTATTGCAAGCAGCGAATGCCAATGAAGCGATTAAGCATCTTAACAATCCTGAAATCGATTCTAAGTGCTTAATCAATATCGATCCCGAATTGGTCGACTTTTGGCAACAGCTAAAACTTGATTACACCAAAGCAGATCAACAATACCAATTACTCAAAGATGATTTAGGTCACCGCCCTACTGCCACTGAGTTTTATCACAATGGTTATGTTTGGAGTAAAATGACCAAGCAAAATGGTAGTTGGTTTGAACTGGTATTAACCCAAGAACGTGAAGACAAAACATTACTGGCGTTAACGCCCTATTTGCCATTTTTGAGTCTAGGCGTTGAAAAAGCCACAATGACGAAATGCTTTAAAGCCATTTTACTCGAAGCATTTATTGAGTTAGACGGATTAAACTATCCCCCCACAATTGAAGCGGTATGCATTAAGAGTTGGCAGGTATTTAAACGTTATCCGAAATTGTGGACTCAAGATGTTAAAACCGATTTACAGCTAATCGACGCCGATTCCCCAAAATGGCGTAAGTATTGGTTAGACAACCCAATTACGTTTTTATGCAAACAAGATAAGTCAGACGCACAGTCTTGGTTTGCTGTAAAAGAAAATAGATTACATGCAAATGTTGATGTAAAAGTTGATGATATTGAAGTAATGTCTACCGCAATGAGCGAATTAAGCGAATTGTTGTTAGCGCGTTATAGCCAACGCCAATCAGCATCGACACTCACTCCAATAAGCAAAACTGTACAATCGAATGTGGTTACACTTCCAATTGAAGTGAGTCGCGATGAACAGGCATCCCTTAGTTATTACCCAGATCTAAAAATTGCTTGCGGTCATTTTAAAACGGGTACTGACGACAATAGTGAAACACTGACGTTAAACTCGACCTTTAGTAAACTCGATCCATCGATTTTTTTTGTTGCTCCAGCAAGTGGTGATTCGATGAACGGCGGTAAAAATCCAATTGAAAATGGTGATTTATTGTTACTAGAACGTATTACAGCAATTAATGCTGGTTCGATTACCGGTAAAATCATGGCGATTGAAATCCAAGATGATACAGGCAATAACCAATATTTATTACGTAAAGTGAGTAAATTCACTAATGGTCAATATCAACTTAATGCCCATAATCCAGCTTACTCACCAATACTCGCCAATGACTCAATGCAGACCTTTGCACGCTTAAAGCAGGTATTAAATGCCTCTGATTTTGTGTAAATCATAAACACCGACCATTTAGTACTTCTCTAAAAAACCACTCGCAAGTGGCTTTTTTATGCGTTTTTTAATCGGTCTCTCTATTACGCTCTTTCTATTACGCTCTTTCCGCCAAACTGGCTTCAATTACTGTCCGCTAATACAAATTGATACACAAAATGATTACGGTTAAATTTAACACGTTGTTAATATAAATTATCAGTTTTAGCCTTTACCTCTCGCATACTTTCCACCTTATTAAACTGATAAAGAATTGATTGTGCCTAGTACGATACAAAGTAAACAATGTCCGCGCCTAACAATAACAACACAGGATTTTAAAATAGTCATGCCTTTAAAAAACAACAATATTAATGCGATACCACTCGCCCTTAGCCTAATTTTAGGTACCACTTTTATCACCCCAGCGATTGCCCAAGACACGCTGATTTTAGCCGATGCGTATATCGACGTAGCCAAAGGTAAAAGCATTAATGATGCTGCGATTATCGTATCAAACAATCGAATCATTAAGGTTACTACCGCGGCAAACATCAACAATAAAGCCGATTACAGTTTGATTGATCTTAAGGGTAAAACGCTGGTGCCTGGTGTGATGGATATGCACGTGCATTTATCCTTTGATGCCGAAGATAACTTTTTAGAATCGATGAATTATTCAGTGCCTAGGCAAACAGTTAAAGCCGTCAAAAATGCTCAAAAAACCTTGCTAGCGGGCTTTACCACAGTGCGAGACTTAGGCGCATCGGGTTATTCCGTTATTGCCACTCGTGATGGAATAGATGCTGGCGATATTCCTGGGCCCCGTATTTGGGCTGTGGGCCATGCAATTGGGATCACTGGCGGGCATTGCGATGATAACTTTCCCGCACCAGAAGCCCATGCAAAAGCTCAAGGTGTTGCCGACGGCCCTTGGGAAGTACGCACAAAAGTACGTGAAAACATTAAATACGGTGCCAATGCGATTAAAGTCTGTGCCACTGGTGGGGTATTTTCTAAAGGTACTCAAGTTGGTGCGCAGCAAATGACCTACGAAGAACTCAAATCTGCTGCAGATGAAGCGCATATGCGCGGCCTTGTTATCGCCGCCCATGCTCATGGTACCAGCGGCATTAAAGATGCAATACGCGCAGGTATCGATAGCATTGAACATTGTAGTTTTATGGACGATGAAGCCATTAAGATGGCAATAAAAGCAGGCACGTATTTGTCTTGCGACATTTACAACACCGAATACACCCTCGCCTATGGCGCGGCTAACGGCGTACCAGAAGCCAATATCAACAAAGAAAAGCAAGTGTCGCAAGCTCAGCGCGACAGCTTTAGAAAAGCCGTTAAGGCTGGCGCTAAGATGGTGTTTGGTTCCGATGCCGCTATTTATCCTCATGGCGATAACGGTAAGCAGTTCTCGCGCATGGTGACCTTTGGCATGACGCCTATTCAAGCGCTGCAGGCCGCAACAATTAACAGTGCAGCCTTAATAAAACAAGATAACCTAGGCCAGATTAAAGCAGGATTTATGGCAGATATTATCGCTGTCGATGGTAATCCGCTGGATAACATTAGTTTGATGGAAAACGTCACCTTTGTGATGAAAGACGGTGTGGTATACAAACAGCTTTAGAGCACAAGCTAAAGGCTATCGCTATCTAGAATGAGTTTCTAAAATGAGTTTCTAAAATGAGTCTCTAAAATTGGCATCTTAAGGCTGCTATTAGCTTGAATATATCTAGCTGTCTAGTCCGGATGACTTATCTCAGGACTAGACTAGCAACAACATACCAAGGCCTGGCTTAATCGCTTGGCCTTTTTTTATTATTTATAATCTAAGTGAGCTGATATGACTTGTAGGGATGTAATGACAAGACCTTATGACTAAAGGCTGTTTGCCTTGTTATGGACTGCTTTTTCACGCTAGGTTTTTATAGACTCAAGATGATTATTCGCCCAAAGGCTGTTACTGGCTCAAGGCTGTACATTGATATCGAAGTTACTGTTAACCATTCTGCTTATCAAACGCTAGCCCTAAAGGTTCAAAATATTCCATCATGGCTTGATATATTTCACGACAGTGTTGTGCATCGGGATAAGCGCCATGCTTAGCAAGTGGCGAGTCGATAGTACTGTTAACCAGGTAAGGATTGGATATATTGGCATAATCCTGTGAATACATTTCAATGCAAGATTCAAAGGCGCGCGCCATCATTTCGGTCGGTTTAGCAAAGTAATGGCAGCGTTGCTGTTTATCGAGTGCGATGGAGCGACGCACATAATCATGTGGCTCTTGGCCGTTGGCGCTCAGCAAGGTCACTTTAAATAAGCTAGAGAGTTTCTTATTCAACGGGTGAGCGATTATGGATTTATCGGCCAGCCAATTGTCGCTGGCACAAGCAAATAAATTGGCACGACTTAAGTTAGCCCGAGTTGTAGTGGTAGTTTGCTCTGATATTAAAAGCGACGACAAATACGGGTCTAATATACTGTCGTCAATAAACATTTTATCGGCGATATAGTGATCGAATGCATGCCAAAATTCATGAGCTAACGACCCTGCTCCGGCATTTTTGGCTAATGCCAGTTCCCGGTATGCTGGTGCATAATGAGCTTGCACACCTTTTTGGCCGCCATGGCCAAAGGCAAAGCGTAAGCTACCGCGTAAACCAATCAACTCTGGCGGTACTGCTAATATGTTGGCTAAGTCTGCTAGTGAGTCAAATATCAAATTAGCCGCAAGTGCCGACTCCTCACGGTTAACCCATTTTCCAACACGGATATGCTGCAAACCAAAAGTGTGTTTAATGTCGAGAAAACTGACCGAATCGCCATTACGATAGTCGGGCCCGATACGTTCAAAATGACGTTGATGATTTAATAATGAATGATGTGAAGCCAAACATACCTCTATTGTCACTAAAGCGATTGCCAAAAATGTTTACACAAAAACGAATGCTGAACCTAGTGACTAATTATGCCATGTTTAACGCCATAAACCGCCCTATAAAAATAAAGTGATAGTAAAAAACACCGCTAACGTAGGCTAATGCCACCAGCACACCACTAGAATAACTATTCGTGATTATGCAAAAATAAAAGTATTACCCTCGGTAAGTTTTTAACCTTCATTCACTTTAATGCATATTTACTCAAAATAAGTCTGCGCAGGTTACATAAAAGTGATCTATAAAACACCGAGCGTATTTTACTCTGCCATTAAGTGTCTATTACGATACTCACTAAGTGACCTATTACGTCCACCAGCATTTTATGGATCGTCTAGATTACGATTCTGTATTATGCATCTACATTACGGCTATTGATTACGGCTCTTCATCACGACCCTTTATTACTTCTCTTCAATACGACTCATCATTACTTCCCTTTATTACAAGATGCGCCTAAAGCGTAAACAACAGTATTGGGGGTCAGTTAAGTATCACTAATTGGATTCCTATTTAAGCGTGTTAGCAGTACGATGGTTTACGATTGATTTTTCATGGAGGATTTATGATTTATACCACAACTGAAACCATTCCTGGTCGGGACATTTTCGAGATTGTCGGTGTTGTAACCGGTAATGTGGTTCAATCTAAACATATTGGTCGAGACATTATGGCCGGCTTAAAAAGCATTGTGGGTGGCGAAATCCGCGGTTACACCGAAATGTTATCTGATGCCAGAGATGTCGCAGTTGAGCGTTTAGTTGCCAATGCGGCACAAAAAGGGGCTGATGCGATTGTGGGGATCCGCTTTACGACAAGTGCCATTATGGATGGCTCGTCTGAAATTATGGCTTTTGGTACTGCGGTTAAATTAGGGCCAAGCAGATAAATACGCCTGAAACTAAACGGCTATTAATAGTATTTGCGAACAACAAATACTTAAGTCGATTTTTATATCCTTGATGTTAGCCGAGTTTATCGCCGAAATGCTTCTAATGACCAAACATAACTAGTATGACCAAACACAACTAGTATGACCAAACATAACGAATAGGTGATTTTATGATTAAAAATATTTCTTTAGCCGTTGCCGTCTTGTTGGCTTCTGCTCATGCTTATGCGGTAGAAAGCCTTATCACTGTTGAAAGCCATTACTCGGCCAAAGAAACGGCAGATAGGTTTGAGTCGATCATAAAAGACAAAGGTTTTACGGTTTTTTCCAGGATTGATCATCAAAAAAATGCCGCCGGTGTGAACTTAACTCTGAGACCAACTGAAGTGATTATTTTCGGTAACCCTAACATCGGTACTCAATTAATGCAGTGTAACCAACTTGTCGCGATTGACTTGCCACAAAAGGTATTGATTAGCGAGGATGCTGATAACAAGGTTTGGCTGTCGTATAACAATCCGCAGTACATTAAACAGCGTCATAGTATTGCAGGCTGCGATAAGGTTATTAACAAAATATCGTCTGCTCTCAATACATTAAGCATTGCTGCAACGTCTAAGTAGTTATTTCGCAGCTAGTCGTTTGAGCTAGTCGTTTGAGCAAGGCTATTGGCGCGAACATTTTGAACGAACATTTTGAACGAACATTTTGAACGAACATTTTGAACGAACATTTTGAACGAGTAAATTGAACGAACAGATTGAGTGATCATTTATAGCCACCAGCTTATTAATTCGGAGCGAGTATACGAGGAATAAGCAAAGCATAACGATGATCACTCAGCCATTGTGTGTTATCGAATGACGATTCTTATCGCAACACAGAGTAAACATATCGAATCACATCCACGGTGACACAACTGCAAGATGATATTTATCAATATTTTATATCTATATTTTACATCTATCTTTTTCACAAGAATTTACACAAGAATTTTTCAATAGAATTTACCAGAAAAGTTATATAAAACAATCGATTTAGAGGTTTTTAATGAATAGTGAAGTGGTATTAATCAGCGGTGCGAATAGAGGTATTGGTTTAGCGTTAACAGAGCAATATCTTGTCAACGGTTGCAGCGTCATAGCAACCTGTAGAGATGGCGCAACAGCGACTGAGCTTTTGTCGTTGAAGGCCCTGTTTGCTGACAAATTATTGATTGAGTCACTGGATATCACGAGCTCTGAATCAATCCAGCGCTTAGCGAATAATCTCCGTCAACAAAATATTAGTCTCGATTTAATCGTTAATAATGCGGGCTTTTTAGATCGAGATAATCACAGTATTCATGCTATTGATTATGCTGACGCTGAAATGTGTTTTAAAGTGAACGCGCTCGGGCCATTATTTTTAACACACTGCTTATTAGAACTATTGAATAAAAATCGTTTATGCAAAATAGCGATTATCTCTTCTTCTAAGGGATCACTATCACAAGTACAAGGTGTCGACTGGTATGGTTACCGAATGTCTAAAGCCGCAGCCAATATGTTAACTGTGAATTTATCGACTGAACTGGTTAATGATAACGTCGCGGTGGTATCTGTTCACCCAGGCTGGGTGCAAACTGATATGGGCGGCAGCTCTGCAAAGGTAAAGGTTAATGATTCCGCCCTTGGGATTATAAAAGTGATCAACAATTTATCAATTCACAATACCGGTCAGTTTTATGATGTTAACGGTGAGCAACTGCCGTTCTAATCAGCGTATCAATCCGTACAACAAACTACCGACCGCTTTATTGGTAATTCATTGGTCAGATTTGGGCTACTGTTAGTGCGTAAAGATGGTGAATATGATGTTTTTTTATTAAGCAATTAGCCAACAAATTGACCGATATACACCTAAATATTAGATAATGTGTAATGATGTTTGTGCGTGGCTTGCCTTAAAAATTGAAATAGGTAAGATTTTGTTTTAATGTCTTTATCGTTGATATTATGATGATGTCTGAGTGTTAACCCACACAGTGTGGCAACATCGATTAAGTCGACAGTTAATCAAATTAAAATTGATACAATTAAGATGAGTTTTATCTTTTCCTGCCGCATAGCGGCTAAGCTCAACAAACACTTAATGTTGATTTGCAACGCGCTGCATTGGTAATGTTTCTAGTCATTACCATGCAAGGTAGAATCCTAAGTTCGTTACGGCATAGCTTAAGCGAGCGTTATATTAATTGAGGTTGCTACAATGGAAACAAAGCCAATAATTTATGACAGATTTACTTGTAATAAATGTTTTGATAAAAGCAGCCTTGATTTTGATTTCACCATGGCTTTTCAGCCAATTATTAACTGTAAGACCAATACTATATTTGGCTATGAAGCATTGGTACGTGGTTTACAGAATGAATCGGCCTTTTCGATCATTTCTCAAGTCAATGATGATAATCGTTACCTCTTTGATCAACTTTGCCGCGTTAAAGCCATCGCACTGGCGGCGAAACTAAAGCTAGATTCAATGCTTAGCATTAACTTTCTTCCAAATGCTATTTATAAACCTGAGCGCTGTATTAGAACAACCTTAGAAGCCGCTAAAGAATATAACTTCCCAACCAACAGAATCATGTTTGAATTTACAGAAAATGAGAACATTAGCGATACTGCATTTGTTAAGAGTATCGTTGAGTATTATAAGAAATCAGGATTTATCACCGCACTAGACGATTTTGGTTCTGGCTATGCCGGTTTGGGACTGTTGGCTGATTTTCAAACCAACATTATCAAATTTGATATGAAGCTTGTTCGTAATATCGACCAAGATAAAACCCGACAAGCTATTATAAAAAACTGCTTAAATTTGTTTACTGAACTTAACATTACCTCTTTGGCTGAAGGCGTAGAGACAATAGAAGAAATGCAATGGTTACGCGATTGTGGCATTGAGCTGATGCAGGGTTATTTATTTGCCAAACCTGGTTTTGAATCCCTACCGCTAGTTGATTTTGACGAGATATACCGCAGCGAAAGTCAGATTAAGACTCAACCTACTCTGAGCTTAAATGACGGTGCGGGTATATAAGCTTAAGGTCGATACTCATCATTACCTCAATGCACATTATTATTTATGCCATTGAGTGTATTCCACACGAGTATGGCGCCAGTGTTCAAAGGCAATAGGGTTAAATGTTTCGTGCATAGGTTGAATGGCTTGTGGTATTTCTTAGTTAACAGTCTGTGACATAACCGGCATCGAAATAGCGGTAAAGATTATCGCAACAATGGTTAATCAGGTTTTCATGCTGCTGCCCAATATTTTTTGAGCCTAAATATTTCTACACTGCGTCATTAATGCGCCTATGCTATAGGCGTAATACTCTTTGCAACAACAAAAACGCACTATCACCATGGTTTAATGGTTAAAAAGCAGTTCATACATCTGTGCCTAAGCTAAAATTTAGACGATAAAGCGTGCCTCTTTTTTGAAAAAATCAGAGAGAGCACAGACCGTTTTCATTTGTATTTGAGGGCACATTGTCAACTTTCGGTTTGCTTTACATGATAATGTTTATTGTCACTATGATAACCAGCAAATAATTTGTTAATTATGTTCAAAAAATTTTGGAAATTAATTGTTAAACCCTCCATTGATAACGTTTTATTATTAAAAGGATAACTTTTAATAATTTATTGTTTAGCCTTGTTCACTGTATATTACGTCTATCGAACATCATTCATACGCACGCCTTATAGTGTAATTTATCCGATTGTTTATTCGGTTGTTTATTCGGTTGTTTATTCGGGAATGGGCACGTTCGCTGATGCGTTTAAAAGATATCGCTTAAAGAGAGAGTTATGAAATTTTTACACACTATGTTGAGAGTCATTGACCTAGAAAAATCAATTGAGTTTTATACCCATGTGCTAGGCATGAAAGTGCTAGAAAGAACCGAAAACAAAGACTATCGCTACACCTTAGTTTTTGTGGGTTATGGCACTCAAGCAGACAGCACCACGATTGAATTAACCTATAACTGGGACACCAATGAGTATGACCATGGTAATGCTTTTGGTCATATTGCGCTGGGTGTAGAGGATATTTATAGTGCCTGTAATGACATTAAAGCACGCGGTGGCAACGTCACCCGTGAACCAGGACCGGTAAAAGGTGGCTCAACTCACATCGCCTTTATCGTCGATCCTGATGGATACCAAATTGAGCTCATCCAAATTAGCAAGTAAAGAGGAATACAGAATGAACAATGCACTATTTCAACCAATACAGCTCGGTAAACTCTCTTTAAAAAATCGTATTGTTATGCCACCAATGACGCGCTCGCGCTCAACCCAACCGGGCAATGTGGCTAATGAGATGATGGCTGAATATTATGCTCAGCGAGCATCCGCGGGTCTTATTATTACAGAAGGCACCCAAATATCAGTCATGGGCCAAGGCTACGCATGGACACCAGGTATTTATTCTGCAGAACAAATTGCCGGATGGCAGAAGGTCACCAAAGCGGTTCATGCACAAAATGGCACTATCTTCGCTCAGCTTTGGCACGTTGGTCGAGTGTCTCACCCTGATAATATCGGTGGTCAGCAACCTATTTCGTCTTCTGCACTAAAAGCCCAAAATGTAAAAGTGTTTGTGGATAATGGTACCGACGAACCCGGTTTTGTTGACGTGGTAGTGGCTCGTGAAATGTCTAAAGCTGACATTGAACATGTGATTGGCGAATATCGTCAAGCAGCGTTAAATGCGATTGAAGCCGGTTTTGATGGCGTAGAACTGCATGCTGCTAACGGTTATTTAATTAACCAGTTTATCGATTCTGAAGCGAATAATCGTATCGACGAATATGGTGGTAGTATCGAAAACCGCCTGCGCTTCCTGGGTGAAGTGGTTGGTGCAATGACGCAAGCCATTGGCGCTGATCGTGTTGGTGTTCGTCTTGCGCCATTCACATCGCTAAATGGTACTGTTGATGCAACGCCGATAGACACCTACATTGCCGCGGCTGTATTACTTAATAGCCTCAATGTGGTCTATATACATGTGGCTGAAGTTGATTGGGATGATGCCCCAGAGACACCAACAGTATTTAAAGATACGGTTCGCGACGTTTATAAAGGTGTGCTTATTTATGCGGGACGTTACAACGGCGAAAATGGATCTCAGGCCATTGATGCTGGTGTAGCGGATATGATTGGTTTTGGCCGACCATTTGTCTCCAATCCTGATCTGGTAAACCGTATTAAGCATAACTATCCATTAGCCTCTCACAACCCAGAGACATTATTTGGTGGTGGTGAACGCGGATATACTGATTACCCCGAATACAGCCCAAGCTAATAGTAATCACACTGTTTAGTTGAGTTAATATGTGAGCGACTCTGACGTAAGGTAGGATCGCTTTATACGTATACATCATTTATTTATCACGACATATTTTTTGGTTTTCTCGTATCATTGTGACTTGCCAAGAGCCTTGCCCCTTTTCCCATCCCTCAGCTGGAACAAACGGTTTGATGAAACAAGAAGCGTTGCGCGGCAAAATATCCTTATTACTGGCCACAATGCTTGCGGCTGTGGGATGGATAGCCTCCAAACTTGTTATTTTAGAGATGCCTGGAGAGGTGTTTATTGCTGCTCGCTTCTTAATCGCGAGTCTGATTTTATTGCCATTTTGTTATCATCAAATTTTTGTTCTACGCCTGAAACAAATTGCCGCGCTTGGTGGCGTTGGCATGGTATTAGCCGCTTCGATTGAAGTATGGGTTCACGCGATTACCATCTCTAGTACTTTGTCTGAAGGTGCTTTTATCATGAGTTTGGCGATGATTATAGCCCCGTTTATTTCTTGGCTATTATTCAAAGTTAAACCCAACCGCATGTTTTGGATATCGCTGCCTATTACTTGTATAGGCATTATGTTATTGACCATCACAACTGGCTGGGAAGTTGATAATATCCAGTGGTTTTTCTTATTATCATCGGCACTGCTGTCATTGCATTTTGTATTGAATAAGCGGGTCTTAACCAATATAAAACCGTTAACATCCATCTGTGTACAATTATTCATGGTGGGCATTGTGGGTTGCGTGATTATGGCTGCGGTTTCACCTGAACATTTTGAGATAAATGGTCATGTGCTATTTTGGTTTGCGGTATCAACGGTTATCGCAACCAGTGTGCGTTATTTGCTTCAAACTGTCGGTCAATTTAGCGTTAAAATTGAAACCGCTTCGCTGATCATGATTTTAGAACCCATTTGGACATTAATATTGTCTATCAGCTTTCTTGATGAGGTAGTTGAAATGCAAAAGCTTATTGGTGGCGGAGTTATTTTATTGTCACTGTTTATTTACATCAAATATTCTAAAAAATAGTGCGTAAAAAGCCTTATTTACAACATCTATAACATCACAACATCTGCAACATCTACAACGCTGAGTATATCAATGTTGTAATAACCTATTTTTCGGTTTATTAACCACGGCGTTGTATTCGCTACGCAAATGCATACGGTTGGAGGTACACAACGCCTTATACACTGAGGTGTAACTCAATTGCTGAGACTAAGCTGAGATGAGTCTATAAACGCTACTGAAAGGTCATGATGACGAGTAATAGACACATGCAAAGACTTTGTATTGATGTTATTGATGCTAAAACACAGTGAAGTTAATGATTAATCCCAGTGTTGAACTGAGATTAATCATGCCGTGCGGAATAAACATGTGGAGCGATAGAGAGCGATTTCAGATGAATTAGCTAAAGTTTTCATGGTAAGCAATCATAAAGTCTTCTCTTATTAACTGCTCTAAATGTATGGCGCGTTCGGTGGGGCAAAAAATCATGATATGCACATTTTGCTCGCCGTTGATGCCGCTGGTGATATGAATATGCGGTTCGCTGCCAGGTAAATCGACACCAGCATGTTTTTCTATCACACCGTTGTAACGCTTAGCCACTTCGATAAAGTCTTCACAGTGCTGTTCTATTTGGCGGGTTAACCCAGGAAACAGTGTATAGAGATTAACAAACTGGACCACGGTAATGGTTATGTTGTGGTAAACATAACGTTTCATAAAGTTGAGGTTTTTCACCGCATAGGTAAAAAACATACTGTTAGGTAATGTCGCGGTTTTACCTGTGTAATGATATTGACCTTGATCAAGATCGATCTCTTGGATCACGGTGGCCATTAAGTTATGTTCAATCACTTCGCCATATATTTTCCCTACTTCAATCCAATCACCAATCACAAATGAACGTGAACTCGCGCGTTGTATTGAGCCGGTAAAGCAAAGAATGATTTCTTTTGATGCTATCACTATGGCAATGGCAATGGCGGTAACAGACAGTGCAAACTTGCTAACTTCGGATTGCCAAAGCATGAACAAAATAACCAGTATTAAAATGAAGGTGCCATTTTTAGTGCGTGACATCCATTTGCGTTGCACATCAGAAAGAAAAGCGACGTCGCCACGAATACTTGAAATGATAAAACGTTTTATCACTGAGATAAGCATTATTATTAACACCGTTAATAATAATTTGTGTTCGAGAAAAAAATCGACGATCAAAGCTATATTATCTATCAAACTTGTTACCTACGTTGTTTTTGTTTCCACACTCATGGTGCTGAATTACGGACATTCCGGCCGTCACTCTATTGGCAATAGCAGCAGAAGACAAGGTAATTAGGCCATAACAGTATGAGGTCTAACCTGGTGCAGCAGTAAACACTTAGTCAACTTCGGTAAATTAGCCCCTTCATAAACACGAAAAAACCATTAATGTAGCTGACATTAATGGTTTTATCCGTATCGAGATTCGCAATATTGAAGTGAATATTGAAGTGAATATTTTAGCTGGTGATCATTTTAGTTAGTTTGGTAGTAAATAACGGTTGGTGTTATCGCTATAACATCATCATATCGATACCCCAAAGCATTTGGCTGCCCTTTTACTGGCTTAACATCTGAGTTGTCGCTTAGCTTAACTCCCCAATGATTATTACTGATACCATCGAAAATAATATTTATTACGCCGTCACTTTCTTTAACCATCGCGGCAATGTGGTGCTTGGCCATAATGTCTCTTACCTTAGCTGAGCGTGATGAGCACAAATCACAGGCTTCTATATAGGTGACATTTTTAAAATATGTGGCATCTGCTGAAGGTACAAACCCAGCTACCGCTGACGGTTGATATTGAATAATGCCAGCTGGGGTGAAAAATGCATTATTGACTCTAAATACATTCTCATCTGAGCGCTGAACAATAGTGATATCGACGTTGTCCTTAAAAAAACGACTGATTACGTCTTGCTCTATCAGCAATATGTTGATGGCCTTAACCCTTTGGTCTCGACATGATTTTTCATTGCACAGCACTCTATTGGGCAAACTGGTGACAAATTGGGGATCGGCTTTAAATATCGCGTGACTCATTACACCTAAATTGAAGTTAGCAAAATCATTTTTATCCTCTGCAGAGGTAAATTTTGTTGGATGCACATCAAGCACACCATACGGTGAGGCTAACCCAGGTAATATTTCTGCAATGCCATTTTTAGGTAATAAACCCCGTAAATGATTAATTGTTGCACGGTACTCTTTATCAGAGTCTGCAGTGAGGAAGTTTGGTAAGTTGTTTGCGCTGGCAACTGTCGGCACGAGCAATGAGCATAACAAAAATAGATAAGTGGCTCTCATGGGTGAGTAACATCCTTTTAATGTCATTGTTAACGTCATAGTTAATGTCATTGATGTTTAAGTAAAACACATCGTTGTTGTCATAATGTTATAAAAACAAGCAAAGTTAAAGCTGTGTCTAATCAAATTGTGAGTTTATCTTATGGATAAATTAGCATTTTTTGTCCAGCTTACTTCGCTGTACGTTGTCATTATTAGCATTCTTTAATCAATGATACCTGCTCTGTATTCGGTAAACGGATGACAAGTTCACTCATAATAAGCAGAACCGTTATTAGCCGTTTAACCATGACGTTATCCTGTGGCGGAGATGGCTAGTGATAAGTATCCAACGAGCATTCGCTCCGTACACAACTAGATTGAACAAGATTTAACTCGCCAACATCAGCAAGTCTATAAATAATAACGTCAATAAAATGGTGATCTGCGACAATTTGTCCGATTTCATTTTTGTTAACTTGATCAACATCATGTATTCGACGATATAGCCCTACATATGCTAAGGAAATATCTTACAAGTTGATTTACATCAAAGACCATTTTTGGCTGAGTTTTAATATTGATACCGATGGATTGCAACTAATTATTAGCCACTGAGCTAACTTAAGCAGAAGGTATCAACATGGACACACATGCAGCCCTTTATAAACAGGGTCAAGACCGCCTTGATTATTTACGCCAATTTGCCCAACGTCAGCCCGTGTCACTACAACAAAAAATGGCCAACATTGGGATATCTCGTCGAGACTTCATTAAGTGGACCGCGTCGGTCACTGCAATGTTTGCCTTGCCCCTACCCTTTAGTAATCTGGTTGCCGAAGCGGCTGAATTAGCCGACCGAGTACCGCTAATTTGGTTACATTTAGCCGAATGTACTGGCTGTTCTGAGTCATTAATTCGTACCGACACGCCCAACCTCGACACATTGATTTTCGATCATATCTCGCTTGAATATCACGAAACCTTAATGGCAGCCTCTGGCTGGCAAGCAGAAGAGAACCTAGAAAACGCTCTTGAAACCTACAAAGGTCGGTATTTGCTGGCCGTTGAAGGTGCGGTCCCTACCGCCAATAACGGCACCTTTTTAACCGTGGGTTGTAAAGGTCATACGGGTTTACACATTGTTAAGGAAGCAGCGGAAAATGCTGCCGCGATTATCTCCGTTGGTACTTGCGCTGCTTTTGGCGGTGTACAAGCCGCTGCACCTAACCCGACTGGGGCAAAAGGTGTTTACGAAGTGGTCGATAAACCTGTGATTAACTTAGGCGGTTGCCCTCCGAGCGAAAAGAACATTGTTGGCACGCTAATGTATTTCATTATGTTCGGTAAGTTACCTGCACTGGATATGTTTAATCGTCCTAAATGGGCTTACGGCGCACGGGTACATGATAACTGTGAACGTCGTGGGCGCTTTGATGCTGGTGAGTTTGTTGAAGAATTTGGTGATGAAGGTGCTAAAGAAGGTTACTGCCTTTATAAAGTCGGCTGTAAAGGCCCATATACCTATAACAACTGCCCTACTGAGCGTTTTAACCATCACACCAGTTGGCCGGTGTTAGCGGGTCATGGCTGTATGGGTTGCTCTGAGCCGAATTTTTGGGATGACATGGCGGACTTTGAAAAACC
This sequence comes from Shewanella sp. AC91-MNA-CIBAN-0169, assembly GCF_040310165.1. Classification (NCBI taxonomy): domain Bacteria; kingdom Pseudomonadati; phylum Pseudomonadota; class Gammaproteobacteria; order Alteromonadales; family Shewanellaceae; genus Shewanella; species Shewanella sp. AC91-MNA-CIBAN-0169. Next base: position 145,378 of record NZ_JBEOPM010000005.1, read on the forward strand.
GCTAGGACGCCAACTTTTACATGGCATAGATGCCACCGCAGACACCATTGGTGCGGTCATTTTAGGCGCTACCGTTGTTGGTATTGGCGCCCATGCAGTTGCTAGCGTATTTGCTAAGCCTTTGGAGGAATAATCATGAGTAAACGTGTCGTTATCGACCCTATCACCCGTATCGAAGGCCATTTACGTGTCGAAGTTGAAGTGGATGACAATAATGTCATTACCAAGGCTTGGTCTTCGTCGACCTTATGGCGAGGTATTGAGGTTATTTTAAAAGGCCGAACTCCAATGGATGTGGGCTTAATTGTGCAGCGTATTTGTGGCGTATGTACCTATTCGCATTATCGTTGCGGTACTGAGGCAGTTGAAAATGCCCTTGGGGTTAAGATCCCACTTAATGCTAAATACCTGCGCAGCATAATGCAGTCATCACTCTACATGCATGATCATATTGTGCATTTTTATCATCTACATGGTTTGGATTGGGTGGATGTGGTATCAGCATTAAGTGCCGACCCAGCCTTAGCGGCTAAAGTGGCAATGAATTACTCTGATGCACCGATTGCTGCCGGTGAAGGTGAATTAAAAGCGGTACAGGCACGAGTGAAAGGCTTGGTCGAAACCGGAAAACTGGGTCCATTTGCCAATGCCTATTGGGGTAATGGTACTTATCGTTTTACCCCTGAGCAAAACCTCATTGCGTTATCGCATTATTTAAAAGCACTTGAAGTACAACGTGTGGCAGCTGAAATGTTAGCTATTTTTGGCGGCAAATCGCCACATCCACAGTCTATTGTTGTGGGCGGCATAACCTCAGTACGAGACATGTTAAGCCCTGCCCGTTTACAAGAATGGAAACAAAAGCACGCTATCGTGCAAGACTTTATTGAGCGAGCTTACCAAGCCGATATTGTGATGGCAGCAGAAGCATTTGGTACAGAAGCCAGTGTACTTGGCGGCGTAAATGTTAACAGTTTCTTGTGCGGTGAAGATTTTATTACAACCGATGGCGAGTACTTATTTAACCAAGGGGTCATTTTAAACGGTGATTTAGCCAATGTATTGGATATCGACCCGAGCTTGATTAAAGAAGATGTGACTCACGCCTGGTATAAAGCTGATGGTCCGCAACATCCATATCAAGGAACCACCATTCCTGATTACACCGGGTTTATTGAGCGCGACACTGTGTATGGCAAATTACCCACCATTAATGGCGATGGTAAATACTCGTGGGTTAAGTCTCCGCGTTACCAAGATGAACCGATTGAAGTAGGTCCACTAGCGTGTTTGTTGGTTAACTATGCCCGTGGCAATCAAGTTGTGGTCAATGCGGTTGATGGTTTGTTAGCTCGCACTGGTTTGCCTCTTGAAGCATTGTTTACCACTTTAGGCCGTACTGCTGCACGTATGTTGCAAACGGTGTTGGTTGGCCAGGCCAGTTTGCAAACCTTTGATGCTTTACTGGTGAATATACAGTCGGATCAGTCTACTTACGTTAAACCTGAAATAGACCCAGACCGTGTTTACGAAGGTTATTCGATGATTGAAGCCCCTCGCGGCATGTTAAGTCATTGGATCCGCATTAAAGATGCCAAAGTCGAAAACTACCAAGCTGTGGTTCCTACTACCTGGAACGCAGGCCCTGTGGATGCTAACGGTAAAATGGGCCCATACGAAGCTTCGTTGATTGGTTTGAAACTTGAAGACCCAACTAAGCCGTTAGAAGTCATTCGCATTATTCATTCCTTTGATCCTTGTATGGCGTGTTCCGTTCACGTGATGGATTACAAGAAACACACCCTAGGTCAATTTAAAATTGATCCAAATGGGTTTTAATCAGAGGTAATGGAGTAGGAGGGATAAAAGTATGGAACATATTGCAACCCATAATCGGCAGCTGATATTTACTCCAGCGATTCGAATATTTCACTGGTTACGCGCTCTGGCCATTTTGGTATTAGTGATCACCGGATTTTATATCTCGTGGCCATTTTTAGTGGCACCTGCCAGCACTGATGTATTGGTACAAGGTTGGATCCGCTTTGCCCACATCATTTTTGGATTTTTGTTAACCAGTATTACCTTAGTGCGTTTTTACTTGTTTTTCTTTAGTCGGATTAACAATGAAAGACGATCATTTAAAGATGTGCTATCGCCTCGAAGCTGGATATCGCAAATAAAATCCTATTTTTGGATGGGCAGTTTAGACAAAGCCGGCGTTTACGGACCATTACAGTTTATGACCTATGTGGCCATTTCGTTTGTCGCCTTGATTATGTGTATCACCGGTTTAGTGCTGTACGCCAATGTGTACCATTTAGGTATTGGCGGAATGCTCGGTGATGTATCGGCATGGATAACCGGCCTCTGTGGTGGTTTAGCGCCATTGCGGATTTATCATCATTACTTAACATGGGCCTTCATCATCTTTGTGGTGATCCATATGTATATGGCGGTGTGGTCTGGTATTCGCTTTAAACATAATTCAGTCGATTCTATTGTGTCTGGTTATGACTATCACAAAGTACATAAATAGGATGAATGAATAATTGTGAAAAAAATATTGCTGTTAGGTATAGGCAATGTATTGTACGCCGATGAAGGAGTCGGCGTACATTTTGTCAATTATATCAAAGACAAATACCAATTCAGCCACCAAACTGACAGCATAGATATTGTCGACGGTGGCACCCTAGCTCAAGGCCTTATTCCGATGATAAGCCAGTACGACCATTTGATTGTGGTCGATACGGTTAATAGTGTTGGTGTGGAGCCCGGTGAAGTGTACTTTTTTGATTTTGATCACGCCCCTGCTGAAATCGATTGGCAAGGCAGTGCTCATGAAGTGGAAATGCTGCAAACACTCAACATGATGGACATTGTGGGTGATAGACCACACACGTTTGTATTAGGCGTTACCCCTACCGTGATTGAGCCAATGACTTTGGGGCTTACACCACATTTACATGCCGCCATTCCGCTAATGGAACATGCTCTGTTAACCCATTTGACCGACTTAGGGTTTAGCCAGCAGATTGTGGCTGATATTACTATTGATGAGGTGATTCCTGACGCCTATAAGCGAGGTTGCTATGTCGATGCATAACATTCGATTTGATTTTGTATGCCAACGCCATGTGCCCTTATATGAGCACTTGTGTAATCAATACCTAGAGCGTAACGAATTTAATATCAGTATTGGTGCTGAATCCGAGCCTCAAACCAGTAAAATACGTTACTTTATTGAGGCCTTTGCTACGCAAGCGCAACTTGAAGCATTAGCCGATGAGATTGCCAGTGATTTTTTGTTATCCGTTTGGTTACTTGACACCCACATTCAGCGGATTGAGCAACACAGCGGACAGCGAAAACCATTTAAGATTAAACCGCTTTATTCTGGTTTACCGCTGTATTTTTGTCAGCATTGCCAACCACAATTTGGCGATAATCAACATCCCTCTTTTGGTGATATTAATCTGCAATGTCATCATTGTATGGGACATGAAAAACTCAGTCGCGATGAAAAATCGTTAACTCAGGCCGACATCGCCGCGATGGCAAACCGCCTACTAAGCCATAAGTCTCTACCCTTACCTATTCTTGGGATCACGTTGTGGTTAACCCCACCCGCGGCCATATTCTCCTCAACCATACAACCCTCGACCATATCGCCAAATGCAGATGATCAACGCATAAACTCATCACAGACCAATGCGCCTATAACCGCAATAACCACAACAATAAAATATCAACGGCCGCGAATATTAGTCTGTAATCCGAATTCTTTGAATAGCCATTTTATTGTTAATGACAGCCAAGTGTTGGCATTATCTAGCATCGAAAAACCGTTACTAAGAGTGCGACCAAGTAGTGATCACCCCAGTTTATTAGCGCCGCTGTATGAAATTCAATTTGCTGAAAATCGTTTGTTAGTGATACTCACGGAAGTGTTACGCCAAAAAGGCATTAATTGGTTGCATGTCACTCATGATATTGACCTGCATACTAGCCAAGAAGCCTTGCTCAATAAGCCGCTGCGTTTGGCCAGTGTTAATCAACAATGGTTACCCATTACCACCCTAGGTAATGGCACCATACCGTTACCCACTAACGTAACCTGTTTGCATGATGAGCATCATTACCAAGATGATCTGCATACGTTTACGGTTCAAAGTTCTACAACTGACATTAATTGGCGAGTGAGTGACAACGATGCTAAACCTTCTAATTCACAGTCAGCTTCACCGTTAGCTGTACCAGCTGTTTTAGCGAGCTCTTTAGCAGATGATTCGAGCACGATCACTAACGATATTACTACCAGCTTATGTGCGTTAAATGCCGCGGTACTGCGCTGTGACCCCAATAAAAATCATCATAAAACACAATTTGTTAAGCATGCTGCGGTATTGTATTTCAGCCAACAAAATACTTGCCAAATTGTCACCCTCGACAGCCAAAGTAAGCCTGAGTTATTTTTTCAATTACCGACGTTGCCGACAACAGGTTATGAGATTTATCATAGTTTGTCTGAGTCTCCTCAAAAAAGCCTGTTAGATAAGTTTAAACAATTATTTCCTGCCGAATATAATCAATTATTGGACCTGCACATTCAAGCAAATGATGGTGCATTGTCTCAGCTAATGGCTGTTGCTACCCTGATTATTGGTGCCTATCCAGTAGAAACCGCTCAACGTGTGTCGGTAACCGAACTTGCCGATAAATTTATTGCTTTAGCGATGGCGCATCATGGCAACAATGCACCACGCATTGACTTTCCACTCACTAAAGGTGCCGCACATCGTAGCCTTAATTGGTGTAAAACATTGGGCTCGTTAATGAGTTTCAAGTTGGCAGGCGAGACTAACTTAGCAAAACTTGCGTTTGCATTTCATGACTCGTTTGCCGACTACTTAAGCCATTGGGTTGAACATTTAGATCAAAATATTGGCGTAAAACAATTAGTGATTGCAGGAAGCGAATTTGCTAATCCGGTGTTAACTGATCGGGTGCAATTACGCATTGGTAAAAACTTTCCGCTGCTGGTTAATCCATTACTGGATTTAGATGGCGTTAATATCGCAATTGGTGGGCTATATCTCAAACAAAGACGTGGATAAAAGGTATCTTAAGGTATATCAGTTATTGCTTATCCTTGTATGAGATTGAGTCCTTATGAAACCATTACAGCAAGTTACCATTATTGTTAAAGGTATTGTACAAGGGGTTGGTTTTCGCCCCTTTGTGTTTCGTTTGGCACATCAGTTAACTTTACTCGGTAGTGTGCTGAATAATCACCTTGGGGTGACGATTGTTTTACAGGGTAATAGCGAACAGATTGAACAGTTTATCGATACATTAGCTAAATCCCCGCCGCCATTAGCGCGAATTGATGCCATTGAGGTTACTCATCAAACTCAATTAAGTTTGTTTGAAAAATTTAGTATTATTGAAAGCCATGCCTCATCTGACGAACATGCAAATGTGGCTATTTCGGCCGACATGAGTATTTGCCGAGATTGTCTTAACGACATTAATGATCCTCAAAACCGTCACTATCAATATCCGTTTACTAATTGCACCAATTGCGGTCCGCGCTATACCATTATCAACGCCCTGCCTTATGACCGATGCAACACCGCCATGGCTGATTTTGAGATGTGCGAAGATTGCCACGCCGCTTATACCAACCCAATGAATCGACGCTACCATGCCCAACCTGTCAGTTGCCCACATTGTGGCCCACAGTTAACCTTTAGTGTTATCAATGCTCGTGCTGAATGTCTTTATGATTCATCGATGTTAATAGCATTAGAGCAAGCCGTTGAAATGATAAACCGTGGTGGCATCATCGCCATTAAAGGTTTAGGCGGTTTTCATTTGGTGTGTGATGCCACCAATAACGATGCGGTTGCAGCCCTGCGCGAACGTAAACAACGCCTCGCCAAGCCATTAGCGATAATGGTGACCAACTTAGCCCAAGCAAAATTATGTGTCAGCGGTACTGAAACGGAATGGCAAGTGTTAACCAGCCCTGAGAAGCCGATTACTTTGATGACCAAACGTGTTGTTAGTAATGATAACAGTGGTAATGGTAAAGATGATGGATCAAATAATGGGCCGATCAGACTGAGTCCACTGCTAGCGCCGGGTATTGATCGCCTTGGAGTATTTTTACCCTACACACCATTACATCATTTATTGATGCAGCGATTACAGAAACCCATTGTAGCGACTAGCGCCAATCGCAGCGGTGAACCCATTATTGGTAATCAGGCTGACATTGAACAGTATTTAAGCCATGTAGTTGATGGGATACTCGACCATAATCGGCCGATTATTAATGCTTGTGATGACAGTGTGGTACAAGTGATTGACGGGCAACTGCAAGTGATTAGATTGGCTCGCGGTTATGCGCCGCTAACCATTAATTTGCATACACCAATGCTATCAAACAGCCAAAACAGCGTGTTGGCTGTTGGCGCACAACAGAAAAATACGGTCGCATTCGGTTTTGCCGATAATTTGATTGTATCACCGCACATTGGTGATTTATTCAGCCTTGAAGCAGAGCAATATTTTAGCCGAAGCTTAGCGACGTTTAAGCGTTTGTATGACTTCAGCCCGAGTCATATTGTGCATGATAATCACCCGCAATATGCGCCGACACAATGGGCGGAAAATTACCAATCGGAACATCACCTTTTGCCATCTCATTGTATCGGCATACAACACCATTTCGCCCATGTGTTATCGGTTATGGCGATGCACCAACGCACTGAGCAAGTATTAGGATTCAGTTTTGATGGCACAGGCTTAGGTGATGACGGTGCATTATGGGGCAGCGAAGTGATGCTGGCTGATGTTGACGGTTTTACCACTGTGGCCCACTTTAGTTGCTTTAAGCTCATTGGCGGTGAACAAGCCATTAAACACCCGGTTAGAATTCTGCTGGCATTATTGTTTGAACGGATGTCGCTTGAACAAGTGCTTATACTCCCGATTGCCGCTATAGCCGATTTGGGCAGCAAAACTGTCACTAATTTGTATCAATTATGGCGTAACAATAGCCATTGTATTGAATGTCGATCCGTTGGACGTTTATTTGATGCTCTTGCGGTGGCGTTAGGCTTTATTGGTAGCTCGCAATACGAAGGCCAAGCCGGAATGATGATTGAAGCGGCAGCCAATGCCTATAATTGCAAGTCAAATATTGAACCTTTATCTGTAACACTCAACACCATAAGCGACGCTGACTCACAACCGATTCAATGGCACAGTAGCGACTTTATCACTCAGTTGGTGAACTGTGCTGTGGAGAACTCACATAACCCTCTAATTAACCAGCAAATATGTTGGCATTTTATCAATGCGATTAGCCAGCAATTGGATAGAATTGGGCAGCAATATCCCCAGTTACCGCAGGTATTTTGTGGTGGTGTATTTCAAAACAAAACCTTACTAAGCCAGTGCATTTATGATTGTAAACGTGGCCAACGGCAAGTTTTGCCCAGTGGCCATATTCCCATTAATGACGGTGGTATTGCATTAGGTCAATTGTGGTATGGCATACATCACATGGCTTAGGCTTAGGCTTAGGCTTAGGCGTATCAAATACTAATGACAATTTAACCACTGTAAGTAACTTGAATAGATTAATTTTTATCATAATCGGGCTAGCAGCGGTATCGCTAACGCTGCAATGCTACATCAATGTTGACCTTCAGATAATTGTGGCATCTGTCACATAATTAACGCAATAAACACTGTTGTTCACAGTGTTTATTGCAAAAACTGATGTGTATCAAAGAATCCTTAATCCACTTAACCGACACTAGTTAATAAGAATAACAACAAGGTTAAGGAACATAACATGTGTAAAGATTGCGGCTGTTCAATTACCCATGATCATGACCATACTCTTCATAGTAATCCTCAGCTTAACGATAAAAAGACCTTAGCGGTTATCCATAAAATATTGGATAAAAATGATGTCGAAGCACAACATAATCGTGATCATTTTGCGGCTCATCAGGTCAGTGCCTTTAATCTAATGAGTAGTCCTGGCAGCGGTAAAACCAGTCTTTTAGAATGTTTACATGAATACCTTGATGCTCGCTATGCCGTGATTGAAGGCGACCTTGAAACCTCACGCGATGCCGACCGTTTAATTGCCAAGGGTATCAACGCCTATCAAATTCAAACTGGCTCTGCCTGTCACCTCGATGCATTTATGGTTCACGGTGCACTGCATCACATTAATTTAGATGATGTTGATATTTGCTTCGTTGAGAACGTCGGTAATCTTGTGTGTCCTGCCAGTTATGATGTTGGCACCCATAAAAATATTGTGTTGTTATCAGTGCCTGAAGGTGACGATAAAATTGAGAAGTATCCGGTGATGTTCCGCCGAGCAGATTTAGTGGTTATCACCAAATCTGACCTACTTCCTTACTTTGACTTTAGTATTGACGAAGCCAAAGCACAGTTAAGTAAATTAAATCCAGATGTGGAATTACTCGTTGTATCAGTGAAAAATCCTGATTCGATGAAAGTATTAGCAACGTGGTTTGATGAACATAAGGAATATTAGCTATGTGCTTATCAGTTCCGTCAAAAGTAGTTGAAATTCATGATGATGCAACAGTCACTGTTGATACGCTTGGTGTTAAACGTCGTGTGAGTTGTCATTTGATATGCGATCCGTTGGCGTTAGGCGACTTCGTATTGATTCACATCGGTTTTGTGATGAATAAAATTGACCACAATGATGCGCAAGAAAGCCTCGATTTATATCAACAAATTGTCGCTGAAATGGAATTGGAGTCTGAGCAATGATTAGCCTAAATGACTTTTATCAAGGGTTTCGAGATCCTCAGACTATTCGTCATTTAGCGCAATTGATAGCTCAACAAGCGGCTAAAACGACTGAGCAAATAAACATTATGGAAGTGTGTGGTGGCCACACCCATACCATTATGAAGTACGGTTTATTACAGCTTTTACCCGACAATATTCACTTTATTCACGGTCCGGGTTGCCCAGTGTGCGTTATGCCTAAAGAGCGAATTGACCATGCCGCTACCCTTGCCTCTCAAGCCGATACCATTTTAGTCACCTTGGGCGACATGATCAGAGTGCCAGGTTCAATGGGCAGCTTGGCGCAGTTTCGCGCTAAAGGCTGCGATATTAGACCTATATACGATCCATTGGATACCTTAAAAATTGCCCAAGATAATCCTGACAAAACCGTGATTTTTTTCGCTATTGGTTTTGAAACCTCAACGCCCATGACGGCCGCCTTACTGGCACAGGCTGAAGCACTGAAAATAGACAATATCTTGTTTCATATTAATCATGTGCTGGTTCCACCCGCCATTGATGCCGTGATGTCCGATAGTCGCAGTAAAGTGAATGCTTTTATCGGTCCGGCTCACGTCAGCGTGATTAGTGGGGCTCAAATCTACCAATCAACTGTCGACCAATACAAAACCCCTGTTGTGGTGTCTGGGTTTGAACCGGTAGATGTGATGGAATCCATTTTACGTATCACACGCCAAAAAGTGGCAGGCAAAGCGGAGCTTGATAACCAATACAGCCGCTCAGTGAGTTACGAGGGCAATATTGCTGCACAACAACTTGTCGACAAATATTTTATGGTCCGCGACAGCTTTCGCTGGCGTGGATTAGGGCCTATTGCCAATTCGGCACTGACACTGCGTCCTGAATATCATCATCGCGATGCCGAACGCATTTATGCAAAAGTATTGCCGACAACCGAAATTGATGACCATAAAGCCTGTATGTGTGGCGATATTTTGCGAGGCTTAGCCAACCCTAAAGACTGCAAAGTGTTTGGCCGTGGCTGCTCACCACAAACACCGCTGGGCAGCTGCATGGTTAGCTCAGAGGGCGCGTGTAATGCTTATTACCGTTATGGAGAAGTTAATCATGCCATCTAAAAAGACGATTCAACTTAGCCACGGTGGTGGCGGTAAAGAAATGGATCAATTGATCCACGATTTGTTTTTTAAAGCCTTTGATAATCCGATTTTAACTTCGCAAGAAGACGCCGCCAAACTGAATATGTGTGGTCATATTGCTTTTACCACTGACTCTTTTACCGTTTCACCGTTATTTTTTGCTGGTGGCGATATCGGTAAACTCGCGATTGCCGGCACGGTAAACGATTTAGCCATGATGGCTGCACAACCCGAATATTTAAGCTGTAGTTTTATTATTGAAGAAGGTTTTCCACTGGATGACTTAACCACTATTGTGAATAGCATGGCTGCTGAATTACACAAATCAGGCGCGCGGATAGTTTGCGGCGACACTAAAGTGGTGCCTAAAGGCTGTGCTGACGGGCTATTTATTAATACCTCTGGTGTAGGGCGTATTTTACATCCGAATATTTCAGTGCGTAATTTACAAGTGGGCGACGCCATTATTGTCTCTCGTGACATTGGATGTCATGGTGCGGCAATTTTAATGGCCCGTGATGGCTTAACACTTGAATCTGAGTTGTGCAGTGACTGCGATACGCTATGGCCGATTGTTGAACAACTGCTGGTGGCAAATATCGATATTCATGCCATGCGAGATGCGACCCGCGGTGGTTTATCTGCAGTGCTAAATGAGTGGGCCAAAGCCTCGAACATTGGCATTGATGTTGAAGAAGCCTGCATTCCTATTTGTGATGAAGTAAAAGGCTTATGTGAGTTATTTGGCTTTGAACCTTTCGATTTAGCCAATGAGGGCACCTTTATTATGGCATTGCCAATGGATGTCGCCGAAGGGGCTATTGAGGTTATGCAGCGCTATGGACATTGTGAACACGCAGCAATTATTGGCCATGTTACTGAACGCCATCCTGGCAAAGTGGTGCTACAAACACCTTGGGGCAGCAGTCGCTATTTAGATTTACCACAAGGTGAATTACTGCCAAGGATTTGTTAATGCATGAATACTCGATTGTGATGTCATTAATGGAACAATGCGAAGCGCTTGCACAGCTGCATAAAGCCACACGAATTGAGCAAGTTGAACTAAAAATTGGGGTGTTAAGTGGCGTTGAGCCAACCTTACTGTCGACAGCTTTTGAAACGTTTAAATTAGACAGTGTTTGTCATGAGGCAAGATTAATTATTAATGTTCAGCCATTAGTGTTGCAGTGCAATCAATGCGAACAACAATCGCAAGTAGATGAACGAACCATTGTTTGCCCCATTTGCCAGTCAAATAAAACCACCGTGATTGACGGTGAAGACATGATGTTAATGCAGCTTGTCATGGACACATAACACAATTTTTATTAAAGCGTCATATTGAAATACCCTAACCTAATAACCAGAGTAACCTTAAAAATACAAGGACAACACCATGAAATACTTATCAATTGCCTTTATCCTTGCCACTATTCCATCTATTGCTATGGCGCATGAGGGACATGGTGGTGTTGGACTGTTTCACCATTTAATTCAATTAACACCCGCCATTGCTCTTGTGGCAGTTGTAGCGTTTATCTATTGGAAGCGCAGTAAGTAATTGCCCAACCTGTAGTCAACACGTTATGCGATGCTAAAGCTAAAATAGTTTGCTAGATCAACGCGATTAAACGTTGGTTATTTACCTTGGTTAGCACAACGCTTGAAACGCTGCTTAAACCCTTGATGATATAAAGGCTGCCAAACAAATAAGCCTTCCATCGGAAGGCTTATTATCTTGTTGCATTGCAAATGTAGACTTAGAACATTTCTGCAGGCATTGCCATTATCGATTTATCACCCTGATTAACTTGTGATAAATGATACTGAGATTTTGATAATAGCTTATCCATATAGAAGTCAGCCACAAACTGCTTTTGGGCAGCAAAGCTAGCATCTTCATGACTTGATGCCTTGTCAGCCATCAATAGCCAGAAGTAACCGTATAAGGCATAACCAAAGGCATCTAAGAAGTCGACAGCACAAGCGTTAACTAATGCTGGTTGAGTTTTCTTGTTGTCATTGACGTAGTTAGCTGTTGTGAGTAACTCCGCAAACACTTGGCTTACCATAGTTTTATGCTCAGCATTAGCCTGAGTTAATTGCGCAATACTTGCATTCACTTCAGCAACAAATTCAGTCAAAGTGGCGACATTATCGTAAGTAATTTTACGGCCTAAAAAGTCGATTGCTTGAATACCGTTAGTGCCTTCGTATATTTGTGCAATACGGGTATCACGAACAAATTGCTCGATACCGGTTTCACGAATATAACCATGACCACCAAACACTTGCTGACCCATAACCGTGGCATCTAAACCGCGGTCGGTTAAAAATGCTTTTGAAACAGGTGTAAGCAAACCAACGTACCTAGCCGCTTTAGCTTGCACATCGCCACTGGCATACTTTGCTAAATCCAACTGCTTACCGGTATAAACCGATAATGCTCGGCCCGCTTCCGTCATCGCACGGATAGTGAGTAACATGCGGCGTACATCGCCATGCACAATAATAGGATCGGACGTTGCGCCAGTCGCTGAACCTGCAGCAGCAACACCCTGTAGGCGATCTTTAGCATAGTCTGTGGCCATTTGATAAGCCGCTTGTGCGTTACCTAGACCTTGTAAACCAATGGCTAAACGCTCGTAGTTCATCATAGTGAACATACACACTAAACCGCGGTCGGGCTCGCCAACTAAGAAGCCTTTGGCGTTATCATAGTTCATCACACAGGTAGCTGACGCTTTAAGACCCATTTTGTGTTCAATAGAACCCACCGTAACACCATTAGCTTCGCCTAAGCTACCATCGGCATTAACGCTGATTTTAGGCACGACAAACAATGATATGCCATTCGAGCCTGAAAGTTTTGCGAGTACTAAATGAATGACGTTTTCAGTTAAGTCATGATCGCCGCCGGTAATAAAAATCTTGTTACCGGTAATAGAATAACTGCCATCATCAAGCGGTTCTGCTTTGGTACGAATACCTTTTAAATCAGAACCAGCATGTGGCTCAGTCATGTCCATTGCACCAGCCCATTGGCCAGAATATAAATTAGGTAAATAAGTTTGTTTTAATTCTTCATTGGCATGTGCGTTAATACATAACGCAGCACCAGCGGTCAGTGAGTTATATAACGTAAACGAATTACACGAGCTGTAATTCATTTCATCCACTAACACGCCAAGCATTTTTGGCATGCCCATGCCACCAAAATCTGACTCACCACAAAGCCCTACCCAGCCGCCTTCTGAAAACTGCTGATACACTTCTTTAAAGCCATCAGGAGTAATAATGTCATTACCTTTATGAACCACACCTTGCTCATCACCACTGCGATTTAAAGGGTGAAGCAGATCACGGCTGATCTTATTCGCTTCATCTAGAATGGCTAATGCAGTATCCATGTCGACAACATCTGCCATAGCTGGAAGTTGTTCCCATGTAGCTTGGGCATCAAATACCTGTTCCAACAAGAATTGCATGTCCTTTAACGGGGCTTGGTATGGGTTCATAAGAGTCTCTTAAACAAATAATTAAAACAGTTGTTTTAATTTATACTAAAGCGCTACAAAAAGAAAAGCTTTTTAGCAATTATCTAACCATAATTTGACGAATGTCGGCTAGAGCGAGCCTTTATCTCGATAGTTTACGTTTCTCAGCCCAATAGGGTTCCAATGAGTTACAATTAGCCGTACGATCCTTGAGTTAGCAGCTTATTTGATTGAGATCTGTGGTCTTTTTTAACTTTATTTGATGACCCAATAGGTCCAAACCCGAGTATTAAGCCCGAGTATTAAGCCCGAGTATTAAACCCGAGTATTAAGCCACAGAATTAAACACGAATATTAAACTCTAGTAATAAACCATAGCGAACAGCACTTTTATGCATACACGTACTGACGAGATCCCCCCATCATCTTCCCTATCTGAGCACTATCAACAGATCACCGTCATTGGTAATGCACATGGCGATTGGCAACCAGCCGACATTGGACATACTTTTATTTTCAATGGGACTGAACATGATGCCGAAAACGTTATTAACATTTGTAATGGTCCTTATGCTGGTTCGCATCAGGCCTTCGTTGTCAGTAATAGTTTAGATGACAATCAGTTAGTTTCATTGCTAACCGAAGTGGGTGAAAAACTCGAAGGACAACTTAACTGCTGGCCATCTTCGGGATTGGTGACCATTTTATTGATGTCGTTGATGGCAAAACAGGTCAATGTACAACGTATGTCTTTATTACCGTCTTTAGCGAGACCCAATGACATGCCTGCTTCAGAGCATTTGCCTTGCATGGTGCATAATTGGTTAGGTGAGCGTCGTATTGCATTAGGTTTGCAACTCACCAGTAATAATATTCAGTGGCCCGAATTGTTTGTAGATGATGCCTCTATACTATTGCTTCACGAAGCTGAACCCGTTGATATTAATCCGTTTGAGGTTCTATTGAGTGATGCGGTTCGTCGACGCCAAAATGAAGTGTTGACCCCAGATAACGCTGACCCGAAATTTAAAATCGCCCAGCGCTTAGCCTTGCAAGTGACGACTGAACAACCTGACAATCTTGATGTGCAATATGCGTTGTTAGCCGCCTTGAGTAACTTACCGAGCGTGCAATGGTTAACCTATGCTAACCAAAGCGATCTCATCATGGCAGAGTCTTTGTTTTATAATCAGTATCCACAAACAGCCAGTTATTGGTACCTTATCGATAATCAAGCATCACAATACTTAGATACTATCCGCCATCACCTTGCTTATTGTCAGCAAGTTATCGCGTTAACGGCAAAACAGGCTAATGCAGACTCGTAAAGTATTGGTTAACACCAAACAAAAACGCCTCTATTTAGAGGCGTTTTGTTGTTAATGATTAATGGTTAATGGTTAATGGTAACCACTTACCACATTAAATCATCTGGAATTGCATAATCTGCATATGGGTCATCGGCTCCACTCACCTGCTCAACAGAGTCTTTAGCGGCTTTATCCCATAAGTAACCACACCATTGCGGAACAAGTAACTTCACTCGTTCTGCGAGCTTATGCGGCACGATGTAGGTTTTATCTTCATAACGGACTATGCCTAAACTGCCATTGAGTAAATCAGCTTGGATTTTATCGGTAATATAAACCGAATAAATTTTGTTTTCTAACGTGAAGTTAAACTTAAGCTCAGCATCACGGGCTACGGTAATAGCAAACTTAGAAAACTCGCTGATTAAACCACGTACTTGACCTTTTTCAGATGCTTCAGCAAAGCGCTTTTCATTCAATGCTTTATCTTTTTTAGCTTGTTGCAACTTTTGCTCAGCAATTTGTTGCTTGAGCTCTGAACTGCCGTCATCAACTTTGGCTTTTTTGTCACGACGCTTTTGTGTTTTTGCATCGCGTACTTTTTGTTTACTGGCAAGACCTGCTTTAAGCAGTTGATCTTGTAATGCATTTGCCATGGTATTTACCTTTAAATTTATCGATTTTTATAAACCGTGCTTGGCGGCTATGTCGCCTAATTCTGTCATTGCAATACTGGCTCCACCCAATGACCAACCACCATCAACAGGCAAAACAACACCGGTAATGTATGACGCCATGTCAGATGCAAGGAACAAAGCTGCATTAGCAATATCTTGACCTTTACCATTGCGTTTTAGCGGCACACTATTAGCCACTCGTTGTTGCAGTTCCTCACTGGGGGCTAAGCGATTAAAGCCTTCGGTATCTTCTATTGGACCAGGTACGATAGAGTTAATTCGTATCCCTTCAACACCCCACTCTAACGCTAATGTACGAGTCAACATATCGACTCCGGCTTTAGCGGCGCAAACATGCACTTGTAACGGCATAGCGATATACGCTTGTGGTGCGGAAATTTGAATAATGCTGCCATTCGGGCGAGATAACAATGGATAAGCTTGTTTCAATACTTGAAAACTGCCAATTAAATCAATATCTATAACCGATTTAAAGCCATTGTTCGACAGCTTTGCCGCACTGGCCGGAAAGTTACCCGCTGCGCCACTCACTAACACATCAATATGACCGTAAAGGTCAGCAATTTTTGCAAAACCAACCGTTAATGCATCGTTGTCACGTACATCGAAACTGACACCTAAATGTTTGGCGTTCGGGTTAGCTTGGCTCAGTAATTCTACCGCAGCATTAACCTTATCAATACTGCGACTTGCGACCGCAACATTGGCGCCAGCAGTAGCAAATTGAATCGCAACTTGAAGGTTAATGCCAGATGTACCGCCAACCACAACAACATTTTTGCCTGTGTAATCAAACCCTGTTCTATCAAACCCTTTGTCATCAAACCCTTTGTCATCAAACATAGTCATCCCTTATTTCTGTGTGATTTGGTTAATGTAGATAAGTTTCCTTTAGCCACTAGATTGACCAAGTCCATGACTCAGTAAATTTTGCCGTTAGCGCGATAACAAATCAAACATGCAGTGATTGATAAATAGCTTTAAGTGCTGCTAATGGATCGGCTGCTTGAGTGATAGGTCGACCAATCACCAAATAATCTGACCCTGCCGCAATGGCCTGGGGTGGTGTCATGACGCGATGTTGATCACCAGCATCACTGCCTGCGGGTCTAATCCCCGGCGTGACTAAGGTAAAATCTTGTCCAAATGATGATTTAAGCAATTTAGCTTCTTGAGCGGAACACACAACCCCGTCTAACTCTGCTTGATGAGTCAATTTGGCTAAACGTAGTACATGTTCAAATGCAGGGACATTAATACCAAGTAATACTAAATCTTCATCTGACATCGATGTTAATACGGTAACGGCTATCAATATTGGTGCATCTTCACCAAATGATATCAATGCTTTTTTGGCTGCCTGCATCATGGCTAAGCCGCCACTTGCATGCACATTGGTCATCCACACGCCTAAATCAGCGGCGGCGGCAACGGCTTTTGCAACCGTATTGGGAATATCATGAAATTTTAAATCAAGAAATAAATCAAAATTACGACTGTGGATGTCTTTAACCAGATCGGGTCCGAATAACGTAAACATCTCTTTGCCGATTTTTAAACGACACATATCTGGGTCAAGTTTATCAATAAAGGTTAATGCGTCATTTTTATTGTCATAGTCGAGGGCGACTACAATGGATTTATCAGTCATTAGGACTCCAGCGGCAATAGCTTGTGTTAATGCATTTATTATAGGGATTCTATCTTGTGATGGCGACGTTATTCGCCATCGAGGCCTTTTATTCGCTTGATACTGCCCCACTGTTTACACGATGGACAATGCCAATACAAACCGTGAGAAGGGAAACCACAGGCAGTACACCGATAACTAGGGCGGAATTTAATTTGTTGTTCAACAAGTTGTTCAAGCATGGACAGACTTTGTTTGGCTTGACCATCTTCAGCTTGTTTAATGTGTAATTTCATTAAATGCTGAAAGCCTTTCATGGTCGGATGACGATATAAATTATCGAGCATCATGGTTTCAGCACTTTGATGCTGGCCGAGGCTAATTTTATGTTCGGCGAGTGCAACTACCACACTGGCTCCCGCGCCATCGGCAATCGCTTTGGCGAGCAGCTCATGAAAACCATTTGGATCTTGGGTATCTCGATACACTTGCTTTGCAATTGAAACACCATCGGCAAATAAATTAATATCTGCCACTTTTAACTCTTGTAGCGCCTGCTTACATAGCTCAAATTGGCCAGCATCAAGATACATTTTAGCTAAGGTTAACCAAGCACGGCCGCATTGGGCGTCTTGTTTAATGGCTTGTTGTAGTTTTTTGATTTTATCAGCATCATTATTGGCTTCATCAGCTAACTGACAATAAAAATGGGCCGTGGTGGATTTAAGCACTTGCTGACGTTTACGAGGTAGGCGTTTAGTGATATTGATGGCGTCTTGCCACTCTTTAGTCACTTGGTAGATTAACAGCAGTTGTGTTTCAGCTTCTTCACTGTGGTCATCTTGGCTGACTAAGTTAATAAAGATTTCTTCAGCACGGTCATAAAAACCTGCAGCCATATAATCTTTACCTAACTCCATCATCGCAATGTCACGCTGCTCATTGGTTAAGCTGGGCCTAGCAATCAAATTTTGATGGATGCGAATGGAACGATCCACTTCACCACGTTTACGAAATAACGAACCTAACGATAAATGGGTGTCGATAGTTTCATCGTCAACATCGAGCATGCTGATGAATAAATCAACCGCTTTGTCAGACTCGTTCGACAATAAAAAGTTAAGCCCAGTAAAATAATCTCGGCTTAATTTTTTAGTCTGCTGGCTATCGCTATGACGAATACTGCGTCGTCCCATGTACCATCCATAACCGGCAGCGATAGGCAATAACAAGAACAAGATTTCTAGCATACTAGGCGGCTTGATCCTTAGGCGTTACAACTACACTGGTTGCATCCGCAGCGGTGAGCTTTTTAAGCGCTTTGTTACTTTTACGCAATGCGAGTTTTAACTTTACGATGTGATAACTTGCAAATATCCAGCTGATAATAAACCCGCTGAAAAATACCACAGCAAGCACCATAGGCAATCGATACTGCCCTTCAGCAATAAAGTAACTTAAGGTTACGACTTGTTCATTTTTAGCGCCAAATAATAATGCTAGAACAAACATCAATCCAACCAGTACAACGACAATAAATGATCTCACGCTATTCTCCATGAAGGTGCATCAATATAATGATTATCCAAGAAATTTACTGGGCTGACCAGCATTGACTGCCATTAGATACAAAAAAGCCTCCAATAGGAGGCTTTTTATTCAAGCGTTAATCAAGGATTAACAGCATCGACACGTTCGCGCAGCTCTTTTCCCGGCTTAAAGTGCGGTACATACTTGCCTTCCAAGTCAACAGAGGTTCCTGTTTTTGGATTACGACCCGTACGAGGCGCACGATAGTGAAGTGAAAAACTACCAAATCCACGGATTTCTATACGATCACCGGTTTCTAATGTTGTCGCCATTTGCTCCAACATTTCTTTGATTGCACTTTCCACTTCTTTCGCCGACAGTTGCGACTGCCTAGTGGCGAGTTTTTCGATAAGTTCAGATTTTGTCATCTTAGCTATCCCATATTATCAAGCCAAACACAGTCGCCTAATGGGGACAAAGTCCCCATACAACAGACGATTTTCGATTACTTACGAGCTGCTTTAAAGGCTTCAGCCATTGCGCTGCTCATTACAACATCGTCTTGCTTGTTCAAAGTAGCAATCGCTTCTTTCTGTTCAGCTTCATCTTTCGCTTTGATAGATAAGCTGATAGAACGGTTCTTACGATCTACACCCATGAACTTAGCTTCGATTGCATCACCAACTGAGTATACAGTAGATGCGTCTTCGATGCGGTCTGCAGAGATGTCAGCTACACGAATGTAACCTTCAACTGTTTCTGCTAATTCAACTGTAACACCTTTTGCGTCAACAGCAGAAACAGTACCGTGAACTACGGTGCCTTTCTTCTTGTCAGCTAGGTATGCGTTGAATGGATCATCTTCAGTTTGCTTAACACCTAGGCTGATGCGCTCACGCTCTGGGTCTACTGAAAGAACTACAGCATGGATCTCATCGCCTTTCTTGTATTCAGAAACTGCGTCTTCGCCAGTACCGTTCCAAGAAATGTCAGATAAGTGAACAAGACCATCGATTCCACCGTCAAGACCGATAAAGATACCGAAGTCAGTGATTGACTTGATCTTACCAGATACTTTGTCGCCTTTGTTGTAACGAGTTGCGAAGTCATCCCATGGGTTAACTTTACACTGTTTAAGGCCTAGAGAAATACGACGACGCTCTTCATCGATGTCTAGTACTAACACTTCAACTTCATCACCTAAGTTAACAACTTTAGATGGGTGAATGTTCTTGTTAGTCCAATCCATTTCAGAAACGTGTACTAAACCTTCAACACCTTCTTCGATTTCAACGAAACAACCGTAGTCAGTTAGGTTAGTTACGCGACCAGTAAGACGTGTGCTTTCTGGGTAGCGCTTGCTGATTTCTAACCATGGATCTTCGCCAAGTTGCTTAAGACCTAGTGATACGCGAGTACGTTCACGGTCATACTTAAGAACTTTAACGTTGATTTCGTCACCAACATTAACGATTTCAGATGGGTGCTTAACACGTTTCCAAGCCATATCAGTGATATGTAAAAGACCGTCAACACCACCTAAGTCTACGAATGCACCGTAGTCAGTAAGGTTTTTAACGATACCTTTAACAGCTTGACCTTCTTGTAGATTCTCAAGAAGAGTATCACGTTCAGCACTGCTTTCAGATTCGATAACTGCACGACGAGAAACAACAACGTTGTTGCGCTTCTGGTCAAGCTTGATAACTTTGAATTCTAATTCTTTGTACTCTAAGTGAGCGGTGTCGCGAACTGGGCGCACGTCAACTAGAGAACCTGGTAAGAAGGCACGGATACCGTTTAATTCAACAGTGAAACCACCTTTAACTTTACCATTGATGATACCGATTACAGTTTCAGCATCTTCGTACGCTTTTTCTAGAACGATCCAAGCTTCATGACGCTTAGCTTTTTCGCGAGACAATTGAGTCTCACCGAAACCATCTTCAACAGAGTCAAGGGCTACGTCAACTTCATCACCTACTTGGATTTCTAAAACGCCTTGTGCGTTTTTGAATTCGTCAGCATTGATTGGGCTTTCAGACTTAAGACCAGCGTCAACAAGTACCATACCGTTTTCGATGGCAACAACTGTACCACGGACGATAGAACCTGGACGGAACTCTAGGGTTTGAAGGGATTGTTCAAATAGATCAGCAAAAGATTCAGTCATGTTTTAGGTTACTTTCATTAAATAAACCACCATCCATCCTAGATGTGGAGTCTAGTAATATTATTCGTGTCATCCTTAACACGAATACCTACTGCACAATAATCGACCATTCGATTACGCAACAGTAATTTTTTGTCCAACGTATTCAAGTACTTGCTTCAATACATCTTCAATACCTATGCCGCTTGTATCAATAACAAGTGCATCATCAGCTGGGACTAGAGGCGAAGCGGCGCGATTGATATCACGGTCGTCTCGTTCAATAATTTCAGCTAAAAGGCGGTCGATTTTAACATCGAAGCCCTTGTCCTGCAACTGATTATAGCGTCTTTGCGCACGTTCTTCAGCAGACGCAGTTAAAAATATTTTTACTGGTGCTTTAGAAAAAACCACTGTGCCCATGTCGCGTCCGTCGGCAACAAGTCCTGGAGCGGCACAAAATGCACGTTGACGGCGTAATAATGCCTCACGTACGCGTGGTAATGCAGCCACTTTTGAGGCAGCATTTGAGCATTCTTGTGTTCGAATGGTGGTGGTAACATCTTCACCTTCGAGAATCACTTTAATGGCATCTGCCTCGGTGCCCGTTAAAAATTGAACATCAAGGTGTGCAGCCAATAAGGTCAGTGCTTCTTCGTTTTCTAGCTCAACATCATGATGAATAGCGGCTAAGGCTAAAACACGATAAATCGCACCACTGTCTAACAAATGCCACCCTAAATGTTGTGCCAACAATTGGCATATCGTCCCTTTCCCTGCACCGCTTGGGCCATCGACTGTGATCACTGGAGATCGTTCAGACATAATTTCCTCCGAAAATAATCTATCTTCCTTGAAAAGATAAAGGGTTCATCAAAATAAGCGCGCGCATTGTATAACAAAAAAATCTTAATTACTGATGAATTTTCGGTTATTAAAACCAAGATCGCCCTTTAGCACATACCTGATGCGCTAAAGGGTCCGTTTTAATTCCGCGCTGTAATATTATTTTGCTAGCTGTACAAATTGAGCAAAGTAATCTGGAAATGTCTTAGATGTGCAGTCTGGATCGTTAATGGTGATACCACAATCAGCAAAAGCCATCATTGAAAAACACATTGCCATACGATGATCATTATAGGTATCAATTGCTGCAGTATTTAATTCTGCAGGTGGTGTAATGGTAATATAGTCATGGCCTTCTTCAACTGTCGCGCCAACCTTACGTAATTCAGTGGCCATGGCCGCTAAGCGATCAGTTTCTTTAATACGCCAGTTATATATATTGGTCAGTTTTGTGGTGCCCTTGGCAAATAAAGCCGCTGTTGCAATGGTCATTGCAGCATCAGGGATATGATTCATGTCCATTTCTATCGCGCGAAGGCTCGATTTTCTGGCAATAATGAAATCATCGCCCCACTCGATATCTGCTCCCATTTGGGCTAACGCATCGGCAAACTTAACATCGCCTTGGATACTTAAGCGTCCAACACCAGTGACTTTAACTTCACCGCCTTGGATAGCGCCTGCAGCGAGGAAGTAAGATGCCGATGAAGCGTCGCCTTCTACCAGTACTTTACCGGGTGAGACATATTGTTGACCGGCCTTAATTTCGAAACGTTGATATTGATGATTGATCACTTCAACACCAAACTGCTTCATTAGCGCAATGGTGATATCAATATAAGGCTTAGAGACAAGCTCGCCTTTAATATTAATGTTGACGCTGTCTTTGGTCAGTGGCGCGACCATGAGTAATGCGGTTAAAAACTGGCTTGATAAATCACCGGCAATGTCAACATTGCCGCCATTTAAGCCGGTTGCCTTAATGGTTAATGGTGGAAAACCGTCATTTTTAAGATACGTGACATCGGCACCTAATTGACGCAGCGCATCGACCAAATCACCAATTGGGCGCTCCTCCATGCGAGGCTCACCGGTTAAGGTAAATTCGCCATGGCCTAATGTGAGTGCGGCGCATAATGGTCGCATTGCAGTGCCTGCATTGCCAAGAAATAAACGCTGTGCGTCCACAGATGAAACAGCGCCACCTAAACCGGTTAATTCACAAACAGTATTATTGTCAGACAGCTGGTAATGCACACCTAACTGCTTTAATGATGCCAACATATAGCGAATGTCATCAGAGTCGAGCAAGTTAGTCAGAGTGGTTTTACCCTGCGCTAAAGTGGCTAGTAACAGTGCACGGTTTGAAATGCTCTTAGAGCCTGGAATGTTAATTTCGCCATTCATGCGAGTAATTTGGTCTAGACGCAGTTGTTTCATTAATACTCTTCTTTAGTGTTGCACTCATTAAACGTCTATCGACCGAGATATGAGTAAAAGGCTTCGCTGGAGAAATAAGTGTGACATTGTTAACGTGATGCGGATCGGTGCACATCTTAAAATACATGTCACTGGCAATTTTTCGGTACAGTTTGCTAATAATTTACTAAATAATTCTTCGTAACCCTACGTTACTGATTGTCAGCAAGGATTCAACCGTTATTTTGTGTTTTAGGTGACTTTTATACTCAAGTTGAATTTATTTTATCTTTATCGCTTTTTTTATTAGCAAATCGGACCACAACATTGGCTATTTCACCTGTCAGGCTTAGTTGCCAGAAATCGTAACAACCCTCTTGCTAATATCCCATCACAGCTGATTTAGCAGTTCTTTATTGATGTAAATCACGTTATGCTTAAGACCATAATGCATATATTGTTAGCTTATTTCGCCCTCATGCCTGTAATTTTAAATAAGAAGGTCAATTCATGTTCAATTCATTAACCGCGATGCCTGCCGATCCGATTTTAGGCCTATTGACTCAATACCGCGAAGACAGCCACCCAAATAAAGTCGATTTAGGTGTGGGCGTATATAAAGATCCTGTTGGTCATACACCTATTTTAGATTGTGTAAAAGCCGCCGAAAAAATTCGTTTAGATACCGAAACAACCAAAGTGTACATCGGCCCGACTGGCTCTGCGTCATTTAACCAACTTATGGGTGAATTAGCTTTTGGTGCTAGCCACAGTGCATTACTGGCTAACCGAGTGCGAACAGTGTCAACCCCTGGCGGAACCGGTGCTCTGCGCGTTGCTGCTGACTTTATTAAGCGTTGTAATCCTAATGCAGTGTTATGGGTTAGCGACCCAACGTGGGCAAACCACACGGGTTTATTTGAAGCAGCTGGTGTTACGGTGAAAACCTATCCGTATTATGACTACGACAGCAAAACCCTTAAATTTGATCAAATGCTGGCAACCTTAAATACCATTGGTAAAGATGACGTAGTGCTTTTACATGCTTGTTGCCATAATCCAAGTGGCATGGATTTAACGACTGAGCAATGGGATGAAGTGGTTAAGGTTACGGTTAAGCAAGGCTTTACGCCATTAATTGATATGGCTTATCAAGGTTTTGGTGACGGCGTAGATGAAGATGCTTATGGCGTACGTCAAATGGCTGCAGCAGTTGAAAGCATGATTTTATGCAGCTCTTGCTCGAAAAACTTCGGTTTATACCGCGAACGTATTGGCGCTTGCTCAATTGTGGCGAAAGATAGTGCAACTGTAGATGTTGCCCAATCGGTATTGTTATACGTAGTGCGCTGTATTTATTCTATGCCGCCAGCACATGGTGCTGCGATTGTTGAAACCATTTTAGGCACCCCAGCCCTCAAGCAACAATGGTTAGACGAGCTAAAAGTCATGCGCGACCGTATTAACGGTAACCGGGCAATGTTGGTCAATCAATTAACGGCCAATGGTGTTGACCGTGACTTTAGTTTTATCGCCCGCCAAAAAGGGATGTTCTCATTTTTAGGTGTTAAGCCAGAACAAGTGGCAACCCTTAAACAGCAATACAGTGTGTACATGGTCGGCTCAAGCCGCATCAGTATTGCTGGTATTAGTGAAACTAATGTTGATTATTTAGCGAAATCAATCGCGGCAGTGCTATAACCGATACTATTTAGATAATGGTTAGCAAGTAACATTACTGTATAAACAAGGTCGCTAAATGCGGCCTTGTTTATGCTCAGTCTAAAAAGTTGTCTGCTTACCCCCTCAAAATGACATAAAAATCAGTTATCAAAAATAGCCATTTTGTTATTCCATCATAATTCCCCAAGACCGCAATCCGAGTTAGGTTAACTTACCTGCCCTTGTAAATAGCAGGCTCAAGTGATGCCAAATATCAGCAATGCAATTTATCGAATTGAGTCAATATGCCTAATACATAATACCGTTAATTCTTGGGTCTCGATTTAAGTAATCGCACTGTTAAATCTATAGGTGATGGTTGTATATGAATTGAAGCTGCTTGTCGTTTTTAATTTACGCTCATCGGGATACAGCTCCCATTGCATGAACATGATTAACATAATGACTCTGTAACTGTTTAATTTTTCTTAAAAAGAGATAGCCTGACGCTGAATTTAATATATCAACAAAGCGAGTCAGCCATGCAAAATGAAACCATAAGTGTACAAGAGATCCCCGTATCCTCCGTTGTTTCAGCCACTGGCTGGTCACGCCAGGATACCACTTGGATGTTGAGCTTGTTTGGCACCGCGGTTGGCGCCGGAATTTTATTTTTACCGATCAATGCGGGAATGGGAGGGTTTTGGCCATTAGTGTTAATGGCACTCATGATAGGCCCAATGACCTATCTCGCTCACCGTGGATTATCTCGTTTCCTATGTTCATCAGCGATTCCTGGCAGTGACATCACTCAGGTCGTTGAAGAACATTTTGGTACTGGAGCAGGTAAAGCGATTACTTGGCTGTATTTTCTCGCCATATATCCTATTGTATTAATCTATGGCGTTGGGATAACTAATACCGTCGACAGTTTCATTATTAATCAATTAGGCATGTTTACCGAAGTCCCAAGAATGTTACTCGACGGTACGCCTGCACTGACGGAAGCTGGCGGGCAAATAATCGATAAAGTCAGTGGTATTCCACGTTGGCTTCTTTCGGGCATGCTCATCTTAGGCATGATGTCGGTGATGGTTGCGGGTGAAAAATTTATGCTCTCCGTGACGCGATTATTAGTCTATCCGTTAGTCGCAATCCTTGCTTTTATGTCCTTGTACCTCATACCAGACTGGAAGTTTGATGCATTAATGGTTGTGCCTTCGACAACTAATTTTCTTGGGACTGTCTGGTTAACTATTCCAGTGTTGGTATTTGCCTTTAACCATTCACCTGCTATCTCACAGTTCTCGGTTTCACTCAAAAAAGAACACGGCGCGAATGCCTCCCATAAAGCCGATGTCATCCTCCGCAATACAGCCATTATGTTAGTCGGATTTGTGATGTTGTTTGTGTTCTCCTGTGTTCTGTCACTAACACCGGCGCAGTTATTAGAAGCTAAAGCCGATAACTTGCCGATATTGTCTTATCTTGCCAACGTGCATGAAAGTGGCTTTATCAGTTATTTTGCCCCTGTCATTGCTTTCATCGCCATTATTTCATCTTTCTTCGGTCACTATATGGGTGCCACAGAAGGGTTAAAAGGCATTATTGTTAAGCAATTACCGGATAGCAGCAAGCCAGAAAACAGCACAAAAGTGGATAAATTTATTTTAGGGTTTATGTTTATCACCACCTGGGGCGTGGCGATTATGAATCCAAGTATTCTGGGTATGATTGAAGCGCTTGGTGGCCCGGTGATTGCGGCTATTTTGTATCTCATGCCAATGTATGCGATATACAAAGTACCGGCACTGAAAGCCTACCGCGGTCGAGTAAGCAACATATTCGTCGTCATTACCGGTTTATTATCTATGACTGCCATTCTATTCGGCTTGCTGAGTTAAATAAGATAATTTGGGCGGGCTCACACCCGCTCGAATTATTGATTGAGGCAGAGTTTTGTATAAAAAACTCAGTCAAATGTCATGTTATGCTTCAACTTCTATTGTTATACATTTATCAAAAAACAAAAACTAGAAGTAGCTCAAAACCTTACTAGCATTATCTTGCTACTATAAAACCCATATCACCTCCTTCCTTTGAGTTAATACGGTTAATGTCTTTTTACCAATCTCCCAAAAAAATGTCTGCATTTGATGCTAAGTTTGAAGCACAAAAAATAGCCTTCGCACCAGTAAGCTTTCAAGTCGCCCGTTGCTTAAGTCAATTTGGCTTACTGGCAAAAGTTGATGACGCCGGAGACGAAGGCATTAGCTTAATTCAACTGATTCAACATTTTGAACTGTCTGAGTATGCCATTCATGTATTGCTCGATATGGGGTTAAGCATGGGCATTTTTTGGTGTAAGGATGATCGTTATCGACTCGATAAAACGGGTTATTTCTTACTCCATGATGATATGGCCGCCAAGAACCTAAACTTCGTCCATGATGTTTGCTATCAAGGCTTGTTTGACCTTGATGATTCACTTAAGCAAGGCAAAGCAATAGGACTTAAACACTTTGGCGATTGGGATACTATTTACCCAGGGTTAAGCCAGCTACCTGAACAAACTAAAAAAAGCTGGTTTGAATTTGATCATTACTATTCAGATCATGCCTTTGACAGTTTATTACCTTTGATTTTCAAGTCAGATCCGGCTCATATTATTGATGTAGGCGGTAATACCGGTAAATGGGCATTTGCCTGCACCCGCTATAATAAAAACGTCAACGTCACCATAATGGATTTACCCGGTCAACTTGCTGTGGCAATGAAAAATGCCCAAGCATGTTTGGTTGCCGACCGAGTTCATCCATTTGAAACCGATTTGCTTGATAGCAACAAACCGTTTTACCAAGGAGGTGATTTGTATTGGATGAGTCAATTTTTAGATTGTTTTTCTAAACAACAAATCATCACTATTCTTCGGCGCACAGTGGCTGCGATGAAACCTGGCAATGAACTGTGTATTTTAGAGACGTATTGGGACAGACAGCCACACGAAGCGGGCGCCTATTGCGTTAACGCAACCTCGTTGTATTTTACCGCGATAGCCAATGGAAATAGCCGGATGTATCACAGTAAAGATATGCTTAAAATGATCAATGAGGCTGGCTTGTATGTTGATGAAGACATCGACAACATTGGCCTAGGTCATACTTTATTGCGCTGTAAATTAAAGCCGATGAATTAACAGAACTCACAGGCCAGAAAGACCAGTGGCAAGAAGTTCGAACAGTAATATAGCGATAACATACACATTTATTGATGGCATAAAAAAAGCGAATGCTGTTAGGCATTCGCTTTTTGTCTTTACTAAGCCGATCTTACGGTAAATAAATAAGCGGTTCGAATTAACTGTGCTTTACGGCGAAGTTATTCATAAAGTCCACTAAGGCTTGCACACCCGCTAGCGGCATGGCGTTATAAATACTGGCACGCATACCACCGACAATACGATGACCTTTTAACGCCACTAACCCAGCCTGCTCCGCTTGGGCTAAAAACTCACTGTCTAAGGCATCATTCACTAGTTGAAAGGTGACGTTCATGCGTGAGCGGTTTTGTGGTGCTACACCGTTTTTATAAAACGGATTGCTGTCGATACAAGCATACAGTAACGCAGCTTTTTGTTGGTTCACTTCAGCCATCGCACTTATGCCGCCATTTGCGGCTAACCACGCAAACACTTCAGAGGCTAAATACCAAGCAAACGTTGGCGGCGTATTAAACATAGAACCATACTCAACGGCAACGCGATAATCCATTACTGATGATTGCGGCAGACTTGGCAGTTTAAGCATATCGTCACGCACAATGACAATCGACAAGCCTGATGGACCAATGTTCTTTTGCGCGCCGGCATAAATAAGACCGTACTTGCTGACATCAATTTCATGCGACATGATGGTCGATGATAAATCAGCAACAATTGGCCATGGACTGTCTAACTCTTCAAAAATCTCGATACCATCTACGGTTTCATTTGAGCAATAGTGCACATAACGATAATCTTTATCGATTGCCGTTAAGTCCGGCAGTTTAACCTGATGAAGCCCATTGATTTGCTCAACAATATTGATACTGTCAATATTGTGCTCGCTTACCAATTTCTTCGCTTCAGTGACCGCTGCCGATGACCACTGACCACTGACCAAATACAGTGCCTGACCATTATCGCCAAGAAAGTTATTCACTACGTTAGAAAATTGAGCCCGGCCACCACCGTGCATAAATAACACGTGGTAATTTGCAGGAATGTTCATCAACTTGCGTAATGTCACCTCTGCTTGATCGGTCAGCGCAATAAACTCTTTACTGCGATGACTGATTTCCATCACGGAGACGCCTAGGCCATTCCAATCAATTAATTCCTGTTGTGCTTTTTGCATTACAGCTTGAGGTAACATGGCAGGTCCAGCACAGAAATTATAAATCGCGCTCACAGACAACTCCTTTGACAAATAATCAATATAGACAATAACAATTTAACCGTAATAGTAAGTATTTTACGGGTTGATGAATAGGCCTTTATTTACCTATTTTGATGAAATTTATTCCGTAAAATAAAACGGGCGCCATAAGGGCGCCCGTTCGAGGATATCTACAACAAAAGTAATCTATTACTCTTGTTCGTCATCTTCGATTTTGGCTTCGTCTGCATCTGTTGCTTCAACATCGTCAGTTGACTCAGCATCTGTCGCTTCAGCATCGATAACATCGCTTACTGGAATAACATTGCCTTCTTCGTCTAACAACTCTTCAGTTTGAATTTCTTCAATACGCTGCAAACCAACGACTTTCTCGTCTTCTGCGGTACGGATGATAGTCACACCTTGAGTGTTACGACCAATAATGGATACGCCTTCAGCAGGAGTACGCACTAAGGTGCCTTTATTACTGATCAACATGATTTCGTCAAATGTGCCTACTTGAACAGCACCAACAACTTCACCGTTACGTTCACTGACTTTAATTGATACCACGCCTTTAGTACCGCGGCTCTTCGCTGGGTATTCACTCAGCTCAGTACGCTTACCGTAACCATTTTCAGTTACGGTTAAAATAGCACCGTCACCTTTAGGTACAATTAACGACACCACTTTTTGGCCAGCATCAAGTTTAATACCACGAACACCGGTAGCAGTACGACCCATAGGGCGCAGTGCAATAATTTCTTCGCCAGTTTCAGCATCAATCTTCACTTCACCGGTTTCAGAATCACGCGCTTTTTCATTAAAACGAACCACTTTACCTTCATTAGAGAACAACATAATGTCGTCACTACCTTCAGTAATATCAACGCCAATTAATTGGTCGCCGTCTTTTAGGTTCACCGCAATAATGCCGTTTGCACGAGGGTTACTGTATGCTGTTAATGCTGTTTTCTTAACGGTACCGTGTGCGGTAGCCATGATGATAAATTTATCATCTGCGTATTCACGTACTGGTAGGATTGCAGTAATGTGCTCACCGTCAGACAGTGGTAATAAGTTAACAATTGGACGACCACGGGCTGTACGACTTGCCAATGGTAATTGATACACTTTTAGCCAGTACATCTTACCAAAGTCAGAGAAGCACAAGATGGTATCATGGGTGTTTGCCACCAATAACTTTTCGACAAAGTCTTCATCTTTTACTTTAGTTGCCGCTTTGCCTTTACCACCACGACGTTGCGCTTGGTAGTCAGACAGCACTTGGTATTTCGCATAACCTAAGTGAGACAAGGTCACTACAACATCTTCTTCATTGATTAAGTCTTCAAGACTCATATCAATTTCGTTGGCGTTAATAATGGTGCGACGTTCGTCACCGTATTGCTCAAGTATTTCTTCTAGTTCTTCTTTAATCACTTCCATCAAACGCGATGGAGTACGAAGAATGAATAACAAACCTGCAATAAGAACTAAAAGCTCTTCATATTCAGCTAAAATCTTGTCATGTTCTAGACCGGTTAAACGGTGCAGACGTAATTCCAAAATCGCTTGGGCTTGTTGCTCAGTTAAATAGTACTGACCGTCACGGATACCGAACTCAGGCTCTAACCATTCAGGGCGTGCAGCGTCATCGCCAGCTTTTTCAAGCATGCCTTGTACATGGCCTAATTCCCAACCTTGTGCAACCAATTTTGCTTTGGCTTCAGCAGGTGTAGGTGAAGCTTTAATAAGCGCAATAATAGGGTCGATGTTAGCCAATGCAATGGCTAGTGCTTCAAGAACATGAGCACGTTCACGGGCTTTACGCAGTTCAAATACAGTACGGCGCGTGACCACTTCACGACGGTGAAGAATAAAACACTCAAGCATTTCTTTAAGGTTAAACAATTTAGGCTGACCGTTAGTCAATGCCACCATGTTGATACCAAAAGAACACTGCATTTGTGTTTGAGAATATAAGTTGTTTAGTACAACCTCACCCACTTCACCACGTTTGATTTCAATAACAATACGCATACCGTCTTTATCAGACTCATCGCGTAGGCCACTGATACCTTCTAATTTTTTATCTTTAACAAGCTCGGCAATTTTTTCAATCAAACGGGCTTTGTTAACTTGATATGGAATTTCATGAACAATAATACGTTCACGACCATTATCTTCAGTTTCAATTTCCGCTTTCGAGCGCATGATAGCGCGACCACGGCCAGTGTGATAAGCATCGATAATGCCTTTGCGACCGTTTATTGAAGCTGCCGTTGGAAAATCTGGACCTGGAATGTATTCCATTAACTGTTCAATCGATAAACTTGGATCTTCGATTAACGCCAAACAGCCTTTCACTACTTCTGTTAAGTTGTGAGGTGGAATGTTAGTGGCCATACCGACCGCAATACCTGATGAACCATTGATTAATAAGTTCGGTACGCGTGTTGGTAACACCGCAGGGATCATCTCTGTGCCATCGTAGTTAGGCACAAAATCCACAGTTTCTTTTTCAAGGTCGGCTAATAATGAATGCGCCAACTTTTGCATGCGGATTTCGGTATAACGCATCGCCGCTGCAGAGTCACCGTCGACCGAACCAAAGTTTCCTTGTCCGTCAATCAATGTGTAGCGTAGCGAGAACGGTTGCGCCATACGTACAATTGTATCGTATACAGCAGTATCACCGTGTGGGTGATATTTACCAATTACGTCACCAACGACACGAGCGGATTTTTTATATGGTTTGTTCCAATCGTTTTTTAATTCGCTCATTGCGAACAATACTCGACGGTGAACTGGTTTTAAACCGTCACGGACGTCAGGTAATGCACGACCTACAATTACGCTCATGGCGTAATCAAGGTAAGAATTTTTAAGTTCGTCTTCGATGTTAATTGGCGAAATAGATGATGCCAGATCAGTCATAAACTGCGCGTTCCCCTAAAGTGAGCTGACAATAAAACTTCCATATTATTATCTAGCTTAAAAACGTGATTTGGCATTCTAACACAGATATTTAATGTCGCCAGAGCAAAGACCAGCCAAATGCTCTATCACTCTTAAAAATTACAAAAAAGCTAATATTTTCAGCTAATTTAGTTTATTCATTGGCTAATATACGACTAAATTTGAGCAACAATTATCGTTAACTTGTTGATGATTTAAGCAGTTGATAGCATAAAACATCCATTTACCTCGCTTAAATGGATGTTTTATGAGCAAGCGTAAACGGCAAAAGCCATTGTTGACTACTATTCGCAAAGGTTATCGCTATAATAGCGACCATACTTTATTACACACTTAGGTTACGTTATGTCACACGCTGAACAATCGACACCCAATGTTGATCCACTCGAGATCGCAAAATTTGAAGCCATGGCGCAAACGTGGTGGGATCTCAATGGCGAGTTCAAGCCATTACATTTACTTAATCCACTGCGTTTAAACTACATTGACCAAACCGCTGAAGGTATTTTTGACAAAAAAGTACTTGATGTTGGCTGTGGTGGCGGTATTTTGTCAGAAAGTATGGCGCGCCTAGGTGCTAACGTTGACGGTATTGATATGGGCAACGCGCCACTTGAAGTGGCAAAACTACATGCCTTAGAGTCTGGTGTTACGGTTAATTACCTCAAAACAACAGCCGAAGCACATCGCGATAACCACCGCGAATATTATGATGTGGTCACTTGCATGGAAATGCTCGAACATGTACCCGATCCCCAATCGGTTATTCAAGCCTGTTGTGACATGGTTAAACCTAATGGTTTTGTGTTTTTCTCAACCATAAACCGTAATATGATGTCGTATTTAAAGACGATTATCGGCGCAGAGTATTTATTAAAAATGCTGCCAGTTGGTACTCACGATCACAGCAAGTTTATTCGCCCATCGGAACTGATGGCATTAGTCGATAACACCGACTTATTGTGTAAAGATGCGCTGGGAATTACCTACAATCCATTGTCGGGTGTGTTTAAGTACACTAAAAGTGTCGATGTAAATTATATGATAGCCACTCAAAAAATTGATTAATCATCCAGGTGATTCTTTTCAACATTTCAATGTGAATGCACCACAATAGCGTTATGTTGTGTCAATAACGCTATAAAGGGCTTGCACTGTCTATTGTTATTTTCTCTCGTTAGGAGCTAGCCCTTGCATAAACAAGATATAAAAGGAGTGCTGTTCGATTTAGACGGTACCTTAGCCGATACCGCACCAGATTTAGTACAGGCATTGAATCTCAGCTTGGATGAAGCCGGTTTTAACGTCCAACCGCTTGACTTGATGCGCCATGCGGCATCACATGGCAGCTTATATTTAGTTAAAACGGCCATTCCAGATGCCGATGAACAAGTACAAATTACCATCCAGCAAGCACTACTTCAGCATTATGCCCGTATCAATGGTGACAACAGCCGTTTATTCGCTGACTTACCCGAACTATTATCCTTATTTGATGCCCAATCGATTCCTTATGGCGTAGTGACCAATAAGCCGGCTCGATTTGCCAGGCCATTAGTGGAAAAGCTTGGTTTAACTCATAAATTGAAAACCATGATCAGTGGTGATAGCACTCGTCACTCTAAACCTCATACCGCACCAATGCTGCTAGCAGCACAACAAATTGCCATTGCTCCTCAAAGTATCTTATATCTAGGTGACGCTGAACGTGACTTAGTCGCCGCCCACAATGCCAGTATGTTAGGCGGCGTTGCGTTATGGGGTTATTTATCTGCGACAGATAAACCTGACACATGGCCAGCAGGCAAACAATTTCAACACGGAGCCTCACTTAAACAGTTTTTCACTGATTAATGACAGTGTTCGACATCGGTTTAGCGGGTTAATTTTTGGGTAAATGAACAAAGCATGAGTGAAGTTTAACGGGTCTTATTAAGCTTAAATGTACAGTTAACAGTCATCAATTTCTACCCGATCAAAACCAACAAAAGATCAACCAATAAACGGTCCATTTTTTTTGATCGCTGTTTATTTTAGCGATCAAATTTTTATCATTTGATGGATTAAAAAATATCATTTATCAAAAACTCTTTATGAATTTGGGCTCTAGGGTTAGTTGTCACTAACCCTGCCGTTTATCCTCAAGTTATCCACAAGAAGTTAATGAAATTGTGGCTTGCAATAAACCTCAAACCTCACTATCTTGTATCTTAGATTTTAAATAACACCATATCTTGTGTGTGGCTGACAATCAAAACACTACTCCACGACGTTCCAAAGGATGTAGTGGCTAACTGAACGTACTGGTGTTTAACTACCACGTTGTGAGTACATCAGGTTGATTGTTTTAACATGGAATTGTTTTGTAACTGGTTCGGATCGAATCAAGCAGCACTGCATCCAACAACAGATCACATGATTAGATATAGAACCAAGGCCTCTCTTCAATGAATAGCAATATGACAGTCACTAAACGCAGTGGCGAACGTGAATCTATCGATTTAGATAAAATTCATCGCGTGATCACTTGGGCAGCCAAGGGATTAAAAAACGTCTCAGTATCTGAAGTAGAACTTCGATCTCATCTGCAGTTTTTTGATGGCATTCCAACAGAAGCCATTCATGAAACGATCATTAAAGCTGCGGCTGACTTGATCTCTCCAGAGTCACCTGACTACCAATTTGTGGCTGCCCGCTTAGCGGTGTTCCACTTACGTAAAAAAGCGTTTGGTCAATTTGAACCACCAACGTTATATGACCATGTCACCAAATTAGTTGAACTGGGTAAATATGACATGCATATCATGGCTGACTACAGCCGTGAAGAATTAGACACACTCGACACCTATATCGATCATTGG
Organism: Shewanella sp. AC91-MNA-CIBAN-0169; assembly: GCF_040310165.1. NCBI lineage: Bacteria > Pseudomonadati > Pseudomonadota > Gammaproteobacteria > Alteromonadales > Shewanellaceae > Shewanella > Shewanella sp. AC91-MNA-CIBAN-0169. Next base: position 180,366 of record NZ_JBEOPM010000005.1, read on the forward strand.
CGCGATTTGAACTTCTCTTATGCCGCGGTAAAGCAACTTGAAGGTAAATACCTGGTTCAAAACCGTGTCACCCATGAAGTGTACGAAAGCGCCCAGTTTTTATACATATTAGTCGCTGCATGTTTGTTTGCCCGTTACCCAAAAGAAATTCGTTTGAAGTACATTAAAGACTTCTATGACGCGACGTCTCTGTTTAAGATTTCTTTACCAACACCAATCATGGCCGGTGTGCGTACCCCTACACGTCAGTTCAGCTCATGTGTATTGATTGAGTGTGATGACAGCTTAGATTCAATCAATGCGACTGCATCGTCTATCGTTAAATACGTTAGCCAACGTGCTGGTATTGGTATTAATGCGGGTCGTATTCGTGCCCTTGGTAGCCCTATTCGTGGCGGCGAAGCATTCCACACCGGTTGTTTACCATTTTATAAGTATTTCCAAACTGCAGTGAAGTCGTGTTCTCAAGGCGGCGTACGTGGCGGTGCAGCAACGCTGTTCTATCCTTTATGGCATCTAGAAGTTGAATCGCTATTAGTACTAAAAAACAACCGTGGTGTTGACGACAACCGTGTACGTCATCTTGACTACGGTGTACAGTTAAACAAATTAATGTACCAACGTTTGATTAAAGGCGAATATATCAGTCTATTCAGCCCATCAGACGTGCCTGGTCTTTACGATGCATTCTTTGAAGACCAAGTTGAGTTTGAACGTTTATACCTTCAGTATGAACAAGACAGCAATGTCCGCAAAAAACAAATTAAAGCGGTTGAACTGTTTTCATTGATGATGCAAGAACGTGCTTCTACTGGCCGTATCTACATTCAAAACGTCGATCACTGTAATACTCACAGCCCGTTTGACTCTAAAGTTGCGCCAATTAAGCAATCTAACTTATGTTTAGAAATTGCTTTACCGACTAAGCCACTTAAAAACATCGATGATCCAGACGGTGAAATCGCGTTGTGTACCTTGTCAGCACTTAACTTAGGCGCAATTAAAGATTTATCAGAGCTTGAACCATTAGCTGATTTAGCTGTTCGTGCGCTAGATAACTTACTTGATTACCAAGATTACCCAATTAAAGCCGCGCAAACGAGTTCAATGAACCGTCGTACCTTAGGTATTGGGGTGATTAACTTTGCTAACTATTTAGCTAAAAACGGTAAAAAGTATTCAGACGGTTCAGCTAATAACTTAACTCACAAAACCTTTGAAGCGATTCAGTTTTATTTACTGAAAGCGTCGATGAACTTAGCAAAAGAGCAAGGTGCATGTCCGTTATTCCACGAGACAACTTATTCGAAAGGTATTTTACCTATCGACACCTACAAGCGTGATTTAGACAAGATTTGTGACGAGCCATTGCACATGGACTGGGAAAGCTTACGTAGCGACATTAAGCAGTACGGTTTACGTAACTCAACCTTGTCTGCGCTAATGCCGTCTGAAACCTCATCGCAAATTTCAAATGCGACTAATGGTATCGAGCCTCCACGCGGTTTAATTAGCGTTAAAGCCAGTAAAGATGGTCAGTTAAAGCAAGTCGTTCCTGATTTTGAATTACTGAAAGATAAGTATGAACTGCTGTGGAATATGCCAAACAACGATGGTTACATCCAACTTGTTGGTTTAATGCAGAAGTTTATCGACCAAGCTATTTCGGCTAACACCAATTATGACCCAAGCCGTTTTGAAGGCGGTCGTGTACCGATGCAAACATTGTTAAAAGACTTGTTAAGCGTCTACAAACTGGGCATTAAAACATTGTATTATCATAATACTCGTGACGGTGCTTCTGATCAGTTTGACGACATTATTGCTGTCGAAGAAGAAGACGATGGTTGTGGTGGCGGTGCGTGTAAGATATGAGGGCTGAGTTAATAGCAATGTAACATTTTTGTGGATAATTTCAAGAAAATCACTTTTAATCATTAACTTAAATAGAGATGCTTGACATCTCTATTTTTTTAAATACAATCTACATATCTCACTCGAGTTTGGGTTGTAACAACAGCATGCGTTATCAGATAGAACTAATCTCTCATCAACAGTATGGTAATCAGCTATTACCAATGATAGTTGATACCCATGACTTTCGTTTACCAGTACCAAGTGCATCCATTTGGGGATGGGAACTTTGGTTATCATCCCCATTAAACACTGTAAAAGGAAGGTTAATGGACTTATGCGTATTCTATGAGTTTGTTGACCTAGAACTCCCACATTTTTTTGAAGACGCCGCAAAACTAATCTATATAAGCTCTCGGGACATCAATAAATTAGCATCATTTTTCCTAATTAACTTTCGTTATGATATTAAAAATGGCGTTGCGGTTGCTCCATCAACCTATAATCGCAGAATTGATTCACTTATTCTTTTTTTTAAATTTCACTATTCACGATATATAGAACGGTTACAGGACTTTAATAAAGCTGAAGCATGTACAAGCATGTTGAATAAGCTTTGTAAAACTCTCGGTAAAAAGAGGTACTCATCATCAGAGGTTGAAAATCAAACCAAATATTCTAAACCTTTATCAAATGAAGAAATTGAATTGTTAAGATTTGTAGTACGCCCTTCGACTGAATCCTTTGTAAATGAAGTCAATCCATTTAGAGTGCAGTTACAAGTTCGAAATGCCTGCCTAATTTTGCTATTAATTGAGCTTGGTTGTCGGGCCTCTGAATTAATCTTAATACGCAACAATGATAGAGATTTGAAACTTACCACTAACCCCACCGTGGTAATTCAAAATCTAAATCTAAACGATGCATCTCATCGCAAACGAAGAGATGGGGCCTCACATAAAACCTTAAACAGAGAATTACCTATTAGTCAGGGCTTAGCAGCTTTACTTATTGATTATATGGAGGACTACCGTCCTAAATTGAGACGGCAAGTTAATGGTGTATTGACAGAATATTTATTTGTTAGCGAAAAAGACGGTGGTCCAATGACAACTTCAGGGCTCGATTACGTTCTTCAAGGTATATTTAAAAATGTACCTAAACTTGCTTCTGCTATTCACCCTCACCGCTTAAGAGTTACGCGAGGAAACGAGATACGGGCTGGTATTGATTCTGATTACATAAATAGCAGCTCGCCTATGATCAAAGCTGGAGAAATGCAGGATACATTAACAACCTGGGGCGGGTGGTCATCAACAAGTTCTATGCCTAAACGTTATACAAACTCACATATTCAAAAAAAGCTTAATGACTATCTCGCTGGGAAGGAAAAATAAATGGCCCATGCTAATACGGTGTATCTAGATGATGAATTAGACTGCTATAAAAGTATGTATGATGAAGTCGCAAGGTTAAATTACGACTATGAACCCTTTCCAAAGTATATCACCTCATTTTTTGGTCAAGAGTTGGATGTCAGGAAACAAAATGGTCGATTACAGGATGTTTTAAGAATTATTAATCCAGGCAAGGATGAGAAGAACTACAAACTTAGTGATACTTTTTCACCATATCCATATATTAACTTCATCGCGGTGAAGTGCTGGTTGGATTGTGCTATTGAGCGAAGTCCAGCTTCAATAGGTCACCTTAGCTCGGGTCTTCTTTCCTTGTCTAGTATCATTTTGTCGGATAAAGCCTTGTCGTCAGAATCCGTATTTGAAAAAGAGATAGCTTCTCAACTGTCGTCCCTCATCATAGCGAATAAAGACGATCAACGTATTTGGCTGTCTATTAGAATGTTTGCAAATTACGCTATCGAGAATGGATATTGGGGATTTAACGAAGTTCTTACTTTTAAACTCGATGACGTTAAAGTTTCTAACACGAATGCCAAAATTCGAGTCTCTTTGCTTGACCATGAAAATGGCCCGTTCACCCGATCTGAAGTGGCAGAAATCGCACAGGCTATATATCGAGATGAGGTCAGTATTGAAGAGCGTGTTTTGGTCAAATTGGCAATGCAGTTTGGCCTACGCCCTATCCAACTAGCTCTGCTTAGAGAATCAGATATATATTACGATGAAAAAGTTTTAGCGTGGTATATAAATATCCCACGCGTGAAGGGACGTGTAGCACAATTACGACGAAATCAAAATAATTTTATCTTGCGAGAGTTACCTGAAGAGTTGGCTTTAGATATAACAGAATTAATATACTCAAAAAAACATATCAGCAAAGTAGATTTAGCAGGAGAACCACTTCCTAGACCACTATTCAAAAAAGATAACGTTAATTCTAGATTACTTGAACACAAAAATCTCAAAGAATATGCATGGCATCGCAACGCTGTACAAATATGTGGGTTATTCGCTCAAAGTCTAGCAAAAAAGTTAAATATTAAATCTCGCCATGTAAAAGATGAAGATGGACATCCCGCTAGATTGAAACTTAATTGTTATCGATTTCGATACACTTTAGGTACAAGAATGGTCATGGAAGGAAAAACACCTGAAGAAGTTGCTATAGCACTCGATCATGGTTCAACGGCTTCTATCGAGCATTATTTCCGTTACAACCGTGATCTTATAGACTTTATTGACGAAGCATTTGATTCATCGGTAGTCATGAGTAACGCAGTCCTTCGCTGGCAAGGCTATTTGATTGATGAGGATGACGACACTATCTCTGGAACCATAGTAAGAGCTAGCGACATTGCCAATCTTGGTAAGTGTTTAAAGGTTACAAAATGCGAAATGCATCCTACAGTGAGTTGCTACAGTTGTGCAAAATTTCGTCCATTTAAAAATGCCAATCATCAAGCTCAGCTTGAAGTTATTAAGGCTGAAAGAGACTTTGTGTATCAAAACTCATCCGGTCCTGTTCAACAACAATTAGATGAAGCTTGGGAGGGTGTCGTTCAAATCGTAGAGGCGCAAAAAGTTCTTAAGGGAAAAATTGAATGAAAAAAGTGTCCAGTATACAAGAGCACAAGCTAGATGAACGCTTAAATCGAATTAACTTAATCATAGAAGATCTAAAAAAATGCGCACAGCCTGAATTTGATGCACTTGTTCTTAAACATGAAATACAAAATAAGTGGGATGATTTAAGTTGGAAGTACCAAAATAGAAATATTTACTTTACCAAGCCTTTTGACATAACTGGGAGTCTCGTAACAGGCAAGACTAAAGCAGAACATAAGGTTAAGTTAGAAGGTGCATGGGCAACGATATTTCGACTGTATACACTTATTCAAATTAAGAAAGGAAAGACAGCTAAAGCCGTTTCACAAACGCTTTCAGCTACTATCTGGCTGGCTGACTCTTTATCATACGAAGTGTCATCTTTATTCAAGCTCAAACAACTAACTTTGGATGAAGTAATCCCACTCCTCGAAACACACTTCAAAAAACGTGGACCTTTCGAGAGATACAAAGAAATTGTGGCTTTCACTAAACATTTTTTATTGCCAAACAGACTCGTTATTAGCTTTTCACCAAATACTAATATGAAAAATCCTGCGTTGAACCAGGTCGATGTTACTTCAGATGAATACAAACAAAGAAATGAGGATAAGTATGAGGCTGATGTCGATAAGTACTTAGGTCAAGTCAAACAACGGTTTGATGCAGAGCAGAAAAAAAAGTCTAATAATGAACCACTTTTATACCCTCAACCTAATGATCTTTACGATGAATTGAGACTATTAGCTGTACCATTTTTACTCGCATTTGGCTTGAGAATAGGTGAGCTTTGTAGACTGACAGATGACTGTTTATCTTTTGATGAGATCAATGAAAAATGGTATCTCAAAGTATATACAGAAAAAGGTGAGCTTCCGAGCGCCCGCCCATTATCACGTAAATGGCAGGATCCTGTTGTATATGCATTTAAACGTATATTGGAATTGACAGAACAGCACAGAAATTTCGCAAAACAAGTCGAGTATTTAGGAGAACAAGCTTTTATTAATGTCTTATCTTTCAAGTCAAGACCAGAACATATAAGGCTGGCATTATTAAATGCTGGATATGATCCAGAATTATATTTTATTCGGAGTGAAGTAGGTAATACCGGAGATTATCATCCTAGTGGACTTTCGTATAACGTACTAAGGAATGCTTTTAAGGAAGGATTATATGCAAAACTCAATATCAAATCTTTGTTGGATAAAACCACAAAACAACTAGTTTACTCCAAGAAAATAATAGCGTCACTCGCTATGAAAAGATATGAATCTTATCGTCGTATCGTTTACAAAGAAAACCATATCGATAGTGATAAACAAGGATCCATTTCCTCATCAAGTTTCAGTGTTGATCTCCCTTTCAGTAAGTTTCTTTTTATCGTTAAGGAAGACACTTTCACCGCTAACACAACTAATCACGGATTCGTCCCAAAGCCTCTTACAGCCAACTCGTTTAGCAATTGGATCACAGATGACAAAGGAAGTAAAAATATTACCGTTTTTCAGAGATATAACATCAGAGATGAAAATGGAAATATTGTATCTATAAACTCACATCAGTTTAGACATTGGTTAACAACCGCACTAATGAGATCTGGTAAAAATGAGATGATGATAGACATCTTTATGGGAAGAAAACCCGGTCAATCTCGTCATTATGATCACCGCACAGCAAAACAAAGAGCTGAAGCCATTAGAGCTAAATACATATCTGATAATCCACCAGACGATGCACTTGGCCGTCGTATACAAAGAATGAGAGATAATGACGTATCCTACGAAGAGATTGAAGCAGCGTTAAATCATACCTTGTCAGTGGTGCACTTTACTCCTTGGGGAACGTGTAAACGTGACTTAGATGTCAGCCCTTGTGAGAAAGGCATGATGTGTTTAAGGGGCGATGATGGTAAAGGTTGTCAGCACTTTGGTATTGACCCTAACGACTTAGAGGCTAAGCAATCCATTACTAACACAAAACGACATTATGAAAATCAGCTAAGCGCGTTACTGCCTAATTATCAAAATTTACTTGAAAATCTAAACAAGCAAGAACCATTGGATCAACATATTCAATATTGTATCGACACAATTAACGGGTGTGAGTCAGCACTTTTGGCATACGAGAAAGCAGCAAAATATTCAGAAAATGAAATAAATATTGTAAAGGTTTTCATTCCTGAGGGGGACAAGTGAGTAAGCAAAAGTGGGAAATTGAAGCATTAACATCATTAGACTTTTTTGAACATAATCCAGAGTATAAAGGTGAATTTGGCCACCAATACTTTACAGATAGATTTAGCATCAGCCGAATGACATTATTTCGCAATAAAACATACATGGAGCGGTTTAATGAGGTAAAAGATATATTAAAAGGAATATCGATTGAGCCAAATAATAATGGTGTTGTATTTCGAGGTGATAAAGAAAAAATTGAAACTCTAAAAGCTACTATTGCCGATAAGGATAAAGAACTAGAAGCATTAAAACTTCGCCTCAACGACTGTTACCAAATGTTAGAAGATCAAGGTATTGACCCTCAATTTGTACTCAGGCAGAGACTAAAAAAGCACAAGGAAGCTTAATATGAGCAACCCAAAAGCAACTGAAAACCTGAAGCGGTTCGAAGATTTTGTAAATCAAAGGGTCAAAGAATCTGATTGGGAGGATTATGTATTACCTAATCGTCTTGATTTGAATAAGAAAATGATTGCCAGAGATTGTGAGTTTGATCGAAAGCGCATAACGGAAAATTCGAAAATCAAGGCTATATACGATTATGTCAAAATTGAGCTTATCAATAAGGGAATATTGCTTGCAGACAATCGAGAGCCATCTGTTCAATATGCGAAGTCTACAGAAAGTGCAGCTCAATCTAAAAATAAGAGCACTCTTAAAAAGTCCCAAGAGATAAATGCAGCCTTAGAAGAACAGTTATCACAAGCAAAAAAAGACCTTTTGAAAGCAGAAGAAAAGCTTATAAAACTTAAAACTATTGAAGACTATATGCTAGCAACAGGCCGCTTATGACGACTACCTTCGAAGGACAGTTACAAATACGTAAGATTCGTAAGCGTGGCCCCGCTGGGGGTGTCATATTTTCTGCTGTAACGATTAGCGACAAAAAAAGGTTTGTAGTTAAAGCTGATTGGCGACTAGCGCGCACTCCTAGTCTCTTTCAAGAGCACCATATATGGGAAGTCAAAGGCGAAATAGAAAACCAAACAATTACATGGTCCGATGGCACTCAAGCAATTGAAAAGGTCATTATTCCAGATAGTTTGTCATTCGTTAAAGCATCACACGAAAATTTAAAGCGCCTTCTGGCTGAGTCGATTGATTTTAAAGGTATTAGCCAGCTTAAGGCAGATAAATTAGTCAATTTCTTCGGCGATGAACTCTTTGAAATTGCTAAAGATGGTGACGTCAATAGACTACTCCCAATAATAGGTCAATCGCTGGCTGAAAGACTAGTTTCTGGGCTACAAAAATATGAGGAGTTAAGTACATTACGACTATTAGATGAACTAGGTGTGCCTCATCATGTTGGTAATTCTGTACTCAATATTTGGAAGTCAGATGCCTATACCCATATTATGAAAAACCCATATTTTTTAGTTGCATTCATGCCCGATTTAAATGCTATAGACGCATTTGCAATTGACCGATTAGGTATGTCTGAAGATTGTCCAGAACGGCTAATAGCTTATACCAAACATGTCATGTTTAACGGATTCTCCACAGGCAACACCTGCCTTCCCCTTAGCAAAGTTAAATTCCAACTAAAAAGATTGATGGGTAATTCTGCAATAGCAGCCAAAGCAATTGAAGTATCTGTAGAACAAGGGGAATTATTACTTCATAACTCGATAGCTCAAGTAAAGAGTATGGATATTGTTGAATCAAGTGTCGCAAGTATTGTTCATGACTTAAGCCAACGTCTTTACTGTGACTCATTGTTAGTGCAGGTAACAGCCATTCTCGATGACTTTGAATGCGAATTAGGCTTCAACCTAACAATTGAACAAAGGGATGCCGTGTTCCAATGCTGCCAAAACTCTTTAACACTCCTAACTGGCGGTGCTGGGTGCGGAAAAACTACAGTAATTGAAGCAATTTGCTATGCTCTTGAGAGACTTAATCAGACGAAACAAATAATACTCATGGCATTAGCAGGAAAAGCTGCTCAGCGTATTACTGAAGCTACTGGTCGAGATGCAATGACGATTGCGGGTTTCATGTACAACATTAGACCTGAAGATTTACACGAGGATGCTGTGATAATCGTGGATGAAGCTTCCATGGTTGATGTTTTATCGCTCCTTAAGTTACTTAAGAGAGTTCCAAAACGTGGACGAATAATATTTACAGGTGACCCAGAACAGTTACCACCTGTGGGAATAGGCTTAGGCTTGCATGTTCTCGTAAATTTACCACTCGCAAATCCACACCTTAGTACAGTAAAAAGACAAACTGTAAAATCAGGAATACCAATAATAGCCAACGCAATTAGGCATTTTGGTGACAAGACTATAGACATTCCTTTTGCAGAATATAATGGGGTTGGCTCAGGTGTTAGCTTCATCGAATGCACTGAATCTGATTTGGAGCAAAAATGTATTGATATTTACACTCAACTTGGAGGAGATGGAACAAGTAACGATATTCTTATCCTCTCGCCAGTGAAGCATCTAACTGGTGGTGTTACCCATATCAATATCAAGATCCACGATCAGTTTTTGAAAGGAAAAAAACTATCATTCAACCATAAAGATTTCGGAAACATTCATCAACAGGTGTTGGGCACTTCACTTTGCATGGGTGAATTAGTTATGTATACGCGAAATGATTATGAAAAGGACATTCGAAATGGTTCTGTTGGTAAAGTGATCGACCAAAGCGAAAATGGCGCCATTGTTGACTTCGAAGGTAACATTGTAACTCTTACATTAAATGACATGACCAACTTGGAACTTGCTTATGCTATGACAGTTCATAAGTCACAGGGGAGTCAATTTGATCGAGTAATAGTTGCTATAAAAGACTGCCGTAATCTGGATCGCCATCTAATCTACACAGCTGTGACTAGAGCAAAGTATCAAGTTGTCTTTGTCGGAGATAAACAAGCATTTTATGACGCGTTACAACGCTCAAACTCATTCAATCGTTATACACTCCTAGCTAAGCACTTAAGAGATAATGAAGATAAAATAACAGAAAGTAAGGCTAATTGAGATGCAGATAATTTAATGTGAGTATCATTTGTAGTTTACCTGTACACCGCACAGCTAACATTAATAATCAAAAAAATCACATTTTACTTGATTGTGTAACTTATTCAAGATACGTTTGAATTTGTAACAAATTCAAGGTTAGAGTTTACATTTCTAAAGAAAAAGCTGAATGCAAAGTGACCCACGGCGGGTTTCGAGCCGGTGCAGGTCGAAAAACAAAATATGAAAAAACTATCGTGATGCGGGTGCCAGACAAATACAAAGACGCTATAAAAAGTTTAATAAAGCATTTAGATGAATGCGAAATGGTTGATAAAAACTACTCAAGCGCAAAATCCCAACCTGTTTTCATTCGCTCCCTTCAAGATAAACCGCAGAAAGTCACATTTATTATCGACCCAGTTTCAAAATCTTGATTATGTTACAATATCAAATTAATTTAACACATTTATCTTCAATACTGATAAGTAATTAATCATCATGCACAGCTAAACATTGAATAACCATACCTGCTCCCATAAATGATATTGTTATACAATAATAGCTATTCAATGTTACTACGGTTAAGCGATTCTATTAGCGATTTTTTCTCATCATCATTTAACAAAGCAACAAGTACAGCTAACTCTGCGCTTTGGTCATCCTCACAAAAAAAGTAGTTTAGTGGCACTTTCAATTCATTAGCCATTTTTTTGAGCGTTTGAATGTCGGGTACATGCCTACCCTTTTCATAGTGGTTCATTCTGCCACTGGCTGAACTTTCATCCATACCAATTCTTACACCCAATTCTTTCTGCGAAATTCCCACTTTCTTTCGAGCCAGTTTAAGCCGCTCTGGTATAGGACTGTTATGCAATTTATATTCATCATCAAAATCTCTCATGCTTAGATTGTCTAAGTTTTACTTATTTCTGTATACTTAGCAATCCTAAGCTTTTTATTTTTTGAGATCGATACATGAGCAACAAAACTATTTCTTTGAACCAAAAATTCAAAAAACTATTATTACAAGCTGAAGGAAGTTCAGTTAGTCGTAAACAACTTATTGAATCAGCAGAGGGCTTATTAAAGTTATCGAAGATCCAAGCACAGCGCTTGGTTGCGAGAAATATTCATGCTTTAACGACAAAAAAATTAATCGTCGCGACAAGCGCAAATAATGAACGAATCTATCAAATTTCCCCTGAACTTCTCGAAATTTTACACCAAGGTGAGAATGATAAAGCATCACAAAATCTTGCCGTAGAAGGTGAATCATCAAATGAATTAATTAATGAAGAAACTAAAATCAGTACTGAATTGAAGATGGTATTAGGCGAAATCCAAGCTTATCAAGATTACTTAGAACAATTTCCTCAAAAAAACAAAACTATTTTTTCATTGCTAAATAAGTCCAGAGATCGTGCTTCTGACCTATATGGTCGCCTTAGTGCTATCAGCAAAATTATTAAGGCAACAGAAACAGAGGACAACATGACATGTTAAGAGATTGGCAGGAACGCTGCATCAAACATGCGACTAAAACCTATACCCAACAAGCGACATACCTCATGCTTGCTTGTCCTGGTGCTGGCAAGACTATAGCTGCGGCCCATATTGCTAAATCACTCATCGACAATAATAAAGTGGATTATGTCGTCTGCTTTTCACCATCTCGTATTGTTTGCCAAAGCATTGAGCAAACTTTCGAACACGTATTAAACCGGAAATTTAACGGCCGTTTAGGGGCCTTAGGGATGTCGAGAACTTACCACTCTTTAATCAATACAACCGAGTTAATTAGTGATTTAAGTAATAGCAGAGTGTTAGTTATTTTTGATGAGATACATCATTGCGCTGGAGATGGTGATTCAGCCTCAAATGTTTGGGGAATGCAGCTACTGGCAACAATCCAAAACTTAGCGACTTATACATTGTCCTTAACCGGAACGCCCTGGCGCACCGATACTCTCCCAATACCTTTTGCAAAATATACTGACCCAGACGGTAATATTTTGTGTGATTTCTCATATGATATTGTCGAAGCCATTAAAGACAATGTATGTCGCATGCCACAAATAACAGCGATTGATCTTGAACATGTTGTCGTAAAGAAAAACCATCAACTTCAGACATATGACAATCTACAACACCTTCTAGAAGAAGGAGAAGTTAGCTATCAAGCCATTATTAAACATCCTGAGGTAATCAAACATTTATTGTCTCAAAGTATTGAGCAGCTAGATAGCCTTAGATGCAGTTCACTCAATGCAGGAGGTTTAATTGTTGCGTCGTCATACCTTCATGCTTTGCAAATTCAATCTATTCTATCTGGCCACTTCAACAAAGAATCAACCCTAGTGTCTTGCAGGCTAGATGACTCACCAGAGTTAATTGAGTATTTCAAAAATAATCAATCCGAATGGATTATTAGCATCGCGATGATAAGTGAAGGAACAGATATACCCAGACTGCAAGTTTGCTGCAATCTCACAGATGTTACTACTGAGCTCTACTTTCGACAGATACTAGGCAGGATACTTCGCGTCACACAAACACAAAGTCATTTTGCTTATATGTTCATGCTAGCAGAGCCGAAGTTAGTTGAGTATGCCAAACGATTAGACGAAGCAGTACCAGGAACATACACTTATCAAAAATCTGCCCATTTACTCGACAGCATGGATAATTCAACACAAAAATCTTTACCCAAAAAATCTTCATTTTCTAACGAGAATAAGACCAGCACACAGTTTGATTATGAATCTGGTGATATTAACAATCATCAACTTAGGGGCAAAAACAAAATTGATGATTTAGTTTTGTCTTCGTTTAAATCACAGATCCTTTCGAGCTATCTGATTTATGCTCAATAACATAAGACAAAGAATGGTTTATTTGAATTATTGTGCAAAAGGAACTCTAACAGGCCAAAGAAACAACATATTTAATTGGCTATGGGGCATAGTGAGTCCGCACATACCCCATATCACCTATTAAAAACACTACCTATACCAACCATCAGCCAATACTTCAGCCTGTTCAAGTACCAATTTAATCGCCTCTTCTGCTGCATCTGGCGGGTATTTCCATCTACGCAGTAATCTGCGTACAAGGTTACGCATTCTAGCTCGAACACTATCGCGCTTTTGCCAATCAACCGTAGCTGATTTTCGTAACTGTTGAGTTAACTCAATGGCAAGGCTTCGCAAGTTATCATCACCTAGTTGACGAACTGACTCTTCGTTTTCGATTAATGCACAGTAAAAGGCAATTTCATCGACTGAAAGATTGAGCTTATCAAGCATCTCGGCATCTTCTTGCATCTCCTTTGCCCATTGAATAAGTTCTTCAATGACTTGGGCCGTTTCGATGCTACGGTTATGGTATTTTTGCAGCGTAGACATAATGCGTTCAGAGTATTTTTTCTCCTGCACCACATCGTTTTTCATCCGAGATTTAACCTCATCACGAAGGAGCTTTTCCAGCAACTCTACAGCAAGGTTTTTCTCTTTAATGTTCTTAACATCTTCTAAGAACTCAGGTGAAAGTAATCCAATATTGGGCTTGTCTAAGCCAACCATGCTAAATATATCGTCAACACCATCAGCAATTACAGCATTATCAAGAATTAACTTCAGAGCGCTATTGCGTTGTTCATCAGTTCGCTTTTTATCGACTGTTGAATGTTTGATAAACGCTGTTTTTATTGCGCTATAAAAGGCTATTTCGTTCTTGTAGCCTTGTGTTTCATCCATAGTATTACAAAGTGAGTAGGCTTTCGTTAAGGCAGCCATAACGTCCAGGAAACGACGTTTACCATCACGCTGCTCCTTTCCATTGCTTTGAGGTACTACAAGCCCTGACAAGTGGTTTACTGCGCCAGGAAGTAATCTAAGTGCGTGAGTTTCAAAGTCAGGACGATAATTAAATACACTACCATCTACAGGTGTCGCAAACATGCCACGGATAATATCAATCTTCTCCATCAGTACCGCAAATGCTTCAGCGGTATCAATGGTCGGTTGCCCTTTACCTTGGCTATTGGTATAGGTTTTTAATGCATTTTTAAGCTCATTGGCAATACCGATATAATCAACCACCAATCCACCAGGTTTGTCTTTGAATACACGGTTTACTCGGGCAATAGCCTGCATCAAGTTATGCCCTTTCATGGGCTTGTCGATGTACATTGTGTGACAACAAGGGGCGTCAAAGCCTGTCAACCACATGTCACGTACAATCACTAGTTGCAGCTCATCTTCGGTATCTTTATAGCGCTTTTCAAATAGCTTTTTGGTCTTCTTGTCATGAATATGTGGTTGCATCTTTTCTTTGTCAGATGCGCTGCCGGTCATCACAATTTTAATAACACCTTTGTCTGTATCGAGGTGATGCCATTCAGGTTTTATAGCAACAATTGCATTATACAAGTCTACGCAGATCTCTCGGCTCATTGCCACAATCATGGCCTTGCCAGCGAAGGTTTCAGTTCGAGTGGTAAAATGTTCAACAAGATCTATCGCTACTTGCTCAATACGCGGCGCAGCACCAACCAATTTTTCTAGTGTCGCCCACTGAGACTTTACCTTTTCACGATCGGCTGTCTCTTCATCTTCACCAATTTCATCTTCAACTTGATCGTTTAGTTGCTCAATTTCATCTTGGTTAATATCCAGCTTAGCTAATCGAGATTCATAGTAAATTGGCACCGTTGCACCATCTTCTACCGCATCTTGAATATCATAAATTGAAACGTACTCACCAAACACACCACGGGTATCTTTGTCATCAATGGCAATAGGCGTACCTGTAAAGCCGATAAAGGACGCATTAGGCAAAGCGTCACGCATATACTTAGAATAGCCGTAAACGTACTTATGGCCGGTTACAACACCGTTTTTATCCTTTACCTCAACCATCTTCGATTTATTGCCGTACTGGCTGCGGTGGGCCTCATCAGACACAACAACGATATTGCTACGTTCAGATAGCCTTGGGTGGGCTGTTTCTTCATCCAACAATGCAAATTTTTGAATAGTGGTAAATATGATCCCACCAGATTGACGATTTAATAGTAACTCTCGTAATGAATCACGATCATCTGCTTGCTGCGGAATTTGCTTTAACGTCTCTTGAGCCATGCCAAAGGTGTTAAACAACTGGCCATCTAAATCATTACGATCAGTCACAACCACAATGGTAGGGTTATTCATACTAGCTTGCTGTAACAATTTACTGGCATAACAGACCATAGAAATACTTTTACCACTGCCTTGTGTATGCCAAACAACACCGGCTTTACCGCTGCCTTGCTTGATTTTATCTAGCGCTGGAATGGTCGTTTCTAGGAAGTTACCCGATGTGTTTGATGCCCTAACGGTTGCCTCAACGGCTGCTCGCACTGCATGGAATTGATGGTAGCCGGCAATCTTCTTAATGATGTTGTCATTATCAATTTCAAACAAAACAAAATAGCGGATGTAATCGAGCAATAAATCTTGTTTGAAAAATCCTCTCACCATAGTTTCAAGCTGAAATTCGAGTAAAGGCTTATCATTCTCTGTCGTTACCGTTTTCCAAGGTAAGAAGCGTTCTTTATTCGCGGTTAATGAGCCTACACGCGCAGTCCAACCATCACTTACAATTAAAGCTTCATTGAAAACAAATAAGTCGAAGATTTCATCTTTGTAGGTTTGCAGTTGATTATAAGCATTCCAAATATCCGCATGCTCATCAGCAGGATTTTTAAGCTCAATGACGGCTATCGGCAAACCATTAATGAACACAATAACATCAGGACGACGGCTACCTTTTGTACCAATAATGGTAAATTGGTTAACGATCAAAAACTCGTTGTTATCGGGCGTAGTAAAGTCCATTAACTGTGCATGAGAATGCTTAGTTTTAGTCTCGCCATCCTCGATAACAGTATATTCAACCGGCACACCTTCAATCACATATTTATGGAAGGCACGGTTATTCTTTATCAGTATGGGCGTATCAGGTGAGCAAACAGTATTCACCACATCCAGTAACGCGTCATAGGGAAGCTCTGGGTTAATCACCTCTAACTGGCTTAATAACCGCTGTTTCAATACAACTTGATGGTAATCCTCACGCTCAGGTGACGCACCGTCTGGAGCGATATCATAACCATTTTTATACAGGTAACCTTGGTCGGTAAACCAGCTGATGCACGCTTGTTCTAATTGGTCTTCGGTGATCACGCTACGTCCTCTCGATTCCATTTTTGCATTTCGCCGCAAAAGACGGTGAATGACTCGCTATCAATAAATAATCGTTGAATTGCCGCCATCTGATTAAAGAAAGTTTCTTGCTGCTGTTCAAATGTACTGGCACTAGCGATAAATTCAGTCAAATCACGATAGATGATCAATGGATGCCATTTATTCGCTTTATTACCAAGTGTAGTCCGATCACTCAAACGCCATTCCTTAGGCAGTTTTGATGATATATCTAAAACTAATTGGTCGTAATAGCCATGTACTTTAACTTTTGGTTGAAGCTTTTTATTGACGCTTAACACAACTGCCGCAATAGGTGCCGTATTGAGGAGGTCGTGAATTTGATGATCAGCACCATCAACAATAAAGCCGCAAAATAATGCCGGTTGCCATGCTTTCTCATCGTTAAAATCGGCTAATGAAGAAAACTCTAACCCTATTCGGCCCCAGGTGTCATTGCGGCCACGTGCATTTCTATGTTTTGGTGGGCTAGAAAATAGCGTCGAACTACTTTCTGTCAACAATGGCCATTGGTTATTAATCGAGTGCTGACAAATATTATAGAGTTGCTGATCTATGTTTTTGGCTTCTTGGTAGTAGGCAATTGACAGCGGATTAATCGCTGATACGTTAATTAAACCATTGCTTTCGAGTAACTGAATAAACTCTTCGCGGATCCAATTAAGTTTTTCGTTATCACTCTCTATGGCTTGGATCTGCTTGGCAATATCGTACCAGCACAAGGCAATATCAGGCTGCTGCCTATGTTGGCCTACATGCGCGGTAATCAATACTATTAAAAAGCGTTTGTTAAGTGATTTCTCAGCAAAATCTCTGTAGTTGCTTAATTGTTTGTGATGAAGCTCCGACCAAATTTTATGTTCAAAGATCACACAAAAATCACGGTCTATAGATTCCCACAGCATATCTGGGAACTTTCCATTGAAGTTGACTTGGGTGTCGATATATTCAGACTCAGCCATAGAGTCTATAACCAACCCTTTCTGCACCGCTTTTTGTTGTAAAAGATGATTTATTGACTGACGCACAGACTCATCATTTTTCAACAACCAAGCAAACGCTTCAGTTACAAAGTTCTCTATCGGTGATGTCTTATGGCTTGCCGCATATTTGCTGATGTTAACAAGTAAACTATTTCGCATTGCAATCCCTTGCTCTTAATTTGATTATAATATTGTTGTTTCGGCTAAGTCGATTTCGCCCGAAAGCAATTTAGGAAGTAGTAAATCACGAAGCTTAGCTAACTCTTCTGATTGAGCATCATTTGAGAACATCATTTCTAAATATGAACGTACCTGTTTATCAAAAATCTCATGAATTTCTTTTGGTGGTACAACTAGCAATGTATCTTTGATCCCTGCTGTTGATAGATTTACCTGAACTCCACTATTTGCACGAGAACGAATGTCGGTTAAAAACCCATTCGCATTAGTTTGATAATATAAAAAAGGATAATTTAAGTAGTGTTTTTCAGATTTACGTATTAAACCAACACGTTGATTAACCAAAAACACATCAGAAACAGGCATTAACGCAGTATAGCCAAGTAAAGCGACATTATTTTTCATGTCGGTCATACTCATTAAAAGGTCACCTTTTTTGATCAAATACCTTTCAAGCTTGGGGGTCGAATTTAGATCAAAATGGTCTTTGGAACCATGCCAATTAAAACCACCTCCTTTACGAATATTTCCCATTTTAAATACTTTGTGAGTTCCTGCTGACGCATCGGTCGTAAGTTCTTTACTCTTGAAAGCAAAACCATTTTGGAAAGTTGAAATATCCCCTAAAGACCTAACCTGCCATCCTTCAGGGATCAATCCCAACTCAGACTCAACTAGCTTTTCTGGAAAAAGCGAGGCAGTGGACGCATCTATACCTTCAGGTTGCTCACCATTCATTTTGGCTTTAACGGGATCGAAATCGACAAACCATGATTTGAAGATGGCTTGTGCCATTCCTTCTAGAGTTTGGTTGGTTTGGGTGTTTAACGTTATTTTGTCATCCATCGCTCGTAAGAAGTTGCCAGCTAGTTTTCTATTTTCTTTATCAGGATATGGATATTCAAATTCCGCTAATGATTGCCATGATACACGCTGTCTTCCAGATGTACCTTCCATTCGAGCTTTTGCATAAGATCTAAATTCAGGTAAGCGAGCAAGATAATAGATGTAATTTTCATCATATTCAGGTTCTTTGGCTGCCATTACAATAAATTCGGTTGATCCGAAGGCATTCGTATTTATAGGTAGCCCAGATACTTTGGCTGTTTTCCCATTTTCTAGGCATGGTGTAATTCGAGCAAAAAGCGTATCTCCGTTCGCAAACTTCGCTCCACCACTCTTAAATACCTTTTCAATAACCTCGTCAATGTCACGGCTTGAAATCGGTAAAGCCGCCATATCAATAAATGGAGCAATCGTCCCTTTTTTTACTGTTCTTTTAGGATTAAATTCAACAATATTGGTTATTAGATGTCTTTCAAAGCTCATAACCTAACCCCGCTAGGTTCTTCTTAATTTCAGCTTCTAAAGTTGCCGACTCAGCAAACTGTTCAACTAGCTTGGCCGTTAAAACTTCCATCTTTTCAGCAAACGGCACCCCATCATCAATCTTATCTGATGCACCCACATAGCGTCCTGGTGAAAGCACAAAATCATGCTTGGTAATTTCTACTAACGTGGCAGATTTACAAAATCCCGCTTGGTCTTCATAAGTGACGCCATTAACCGTTTCACCGGTTTTCCATGCGTGGAATAGGTCGGCTACTTTTTGAATATCGTCAAAGCTGAAGTCACGTAATACGCGGTCTTTCATGTAGCCAAGATTACGAACATCAATGAATAGCACTTCCCCTTTGCGGCCACGCAGTTTACGACCGGCTTTATCAACTCTTGGGTTCTTATTCTTGGTTAAAAACCAAATACAGGCTGGGATTTGAGTGTTAGTAAATAACTGCCCAGGTAAAGCCACCATACATTCAATCAAGTCATTCTCAATTAATGCCTGACGAATGGTGCCTTCGTTATTGGTGCTTGAACTCATAGAGCCATTCGACAATAACAACGCCTGTGAGCCATCTGGTGCAAGATGATGAAGCATGTGCTGCATCCACGCAAAGTTTGCGTTACCCGCTGGCGGTTGGCCGTATTTAAAGCGCGGGTCGTTATCATCAACACCTGTGTTCCACTCTTTCATATTGAATGGTGGATTGGCCATAATGAAGTCGGCACGTAAGTCGGGGTGTTGAACATTGGTATAGGTACTGGCTGGCTCTTTACCAAAATCGTAATCTAACCCACGAATAGCCATGTTCATGGCGGCTAATTGCCATGTGGTGTGGTTGTATTCTTGGCCGTAAATCGAGATTTTGTGCTTTTGAGTCAGCGCATCAACTTGCTTTTCATGGGCATGACGCTCAATGAATTTCTCTGATTGTACAAAGAAGCCACCTGAGCCCATAGCAGGGTCATACACTCTGCCCTCAAAGGGTTCAATCATCTCAACAATGAGCGTTACGATAGATGCAGGCGTGTAGAACTGGCCGCCTTTTTTACCTTCAGCTAGCGCAAACTGACCTAACATGTATTCGTATACGTGCCCGAGAATGTCTTTACTGTTTAAGTCAGCGTGTACAAACGGAATAGTGGCAATCAGGTTAATAAGCTCATTTAGCTTAGCTTGGTCAATTTTAAGAGATGAATATGACTTATTAAGCACACCTTTTAGCTTTGGGTTATCGCGCTCAATCCCTTCAAGTGCATTATCAATTAAATGACCCACTGAAGTGATTTTTTTTGTGATTTTCTTGTTATTAGGGCCTGCAATTGCTAATTCAGCACCACCAATCACCAATGGGCCATTGTCTTGCAAGAACTGCCATCGTGACTCAATAGGTAGCCAGAATACGTTTTTCTCCGTGTAAAAATCACGTTGCTCAAGCTCAACCTGCATTTCTTCAGCAAGCTCTTCTGCGCTAAAGTCTGCTGGGTCTAGGTAATATTCGTTATCAGGATTAGTAAGTGCGGCTTTGATTTCATCTTGGCGCAGTTTGAATGCATCTGACACGTATTTAACGAAGATAAGACCTAGTACGGCATGCTTGTATTGAGAGGCGTCTAACGTAGAGCGAAGTTTGTCAGCGGCATTCCAAAGCTTGCTTTCAAGCTCTTTCAAAAATTGTTGTTCTGTTTGTTTCATTTGATGTTTTTCTTGATTTAGAAGAATTACTAACATCATATCACTGGATTTTTAAATGTCTTTAATTTATGTCTAGGTAAGTGCTTTAGTTGAAGTTAAACCACATTATGGAAGGTAAATTTGTAGACAAACAATTAACCTGTGTCCATTCAAACACCTGAAGAGCAATGTTGAGTTATAAAACTCAACTATAGATAAAAAGCATAATTGGCTTTAGCTGTGTGCCGTTTCAAACACATCAGTAATGCTATTTTTATAATCTGATACATAACTAAAATGGATAGCACAGTGAAGCATGGCATCTTCTTTTTTCGCATAAAAAATAGAGAGGTTAAGGTACGCTTCTAATGGCGCGGTTAAAATTGACACATTAAGTAAACCATCATCTACTGAAATGCTATAGGCTTTTTGGTGTTTATCTATCCACCGACAAATATAATCCCATGCATTATCTTGAACCTCATCTTGGTCATTAGCAGAATAAAAATAGTCTTCAACAATGCTAGTGTTCAGAGAAAACATCTGCGGTAATTTAATATCTTTCGGTCGTCCACCCAGAACTGGCACACTGTAATGGCTATTCTCAGCTAGGAGAAGGTTAATAGCCGTATTGGACTCACTAACTGTAATCATTTGAAAAAACCTATGTTAGTTGTAAAGTAATTATTCAACGCCATGTAACGTCAATGGCTAACTCTCAATTTGAAATAGTGGCTCTCGACAATGAAAAAAATTACCTGTTTGCTCTTCTTTATTACTTCAATTAACGCATCAGCGACTGAGGTCATTACCTGCAATGATGCCATGTCAGTCGGTGGAGAAGCGAAGAGTGCTCTACATCATCTAGCGCAGCAACGAGCGCAACACGATATTGAAAACTTTGTAGAAAAGCCTTTAATTAAACCATATTTGGATGTTTGGGGCTCGTCAAGCTCTCCAGCAGTAATGGCAGAATTAGTAGAAATATATTGGTGTGAAACAGACAATACTCCACTTCATGAAGCGTATTATCGCTTCTATGCATCAAATAAACACGTTTTTACACATTAGTTTTATTCAAAAATCTCATTAAAGCACCAACATAATCAACTAGCACACTATCTTTTATCATGATTATTTAGAACTAAACAAAGTCGGTGCTGAAATGTTTAAAACGTTTTGTCGGAACAAAAATTAGGATCACCATCTAAGATACTACTGATATGCAAAAACTAGATATACGTGTACGACTATATTAAAGTTTGATAAAAAATGAAGGTTATCATGAGCGGTAACAACGCAATAGTTTGATAATTTATTTGAGGACGAATGTCATTTTTTGATAATAAAGTTTGATCTTTTTCAAGCTCAATTTTGTACAAAAATGATTTAGAACCAAGGCGATTGCACTCATTTTCGGATTATAAACACCGCACCTAAAACGTTAAGCTTATAGAGTAACTAGAATTTGAGTACTTGCACTTGTCGCGCGCTTCATGGTTTTCCATAATTAAATATTTATTATTCCTTATTAATGATATCCGGAATAGAGCGAACGACTAGTTTAAGTACCATCCACCACGCGTAAATAGAATCTATTGATGAAGAGGAATTATCATCTAATAATCCATGAGCTACTTCATTACGCAAATTACTACCAAGCGTGTCTGTGAAAACGCTCTTAATTTCAAAGGCTAAATCTTCCCCGTATAACCTAATCACTTCTGGTAGCTCCATCAACGTACTTAAGCCATTCTCATTTTCAATGCCATCTTTATCAATATTGCTTGTATGAACTCCAGCTTCCTTCAATTGTGAACGTACTATATGTTCTACTTGCGGGCAAAGTAAGTGAATTGCAGCGCCAAACTCATACTCAAAACCTAGCCATAGCGCATGTCCTAATAATTGCTCTCGATTTTGAGGAACTATTCGTGAGTAATGGCAAGCGGTAACCATAAGTTCTCTTGTGAACCGATGTTCCATTAGTAATTGTCTCAATGCGGGCATAATTTGACCTTCTACCACACACTGAACTTCGATAGAAAATTGCTGCTGAATTTGCCTATGAAGAGCAGCTTGATTACCAGGAGAATCTTCACCATCATTGAAATTAATAGCCGGAGTTTTTGCGATGACACGCCCGTCACTGTTCATATGAGTTGCACCAACTAAGCTACTAAGTACGCTTTGTTGCATAATTATTTTAGATGTTTCACGAAGCTCTTTATATTTGGGTACGCTATATAGGCCGGTGAAATATAATATTGCTTGTTCAGGGCTAAGTTTCCCGGAAACATGTTCAATTGATTGCTTCGCCGTGTCAGAGATATCAATCCCCGGTGTGCTTATCATACACATTTCATCTAGAGCAGCTTTTCCTGATGTTACTATTTTATCGCGAATGGCTCTTGCACTCTCATCAACACCATAAGCCACTCGATGTTTATTTGGAATACAGCGATATGCTTGAATTGCATTTTCATAGAAGGAGTTTGCGACCATATTACTCCCGCTAGAACGGGAGTCAGCCTCTAGCTCAAAACATTCAGCGATCGCAATAAGTGATTCAAGCCATCCATTCTCATCAGAGTATTGCTTGTACTTTTTAGAAGCCAACTCAAAGTATGATCTAGCAGAACGATAATCACCATTTATCTTTAGAGTATTGGCCTTTTCGGTAAGTGAAAACGCTATATTTTCTCTAAAATCATTATCAATTTTAAGATCATCCAATAAATCCGCTAACCAAAACTTCATGAGTGAATCACTCGGATATTCAGAACTAAAGGCTGAAAAAAGTTTACTTTTTATTATTTTTAAACGATCAAAATCTTTAATTTGCATAGATAACCGTGCAGCACGTTCCCAGCAATCTTTTACACCACGATGCCACGCTTCACCATTAATCGGTTCAGAAATATACGAGTCTATTGCTATTTTTGCATTTTCGGGATTTTTCGGGATTAGTAGCAACCACAGCAGATCAGCAATCCTTGCTTTAAGCCATGGCTCATTGACATCATTGAGAATTTCCTGAAAGAATATCAGCTCTTCTTCGGTAAAGTCATCAGGTAGCGCAGACCTCCGTCCGGCATGAAAGTCTTGAATACTGGCTTTGAATGGTTCATTGATCCTGCTCGGTACCAACATCATTGATGCAGCTCTTGATAACAGATCGAGGGCTTTGGAGTGTGTTGTTTTTCCCTGGTCTAACATGTCTTTCGAATATTGCAGCAAACAATGCATAACCGAAGAGTAACCAGAGCGTTTCTCTGGTAATACATCATAGTTCCAGTCGCATTCAATAAATAATTCTCGAGTTAACTTTAACGAAT
Organism: Shewanella sp. AC91-MNA-CIBAN-0169; assembly: GCF_040310165.1. Lineage (NCBI taxonomy): Bacteria > Pseudomonadati > Pseudomonadota > Gammaproteobacteria > Alteromonadales > Shewanellaceae > Shewanella > Shewanella sp. AC91-MNA-CIBAN-0169. Next base: position 204,247 of record NZ_JBEOPM010000005.1, read on the forward strand.
TTTCCATAATTAGTAAGCACCTAGACTTGTACTTTATAGTTTCATCTTTGACTAAATAGAGATTCTATAGACTAGCGTAGACAAGTAGCTCATACCACAGCTAAATAGTTACTTTGTTGCAATACTAAAACTTGGTCAACTACGCAGCGGTTAAACTGAAAGTCTTGATGGGTGCGAACCACTATTCCAAGATGAGGAAGCGATAGTGAGAATATCATTTGTCACCTTCGCCTTCAGACAATAATTAATTGAATAGGAATAAACACGTAAATCAAATTACACATATTTACCTGTCTCACGTATAATTATACATGAGTTAGATAATTGCGTGTAATTAGATTATAAATGATCAAACACTATTAAGAATTATCAAACTTTAATATAAACGCACAATACCCCCCTGTGTCAGGATAGTTGTCGCCTCAATTAATTTACAAATAAACAGGGAGCGGTAAGTTACAGCAAGTGAATTA
>NZ_JBEOPM010000006.1:0-198271 GCF_040310165.1 Shewanella sp. AC91-MNA-CIBAN-0169
CTAACCCCAGTGCGAATGGTTAACGGCATAGATAACCGGGTGCAAACTGACTTGAATGTAAACGTTCAAGTTTATTGGGCTGGCTGATTAAATAAATCCATCGCGGATTTTGTCATAGCCCTAACCCCAGTGCGGATAGTTAACGAATAATCTGGCGCAAACTGACTAGAATGCAAAGACGGCAAGGTATCGCCAGACTCAACACTCGCTTGATACTGGCTAGGTTCTACCCCGCCCAGCCAAAATAAAGTAATCGGACGTTTCTCTGCAGTGAGCCCATATAAACCAAAATCTTCGCCAGCCATTACCGGTGGTACCACCAGCACATTATCGCTGCCTAATTCGGCTTCAATACTGGCTTTAACCTTAGCGGCTAACGTGGGATCGTTATAGGTTGACGGAATGGTTTCATCATCATGCACATACACCACAGGCATGAGGTCATCTGGCAAGCCTGCACTAATCGCGATACCGGTAGTAATACGTTTAATCGCCGCGATTTGCTGCTCGCGAACCTTAGGATTATACGAGCGTAAGGTCAGCTGAAGCTTCACTTCATCTGAAATAATATTGTGTTTTGAGCCACCATGAATAGCGCCAACAGTAACCACATTAGGCTCTAACGGCGAGACTTCGCGGCTAACAATGGTTTGCAGTGCAAGTACTGTGCGCGCAGCAAGTACCACTGGATCGATAGTGACGTGCGGATAAGCACCATGGCCACCTTTGCCCTTAATGGTAATATCAACCGAATCAACATTCGCCAAGGCATAACCACTTACGGTGCCGACTTTGCCTGCAGGAATTGACGCACTCACATGCAAACCAATAATGCTGTCTGGTGTTGGGAACTGGCTAAACAACCCCTGTTTTAGCATGGCTTTGGCGCCGCCACCGACTTCTTCTGCGGGTTGAGCCACCATCATCAAAGTACCTTGCCAGTCGGCTTTGTGAAGCATCAGTTGCTGTGCAGTACCAATTAAACTGGTCATGTGAATATCGTGGCCACAACCATGCATAATCCCAACAGTACTGTTGTCCGCATTAAGGGTTGTCACGGTCGATGCGTACTCTTTTCCCGTTTGTTCAATAATTGGCAAGCCATCAATATCAGCACGGATCATCACCACGGGGCCTTTACCGTTTTTGACAATACCGACCACACCATAACCGCCAAAATTAGCAGTAACCTCAAAGCCTAATTGCTTTAGTTCTTGCGCCATACGTTGGCTAGTGGCTTTTTCTTGATATGACAATTCAGGGTGTTGATGAAGATGTAGATATAGTTGTTCAAGCTTTGGTAACGCTTTACTCACAGAGAGATCAAGATCGCTCGCACTAGCAGTAACAGACAACGACGAAGCTGAAAACACTAACGCCAATAAGGGGTACGCAACACGTAAGCAGGTCATATTATTATTCTTAATTGTCGGGATTTGAGTATGTTAACCTACCATAAGCTTAAGCCACTTTGTAATGGGTTTTAGGTAACCGCAAGTTAAGGGATAAGGTTAATTGTGGCATAGTGATTAAGTCATTGTGGTCAGAGAAATAATAATAAAGGAAATCAATGACAGTCATTACTGAAACACCAAGGTTAATTATAAGAGAATTTACCCTTGAAGATGCACCTGCAGTATTGCATTTTAATGCTCCAGAACAAGTCAGCCTCTATACCGGTGACGCAGGAATGTGCACAAGACTAACCGACGCAGAAAACATCATTACCAATATTTGGTTAGCTGAATATCAGCAATACGGTTTTGGCCGTTGGGCTGTGGTACTTAAAGAGACCAATACTGTGATTGGGTTTTGCGGTTTTAAAAATGAAACTCGTATTAATGCCGTCGATATTGGCTATCGCTTACACCCGGATTACTGGGGCATTGGTTTAGCGACAGAAGCCAACCTAGCCTGTATCGAGTATGCCAAACAACACATGGATTTAGACATCGTCTATGCCGATGTTGTCGATGCCAATAGCGGCTCGATCAACGTGGCCACAAAGTTAGGCATGACATTTCATTCTCAATTCCAACGAGATGAATTTACTTTTAATCGTTATGTCATGTTATTGAACGGCAACTAACGAGCACTTATATAAGTACTAACGCTAAGCTCTAAATCTATCTCAACATCTAAATCTATCTCAACATCTAAATCTAAAAAAACAGCAAGCCAAAAACTAACATGCTGCTTTTTCATTAAAGCTGGCTCTATCGTGCTGGCTTAACATTAGCTTCGTTTCATGTACCGAAATCAAATTAACCTTATAAAATTAGTACCGCTGAGAATAGTATTAAACGTTTTTAGCAATAAAATATAAATTATTTTTAATCAAAAGCTTACATAAAAAGTTAAATACCATAAAGCTCACACTAAGCCATATCACTCGCCTATAGCCGAGTAAATAACAAAACAATATTAATGACCAACATAGAGACTGCATATGTGTTAGGTTGTATTAGTGTATTGCAAGAAATCGATACGATATTCATGGATGAAAGAGCAGCTACAACACTTAAGCCGGTATGTAGTATCACAATGGACTCTCTGAAATTACCCAACCAGTATTTTTCCTTCATTCAAGACTTCAGGTTACATCAGTGCACCATGACGCCGTGCCAATATAACGAACTGATTTATAAAGAATAATAATATCACTTAGTTATATACAATAAATTTAGATGCCATAAAGTTTAGATGTTAATTATCTCGAACTCACCCATTACAGACTGGTGGCCTGTTACCGTATTTCTTCACATACAAACAGCCTGTTTATTGAGTAACAACACAATAAAATAAGAGGTAATTACACTTTTGAAAAATAATACGATTGCGATAACCCCTGAAATGCTGAAGTCTTGGCAAAAAACAGTTGATCTGATTGCCAAAGTCGCTCAAGTGCCTGCATCGTTAATTATGAAACTTCACACTGATGAAATGGAAGTGTTTGTCGCCAATCATAATGCCAACAGCCCATATGCCCCCGGGATGAAAGACATGCTGGGACATAGTTTATATTGCGAATCAGTGATTGAGCAGCAAACAGAATTACATGTAAAAAATGCCCTAGAAGATCCTCGCTGGAGTCAAAATCCTGAGCTTGAATTTGGTATGGTTTCTTATTATGGCGTACCACTCAACTGGCCTGATGGAGAGCCCTTTGGCACCATTTGCATACTAGACCAAAAAGCAAATAGCTACTCCGATGATCTTATTTTGCTGTTAGATTGTTTTCGTCAAAATGTTGAAAGTAATCTAGAAATACTCTACCAAAAAGAAAAGCTGGCTCAAGCCAATTTACAGTTAGAAACTCGTATTGCGCAGCGCACATCAGACTTAGAGCAGCTTAACAGCAATTTAATGCAAGAAATCGATTCACGCATCGCCGCGGAAAAACTATTGGATATTCAACAACGTTTCGACAGCGTCACTGGCTTGCCTAAATTTAGTCAACTCGAAACAGTGTTTAACAACCTGACGAAAAGCGACGCCTTAACCTGTATTTCGGTAACCCATTTCAGCATCACCAACTTAAAAGTCATTCAAGACGGTTTAGGTTATGACATCACTGAAAAAGTACGTAATGTGGTCGCGCAAAAACTACAACATTTTATACCCAATAATACTTATCTTGCCATTGTCAGTGATACGACCTTCTGTATCGTCATCTCCACCAAGAAACAACTATATGGCGATAAGATGGCGACTTTTTGCAGTCGCTTATGTCAGCACTTTAGCCAAGATATTTATGTCGATGAATTACCGTTATCCATTACCACTGCTATGGGAGTCGCATTTTACCCCAACGATGGTAGTGGATTTATGGACCTATCAAGAAAATCCAGCGCCGCGCTATCACATTGTGAAATGGGTAATAACAATAGCTATAAGTTCTTTAACCAAAAAATGGAATCCGAACTGTCTAGTCGTATACAAATGGAATCATTATTAAGAGGCGCACTTAAACGCGATGAATTGTCATTGCATTACCAGCCATTTGTAAGCACTCAAAGCAAAAGTGTTGTTGGCGCTGAAGTGCTTATAAGATGGAACAACCCAACTTTAGGCCAAGTTTCGCCGGCTGAATTTATTGAAATTGCAGAACATTCAGGCAAAATCATTGAAATAGGTTATTTTGTATTAAGAAGCGCTCTGAAACAATTAGCTTACTGGCGTGAGCTATATAATCGCGATTTTTATCTGGCAATCAATATGTCACCCATACAACTAAAAGACAGTTACTTAGTCGATAAGATTGTTAGCTTGCTTGAGTTATACAACATACCCGGCCATTTGCTTGAGATTGAGCTAACTGAAAATGCGTTAATCCACGATGCAGCATATGCCCAGGAAGTATTGAGCAAGTTAAATCAGCATGGGATCCGTTTGTCGTTAGATGATTTTGGTACCGGTTATTCGTCACTCAGTTACTTGCAATACTATCCGTTTAACTCAGTCAAAATTGATCGCAGCTTTATTCGTAATCTTGATACTTCAGAACAGAGCCGACAGTTAGTTAACACCATTATCGCCATGGCAAATAACTTACAGTTGTCGTTAGTGGCTGAAGGGGTGGAAAATCAATTTCAAGCCGATTTTGTGGCTAAGCAAGGGGCTGACATATGGCAGGGTTATCATCTGGGAAAACCGGTAAATGCCAATGAGTTTGCCCAGCAATACTTAATCCCCTCAATGACACCACTATTTTAATCTACTGCATGTGTCGCAATAGTTTCGCACTCAACGAGTACCTTATAAGCCGACCGTTACAAAGTCGGCTTATATGTACTACGGTAAGACATATCACATTTGTAAGCGCACATCTGAGGTCATTTTGGTTGAACACGCCAATACAAAGCCTGCTGCAATTTCGTCAGCCGTTAACGCCATTTTGCTAGACGACACAGTGGTGCCTGAAACAACCTGACATTTACACGCACCGCATACGCCTGAACGACATGCGGCAATAATCGGTAATTTTGCTGACTCTATGCCATCAAGTAGGCTTTGATCGCCAGTTAGCTGCACCTGATTATCACCAATACTCAGCATAAACTGCTCGGTTGATGGATTACTTTCTAGCGCAGCTTTCAACCCCATGGCACTACTCGCACCAAAGCTTTCTTGATTGAACTGACTCATATCAAATTCGGCAGCTTCAAGCATTAACTTTACCGCCGCCATGTATGGCTCAGGTCCACACACAAATACGGTACGCTGTTGATAATCTGGCACTAACTTAACTAAGGTTTCTAAACTTAAGCGACCACTTTCACAACCTGTAGAGGCATGCTTATCAGTCAAATTTTGCTTATTGCCGTCAGACTCTAATACATAATTGAGATTAAAATGTTGGCTTCGTGATGCCATCGATGCCATTGAATTAGCAAACATAATGTCATCGACAGTTTTGGCACTGTGTACGAAGGCAATATCGCTGTCGGTAGTGGTATCGCAAAGCCAGCGCGACATAGAATGCATTGGTGTTACGCCGCAACCCGCGCTTAAGAATAAGTACTTATCGGCCTCAATGTCGACCAAGTTAAATATCCCATCAGGGCCAGTAACCGTCACTTCATCGCCAACATTGAGCGACTCAGTTAAGTAATTAGACACCACGCCACCAGCGATTTTTTTAATCGTGACCACTAATGAAAATGGTCGTGAAGGTGACGATGAAATAGTGTAACTGCGGTAAACCTTGTCGCCATTAATATTTAGTTTAAAGGTAATAAACTGCCCCGGTTTAAAATTAAATTTAACCGGTGTGAGTCCCTGAAAGCGGAAACTGACCACATCATGGGTTTCATTCCATTTTTCAACACAGCAAAGCTGTACCTCGCCTCGTTGCCAGTTATCAGCTGCCAAAAGTGCTTTCGGGGTTGCCAGTGCAGCGGGTTCAACCGTTGGCGTGGTCTCGATAACGGGGGCCTCGCTAACAGGAGTCACCTTTTTAGCCACTTGGGCAGAAAGCGCTTGTGAAAATGAAAAACCGACTGAGGGAGCACTACTCATTTTGATACCTTAACGCAGTAAAAAATACAGTTAGCGATATGAAAATCTCATATCGCCTTTAATCGTTATCGTGCAAATACGTGTAACATAAATGCACGATTTTTATGGTTAATTACGCCACGTTCATCATTGCTTTTAAGTCTGACTCAACATCGGTAGTGCCACGCAAACCAAACTGTTGCTCTAAAATATTCATTAGATTTTCAGATAAAAATGCTGGCGCAGTAGGTCCTGTACGGATGTTTTTCACCCCAAGTGATAACAAGGTTAACAACACTACAATCGCTTTTTGCTCAAACCACGACAACACTAGGCTCAGCGGCAAATCATTAAGGTCACACTCAAAAATATCTTTTAACGCTAACGCTAACTGAATAGCTGAATAGGCATCGTTACATTGGCCCACATCAAGTAAACGTGGCACACCATTGATGTCACCAAAGTCTAATTTATTGAACTTGTACTTACCGCAACCTAAGGTCAAAATAATTGAATCATCAGGCACAGACTTAGCTAAGTCAGTAAAGTAATTGCGCTCTAATTTGTCGCCATCACAACCACCAATTAAGAAGAAGTGCTTAATAGAACCATTTTTAACGTTTTCAACTACGGTGGGTGCTGCTGCCATTAAGGCGTTACGGGCAAAACCGATGGTGATCATGTGGGGAATTTCATCATAAGCAAAACCTTCAAGTTCAAGGGCTTTGTTAATCACTTCGCTGAAATCATCACCTTCAACGTGAGTGACACCAGGCCAACCTACGATACTGCGGGTATAAATACGGTCAGAGTACTCACCAACGGTAGGGTCGATAATACAGTTTGAGGTCATCACTACTGCACCAGGGAAAGTGGCAAATTCTTTTTGCTGATTTTGCCAAGCGCCGCCATAGTTACCGACTAAATGCGCGTATTTTTTAAATGCTGGGTAAGCAAGTGCTGGTAACATTTCGCCGTGAGTAAAGACATTAATGCCCTTGCCTGCGGTTTGCTCAAGAATAAGCTCTAGATCTTTCATGTCGTGACCAGACACTAAAATCGCTTTACCTTTAACAGATTTGGTATTCACTTGTGTTGGCTCAGGATGGCCAAAAGAGGTGGTTTCGCCTAAATCTAACATAGCCATGATGCGGTAGTTTAATTGGCCGATTTCCATTGCAGTAGCAAACAGCTTGTCTGCATCAACAGAATCTTCACCTAAAAATGCCATGATTTTATGGAACTCAGCAGCCACATCAACGTCAGTTTGATCTAATACGCGAGCATGCTCCATATAAGCCGCTGCGCCTTTTAAGCCATATAGGCATAATAAACGTAAGCCTAAAATGTCTTCATTTACGTCTCCGCCGTTAAGCAGTGCAATTGGCGCCTGGGCTAAAATCTCAGGTTTTGATGTAGCAAGTAATAACTCACCTTGACCGCTGACCATTTCTGGCTCGACACCTTGGCCTTTACAAGCAGCAATGTAAGCCGCTTTTAATTGGTCGCGATAGGTTTGTGCCTGGTAGGCATAATCAATTAAGCGTTCATCGTCGAAGTTTACGTTAGTTAACGTGGCAAAAAAGGCTTTAGGCACAAAAGTGTCAATGTCGCTGTCTACAATGCCAAACTCACGCGCTTTAACTGCATAAGCCGACACGCCTTGCAGCATATAGATTAATAAATCTTGAATATCAGACGTCGACGCTAACTTGCCGCACATACCTTGCGAGTAACTACAGCCATTGCCTTCTGGTGTTCTAATGGTTTGCTCACATTGCACACAAAACATAACTCTACTCCTCAAATATTATTCATGTATAAATTTTACATGTTAAGGATGAGTTTACTCTTTACTCTGTAAATCAAAACCCGTTTTTGACACCAATGTTAGATTTTATGAGCTACATCACCTTCAGCAATTGCTAATATTGATTGGTTTTTTATTGGATAATATCGAGAGAGAAAACGGAGGTTATGGCGCGCTAAAATCATTATCTATCGCGACATAATAAACATGGATACAGGGAAAATAAGGTGGCTAGAGTCAGTAAGACATCATTGATTGTATGTCTTACTGACCCAGTTGATTGACCAAATCAAATGGTGGATAAATTCAATTGACCTCAGTACTAGCCACCATGTCCACCATGGCCTTCATGATGCCCACCATTGCCGTTGCCACACTCATGTACCGTTTGTTGTCCACCAAGAGGGCCAGGTTTAATCGCTATAGAGCCTGCATCTTCATACATAACAAATGGTCCGGTGCTAATGTCATCAAGGATTGGATCATCTAAATGACCTAAACAGCTATAACCAACGCGGTAGTTCCCTTCGGGTAAATAGCCCATTGCAAAATACCAATCTCCATCCGTAGTTTGTAACAATCGGCTCACCGACAGTGGAGCCGTTAGCCCTGCAGGAGGTGTTGTTCCCATATCGGCCATTTGATCAATAGAAGTGACACTGTCAGGATATAAATAAGCTAAATGATAAAATTCCCCGCCAACAGGAGTGAGAGCCGAATACTCAGTTTCGCAATTGGCAATCCATTGCGGATCAACTTCTCCAATTAAATGGCCCATTTGACTATTATCGACTGACCACATTGCACGATGACGTAATTGGTATTGTTCTTGATCCATTAGCAGACCTTGGTACAAGTTAATTTCCAATGTCATTACACGGTGTTGATTAGCTATAATCTCAACATCTTCTATTGGCAAATAACCATTTTCAACTTGCAAACTATGACGGCCTTGGCCATCTTCAACGTAACAACCCTGATTGCCATCACCCTGATCAATTGTCACGTGGACATTATGATATTGGCCAACAGGTAGATCGATATTATCAATGGCAAGATGCCTATTCATGCCCTGATAATCGAGCAAATTAAACTCCATATGTTGTAAACTATAACGGTGTATTTCCCCCGCAGCGTCCGTCATAACAAGTTCATTCATCACTAGCCCTAACCGGGACACTCCCGCCATAGGGGCATCAGACACCCCTAAAGAGAATTGTCCTAAAGGGTTAACTTCATCGGTTGTACTATCACTGCCGCCACAAGCGCTCAGCAATAAAACCGAAGATAACATCAATACTGAATAATAAATTTTCATCACACGTCCTCTATGTATTCGAAACATGCTCAGTGTTACTCACAAAGAGGTATCAGCATTTGATCGACATCAACAAACAGCGTTTAAATGAGTATGATTATTAACCTGAAATTAACATTCTAAAATGAATTCATGCATCACCTAACAATAGCGACACACGCATAAAATATTGCCCCATCACATACAGGGGCAAAATATGAATATCGAACCACAGTTTATTTCCATTTCTACTATAAAAGTCCGTAGAATGAGCCAAAGTGTTAAAGACTTTCAATCAGGATGAATAGATGAAAACCAAACTTAATGCGATCGCATCAGCCCTATTTTTATTACTTGCTCCAGCCGCTATGGCCGCCAATGTTGCTGTTATCACCTTAGAAAATGGCGCCAATGTTCGTCTAAAAGACGACTTCACTTGGGAATACATCATTACCGAAACAGTAACCCAACCAGTGCAAGCCGCTAAAGCCGACATCGCAAAGCAAGCAAACGTAGTAACACAGCCGACCATTGCATCTGCAGCGTCAATAGCAGCAGTAACAACACCTGTTGCAACACCAACGGTTGCCATGCCAACTGCACCAGCAATGAATACTCAAATATCAACCACACGCTTAACTGCAGCGGCGTTAGCACAACCAGAATTATTGGGCAGTACGGCTAAAGACGGCATTAAAATCACCCTTGCAGACACAAAATGGAAAGGCGATAAACTCGGCTTAGTGTTCGATTTTGACAGCACCAGTAACGAACATGTCACGGTTGTTGAAGTTGAAGTGAGTTTTTACAATGAAAACGGTGCATTACTCAAAACAGAAAAGCTTGAAGCCTGGGAAGCGATATTCCGTATGCCAGAAACTTACCTGCGTAATGGTCAACATCGCCAAAGTGATACTATTTGGGTAGAGGGTGTGAATAAGCAGCAATGGCAAAAGCAGTTGATAAGCTTAAAAATTGTTGAAATTGAATCACGCTAATTCAATATCTAATCCTGAACCTAGACACGGAAATAGGTACTAAAATAGGTACGGATGTAAGCGTCAGCACTAGACCCAATACGAGAAATACATTTTAAAATCAATAACAAAAAGCCCAAATGAAATACCATTTCATTTGGGCTTAATTTATGGTGTAGGTTGGTAACCTTAGTTCAATAACTCATGTTCTTTAGGCAGTTGCTTACTAATCCACAATATCAATTTATGTTTACGATTCGGACCATCATCTTTATCTTCGGCTAATGGTTGGATTAAATTGTCTTGCACTAATAATCGATAAATACATTCCACTTTATCTTTTGGCGAAATGCCTTTGCCAAAATCTTCAAAACCACGCTTTTGCGCGTATCCCATGCCAATCTCCATCGCGAGCTTGAGCAGTTTTGTATCGTGTTTACCCGCTTTCATCTATCACCCTCATCGTGCTATCTATTGCTATTAAGCTACGCGAATATCCACAAATTACCACTACAATTACGGCCAGAATGCCGCAAAATCTAACAAACATCACTATTGGCAACTTTAGTTACAATAATTAATCTTAGTTAATACCATTAACCTTTGCTGCAAGCCGCAGGCTTGGTATTGTACTGGGGTTATTACTTTATGTTTTTATTGTCACTATTCAGCCGCACCACACACTTTGAATAGGCATAAAAACACCTAAAAGGGCCAAGACCCAAGGATATTTCAATGCGTAAAACACTTATCACGACTGCAGTTAGTGCTGCACTGATGCTCAGCGCGTGTTCAGAGCAATCAGCAGACACCGCCATGGCAGCCAAAACGACAACAGATGCATCAACAACTATGACTAAAGCGCCTGCCACTGCCGAAAACGTACTGTTAACACCAAGCCCTTTACAATACATGGCACCACAGTTCGACAAAATAACAGCCAGCGACTACTTGCCAGCATTTGAGCAAGGCATGAAAGATCACAAAGCTGAAATCGCCGCTATCACCAATAACAGCGAAGCAGCCACATTTGACAATACCATTGTCGCACTAGAAAACACCGGGGCTATTCTAGACCGTACTCAACGAGTGTTTTTCAACCTGTCAGGGCTTATCTCAGACGACAACTTCATCAGTGTTGAAGAACAAATTGTGCCTAAGCTAACGGCACATCAAGACAACATCTATCTTGATGAAAAGTTGTTTGCTCGTATCCAAGCGATTTATAAAAATAAAGCCACATTAACAGGCGAAGACTTACGTTTAGTTGAAGTGTATTACGACCGTTTTGTCCGTGCAGGTGCTGAATTATCAGTCGCAGACAAAACAACAATGCGTGAGCTAAACGGTGAACTAGCCAAATTTGAAACCAGCTTCTCACAAAACGTATTAAAGTCATTTAATGACGACGTGATCGTAATTGAAGATAAAGCCCTACTTGACGGCTTATCAGACAACGACATTGCATCATTAGCTGCTGCCGCTAAAGCTGCTGGTAAAACGGGTTACATGATCACTTTAGTGAACACCACCACTCAACCATTGCTTTCTAGCCTTAAAAACCGCGATATCCGTAAACAGCTATGGGAAACCTCAGCATATCGCGCCATGGACACCAACGCGCCGTTAAACATCAAAATTGCTCAACTGCGTGCACAAAAAGCCAAACTATTAGGTTACCCAACATGGGCGGCATACTCGCTAGGCGACCAAATGGCCAAAAACCCAGAAGCGGTTTATGGCATTCTTGACGACTTAGCCCCGAAAGCACTGGTTAAAGCCAAAGTAGAAGCGGCAGACATTCAAGCCGAAATCGTTAAAGACGGTAAAGACTTTACTTTAGAACCATGGGACTGGGCTTACTACGCAGAAAAAGTGCGTAAAGCCAAATATGACTTAGACGACGGCCAGGTTAAACCTTATTTTGAAATGAATACCGTATTAAACGACGGCTTGTTTTTCGCAATGGAAAAACTGTACGGCATTACCGTAAAACCTCGTACTGACTTACCTGTGTGGCACAAAGACGTCACTGGTTATGAAATCTTTAACAAAGACGGCAGCTCACTAGGTTTGTTCTATCTCGATATGTACGCCCGCCCTGGTAAGCGTGGCGGCGCATGGATGGATGAGTACGTTAGTCAGTCATTCTTACAAAATACTAAGCCAGTGGTGTACAACGCACTTAACGTACCTAAACCAGCAGAAGGTCAACCTACTCTGTTAACGTTTGATGAAGTGAGCACGTTATTCCACGAATTTGGTCATGCCATTCACGGTTTATATTCACAAGTTAACTATCCAAGCTTAGCCGGTACCAAAACTGCACGTGACTTTGTTGAGTTTCCATCACAAGCTAACGAAGACTGGAGTATTGATCCACAAGTGCTAGCCAACTATGCGAAACACTACCAAACTGGTGAGCCAATTCCTGCAGAGTTATTAGCTAAAGTGTTAAAAGCACACACCTTTAACCAAGGTTTTGGCACAGTTGAATACTTAGCTGCAGCGTTGCTTGATATGGAATGGCATTCAATTCCAGCTGGCACCGAAATTACCGATGTTGCCGCCTTTGAGAAACAAGCTCTAGCCAAACACGGCCTAGACTACGGCCCAATTGCACCACGCTACAAAACCACTTACTTTAGCCACAGCTTCGGCGGCGGTTACTCAGCGGGTTACTATGCGTACCTATGGACTGAAGTGTTTGCTGCTGACTCGTTTGCTTACATGATGGCTCACGGTGGATTAACGTTGGAGAACGGCCAAAAATACCGTGACGCAGTATTGTCAAAAGGTAATAGCCAAGATCTAATGCAAAGCTACATCGACTTTGCCGGTAAAAAACCATCAACCGACGCCCTATTAAAGCGTCGTGGTTTAGTACACTAAGTATTATTGTTGATATAAGCCTCTCTTATTGGCAACTCGCCAACAAGAGAGGCAAGCTTGCAATGAAAGCGCTTTAAAGATTAAAAAGGGTAAATATTGTGCAAACGTGAGCCTTTTTGTGTCATTTTGCACATTTGTTGTGCCATCGAACACATCAAGGCTTTACATTTTTTCTAATACCCTTATTATTCACCGCGTTCGGAGGGATGGCAGAGTGGTCGAATGCACCGGTCTTGAAAACCGGCAACGGTTTATCCCGTTCTAGGGTTCAAATCCCTATCCCTCCGCCACATTAAAAACAAAAAGGCCTTATCGAAAGATAAGGCCTTTTTGTTTGGGCGAAAGATAGAGATTTAAACCCCGGGTTCCTCTTTATTACAAGCAAGCTATCCCTCCGCAAGATTTAAGACAAAAGGCTCATCAGAAATGATGAGCCTTTTTTCGTTTAGGCGAAAGATAGGACTTTGAACCCACGGGTTCCTATTTATTACAAGCAAGCTATCCCTCCACAAGATCCAAGACCAATACGAAAAAGTACACTAGGCATTGCAAATTAATTATGGGTGTCACGATTAATTCTTCCAGAATTTATTTAAACCATATAAATAAATAACTTAAATACAATACTTAACCATGTTGATTGAAGTTTGTGAGTTGAGTTCATCGAGCGTAACTATCGCCAAATCAATGAAAACGAGCTATGTTACTTGTTCAAATAATGGGTGGCTCGGTTTTATTTGTTCACATGGCCACATATGGACGATCTCGGTGAGTCAAGATAATAATCTGCTGGTTCAAATAATGGGCATGATTTTACGTTGAAAGTTACAGGGGAAATTTAAAATGATATCAATCAAGTATTTGATTATTATTCTGGCCGTAATTAGCTTCTGCATTTGGCCAAGTCATTATAAGTCTACTTATATAACAAGAGTAAATGCAGCAAGCTACGATGTAGAAATACAAGTTAAAGCAAGTGAAATATACGGCATGTACCAAATTAATGTAAAGATAGGAAGTATTCCAACAAAATTTCATTGTTTAAAATTAAATAAAGTAGATCTTGGTATTTATGGTGATAAAGGGCCAATAGCTATTACTCCTTTAAAGTTGAATTCTGACGGTGAATTATATCATTCTTTTTATTTGCAAAAGGATATTTTGGTAAGAACAAGTATTGGGATAAACTATTTCAATAGCTTGAGTGGAAGCCAATGTGAGCAGTTGTCTTTGAATGCGTTTATTGTTGAGTTATCAGCTTGGAAAACAAGCAGTTCGGATATTTTACAATTAGATTAGGAATAACCCATAAAGTATTCAGCTGAAAAGTATATATAAAAAGTTTAAAGGCTCATAACTATTGACTTTTTCAACTTCAGGAATAAAGTCAATCTTAGTTAGCAATTGCAGACTTTGAAGGTGCAAAGTTCTGCAAATAAATGAGTTTAAAAGACTATTTAACTATTTAACTATTTAACTATTTAACTGTTTAACTGTTTAACTGTTTAACTGTTTAACTGTTTAACTGTTTAACTGTTTAACTGTTTAACTGTTTAACTCAATAGTCTGGGTTCCTCTTTATTACAAGCAAGCTATCCATCCTCCAGATCCAAGATAAATACGAAAAAGTACCATCAGGCATTGCAGATTAATAATGGAACCACGATTAATTCTTCAAATACCATGAATGCTTCTAAATTTTTGTGAGGATACGTCATATTACCGAGTAAACGTGTATCATTAACTTTCTACACGACACAAATCACTTCTTGTTCAGGTTTACTATGTACTGCAGCTAAAGCTCTTAAAGACCGACATAAAGCCTATGAGGCTGAACTACAGAGTATAATGGGAAGATAATATGAAGTTGATTATTTTTTGCTTAGTTTTTTTAGTGTCTTCATGTTCAATAAAGACTAATGAAGAGCAATTGTATTTGAACTACTTTCATTATAAAAATAGTGTCCATAAAGACAATCTATTGCAGATAAGCCCTGACATTTTTAGTCAGAATTTACTCACAAAATTAAATATAAATGAGACTCACGTATCTGAGCAATTACTATTTAAAAAATATATGTCTAAGCAGATTGCACACTTTGAAAAAATAGATGGATTAGTTGGATGCTTATCAATTAATGGATTAGACAATGAGAGTATGCCAATGTCATTTAACATTAAATATATTTATGAGCATGACCGTTGGCTTATCGATGAAATAGGTATTTTATTTGTTAATAGCACTATTGATTTTAAACAATCAGCTCAATGCCCGAGTGAATATCAAAACTGAATACAGATATGACTTAATAGTATGCTCATATAGACATTCATGACAAGTTAAGACAATAGTCTGCTCATCGCAGGCTTTATGCCTTACTTTTCTATTTAATAGCTCACTATTATCATAGCCTTAGATGCGACTCATATACCGCTATAAGCGGTTGTACTGCACTTATACTTATCAACGGTCCTAGCAAAAATTCTAGCTGAGTCCCAAATGAAATATTTACCACTGCGCCAGTCGATATTCTAGGTCAGCCTAGATTATTTTACTGGAACTAATGCTTCTATTAAATGTGGTCGCCACTGCTGAGCTTTATTATCGTATACACCAAAACTCGATGAGTATTCCCAATATGCCCAGCTAATATTCCGTTTTTCTGCTTCACGAGCAATAAAAGCCGTCCAAGCTTTTTGCTGCTTGGGATCCGCATAGCGTGAATATACGCCAAACTCCCCCAAATAAATTTCAAAATTACGATTAGCTTTAGAATTCCAACGAGTCATATTATCCAGTAAAGTGATTAAAGGTGCGGTTTCGCTCTCAGTACCTAACCAAGTCGTTCCTATCCACTTTTTTGAACCATTAACCCATTTAGCTCCTTGGTGAGTAAAATGAAAGGGTTTGTAATTGTGCACTGTAATAATTGTATTATATTGATTTGCATAGTGTGGCAATGACAGTTTAGGTAAGGTATCAGGTACATTCCAATAAGCAGTACCTACCATAACAATACGTTGGGTATTATTTTTTTGTGGAATATCTGTATCGCCCCAAATGACAGTCAATAAACGTTCGATAATGTCGTTCCAATCATTGTAGTGAATACTGTCTTGCGGCTCGTTTAATAGTTCAAAAATTAGATCCGTTCGAGAATACTTAGAAAGTGGAAATTGCTCATTAATTTGTTTCCAAATACCTTCTAAACGTAAAATATGCGACATTTTGTCATTGTCAGTAGCACGCATCAATTCGTTATAGTGATGTACATTTATAATAGCTTTAAGACCGGCGTTATTCGCCCAACCTACAACTTCTTTAACACGATTCATAAATACAGAATCTATGGTATAGGGAAAGGTTTTATCTGCATGCGCAGTCCAGCGAATTGGAATACGTACATTTTTAAAACCTGCTTTGGCAATTATTTTAAAGTCATCTTCAATTAAGACCTTACCACCAGTCCAGTCTCCCTCAAAAGGAGCCTCTAAGTAATTGCCAACGTTGATCCCTCTGCCTAATCGTGTTTGTTTTAGGCCACCACTTATATTCCAAGAATATAAGTCACTATAATAACTGTCTGATAACACCACAGGGGCTTGTATTGAACTCGTATTAGCATTAGAACTTCCACAACCTAATACAATAAAAGTCATCGGGACAAATATTATTGAATGTAGATTTCTACCAATAAACAAGTATGCAGAAATACATATTGTATAAATAAAGTTAAGAGCCAACTGAAAAAAATTTAAAGTAAGCCACTTCTGTCGATGTAATAGATTTTCTCTCGTCATATCATCAACTTTGCAGGATATTGCTCTGTACAGCAAAGATGAGATGTAATGAAAAGTGGCAATATTTCCCAAATGATCAATAATTCGTCTTGGTTTAAACATCATTTACCACCTATTAAAAGATAATTAAAGAATAGAGCAGCAATTCAAAATCTGCCCACAATTTTTAGTAACAAGTGACATTACCATCGAAACAAATTGAACCACAAACTTGTTAGATAAAAATTGGAGTCTACGTGCTACATATTTTAGACTTTATTAACGGTTTTTATTATCTTCATGGTTTGATTTTCTGTGAATTTTTTATTACGCCCCCACTGTAAAATACTCATGATTTTAATTGTCATTTTTTAAGCACTTTCTTTAGGTTCAATGTTGAGTTATTGTCTGATTTATTGGCTAACGAACATTGCCAAATCAATATTTTGAATAGACTGTATATCCCCACAGAAAACGGATTAAAAATCACCACCGAATTACCAAAATTTAGAAAGAAAACGACGGTAAGGCTTTCAAACTGCCAATGATGGCTGTGAAGTGGGGCACTAAATCCGGCACTTTCACTAACTTTGTCACTGGCACATAAGGAATCGAAACGATGAAACAAATCTGCTTGGTTTTATTAGCTTTTTTCTCAATACCTGCATTGGCTGATGACGTGATGTTAGCTGACACAATGAAAGCGCTTGATACTGCGGTGTTTGACTCATTTAATCATTGCCAAAATCTGCAAGAGCTAGATAAGCATGCGAGCTTTTTTACTGCTGATGTCGAGTTTTATCATGATAATGGTGGGGTAACGTGGGACCGTGACAGCATGATTGCCAATACTAAAAACAATGCATGTGGTCATTACACCCGAAAGCTGGTTGAAGGAACTTTTAACGTCCACTCGATTAAAGATTTTGGTGCGATTACCGAAGGGGTGCATATCTTTTGTCAAAATAAAACCAACCAATGTGAAGGTAAAGCTGACTTTGTCATGGTTTGGCGTAAAGTAGACGACAAATGGCAAATAACCCGAGTATTGAGTTATGGTCACCGTGAAAATAAATAAAAGGATATTAATAATGTACAAGCAGATTTCAATTATTACACTCAGCATGACGCTGTTAATGGGTTGTTCTGGCACAGTGCCTACTTTAGGCATTAATGATGGCCAGTTAATGCCATGTCCTGAATCGCCAAATTGTGTCAGTAGCCAACAATCAGCTGCAGATGAAGAGCATGCGATACAACCGATTGAGTTCGTCGGCACACGCCAGCAGGCGCAGGCAAAACTGTTGCACGTATTAAAGACTGCTGAACGAGCGAATATCGTCGTGGTTGAGGATGATTATATCCGAGTAGAATTTACCTCGCAGATAATGCGTTTTGTCGATGATGTTGAGTTTTACTTTCCGTCAACAGCATCCGATAAAATAACTATCCATGTTAGATCCGCTTCTCGTATCGGAGAGTCTGACTTTGGGGTTAACCGCGAGCGAATAGAACAGATTAGAAATAACGTCAAACTATAGTGACTGCCAGGTAAATAACAGGTTTGCTTGTGTCTATTTCATTTGGCTAAAAATGAAATAGATGGAAGCGATCATACCCAGAGGTTGGTCTGAGGCGTTCGTATACAGAGCCGTTATGTGTTTGGTTAGTTTCAGGTTATCTACTGCGACATGGTCAACTAAACGTCATCAACGGTGATATCATCAACTATTAGCTATCAACTATCAACTATCAGCTCATCAAAGTCTGGAGTTAGCATGAATAATAAAATTATTGGGATTGTGCTTGTTATTGCGGGTATTTTTTTAGCGTTGTGGGGCTACAATATTTATGATGCAGCGAGCTCCCAACTTACCCGCGCCATAAGTGGTGATACACCTATTGAAGCCTGGGCTGGAATGGCTGGTGGTATTATTGCGGTTCTAATAGGTATTACAAAGTTGAAATAATGGATTGTGATTGAACGTTGATGTAAAAACATTCAACCATAATGGCTGCCAACTGATGACTATCTATAAGTAAAGTTATTGACTACAAAAACCAAATTAATACGTGTAAACAGCAATTGATTATTGGTTTTTACTTTTGAACGTTCATTACTATTGGCACCGGTAAAGGTTGCAGTAAATAACCACTGCAACCTTATTTTAGACCTCACCTAAATAACGTTATCCAGCCAGCTTGTCGTTAAGTAAATCGAGTCTATCTTGTCCCCAAAATGGCTCATTTTGATACACATAAGTCGGCACACCCAACAAGCCTTTTTCAATAGCATCTACAGTATTAGATTCGTATATTACTTCGATTTCGGCTGACAATGCTTGCTGCACAACACTGTCGGCGTCGACATTGAGTGAGGTTAATATTTGCTTAATCACCGCTTCATCAGCAATGTTTTGATCTTTTGCCCAACATGCTGCCAGTACATTACCAACAAATTCACCGACATCTTGTCCAGCTTGTTGTAACACAATTGTGCATCTGTCGGCCAAACTTGGGTCTGCAGGGAAAAAAGCAGGCTGTAGATTAAGGGTCAATTTGCGCTTTGTTGACCAACGAGCTAACTCAATTAAGCGATAGTCTTGTCGAGCTTGCAGGCGTTGTTTTACCGGTAACACACCTAATACTGCAAATAATTTTGCCAGTTTAATCGGCTTATAGTTGATAGCAGCTTTGTGCTGTTCAGCCAACGAGATAAAGGTGTTATGGCCTAAATAGGCATAAGGAGAAAGACTCGTAAAATAATAATCTATTGCTGTTGTCATGGTTCACATTACCTTTTTGGGCTTATTTGAGAGGCTGAGTCATCACACACGTGTATTTAGCTTATACCTAGCATTAACTGCTAATAGATAACGGGTAACGACCATAATACAATCATAACTAACAGTTAAATTCCAAGTACTATGGCTGAAAGTCTGCCTTCTGGCCACTGAGAAAGTTAATATCAAGTCTATGATAATCTCACAATAAACCTTAAAGAATATTAAGTCTCTCAACGATTAAGACCATAATGTCATAAGGCAGAACAACACAGAATCTTTTACAGGATCAATTGTTGTAACTCACTCTTTAGCTTAAAAAGTGTTTCACACTCCCGCTAAGTGACTGAGATTGAACATAGTCGGCATAACGCTGTTATAGAGTGATGCTGATAAATACAAAAAGTGCCAAAAGGCACTTTTTGTATTTTAAAGAGGAAAGAGACCTCTTTAGCAACTTAGCATTTATTGCGCTGGATTAATGCCAGGGATAACTTCATCCACACCAAAGCCTGTTTTGGCCGATTGAATGACATTAATCGCTTCAGATGTCAGTGCATTATTGCCTGTCAGTAGGTCATTTAAATTACCAGACTCTGAATTAACTAAGCCTAACTCTCGTAGCATAGCGTCAACCACAGGGGCATTAGCACGATAGTTTAATGCAGCAGTGGTTACTTGCTCTGCAATACCACCCTGGGATTGGTTACCCTCGCCGTTACTCATTTGATTGCCCGTACCATAGCCTTGTAAAATCTTAATACCTTCAATTTTTTCAAGCGGTTTAACGGCTTGAGCAATAATGTCTGGTAAGGCTTTTAATATGGCTAATGATCTTTGCAGTGCAATTTGTTCGTTGCTCAGTACGTTTTCAGCTTCGTACTGTGCCCGCTTACCCGCAGCTTCGACTGCATAGATTTTCTCATCGGCTGAGGCTTTTAGCATCTTAGCGTCTGCACTGGCACGCGCTTCAATTAAAATTGCGCTAGCTCTATCTTCCGCGGCAACTTTTTCTGATTCAGCTCGAACCGTAACACCCACGGCCTCACGCTCAGCTTCTTTTCGGGCATCAATAACTTCAATGTCTTTACGACGATTAGCTTCAGCAGTTTGGCGCGCAGTAATAACCGCTTCTTCTTTTTCTACCTTGGTTTTTTCAGCTTCTGCAGCGCGAGCGCGAGCGGCTGACTCTTCTTCTGACTTAGCGGCCACCGCAATGCGTTTGTCTTGTTCAGATACTTCAATATCGCGTTGTTGCTGAATACGTGACTGTTCAATAGACTTATACTTTTCAATTTCACGGGTTTCGATGTCTTTGGTTTTTTCAATTTCAGCCGTTTCAATTGCGCGCTCTTTGGCAATTTCTGCTTCACGTTCTTCGCGGGCTTTGTTTTCTTTTTGTTTAATGATTTCAGCTTTTTGATCGGCACGTTTAAATTCAAGCGACTGTTGCTGCGCGAGGCGAGCTTCTTCTTCCGACTTTTCGATTTCTAATGATTCTTTTTCTGCTTCAAGATTACGCTGTTCAATTTTGATGCGGTTTTCTTGTTGAATATCGTTGGTTTCTTTACGTTTTTCTTCAATGATTTTTGCTAAACGAGCACGACCTTCGGCATCAAATGCGTTATTTTCATTAAAAAATTGCAAGTCAGTTTGATCAAAACCCGTGAGCGACACAGATTCTAATTCTAGGCCGTTTTTCTCAAGGTCGTTGGCGACATTATTCTGCACTCGCTGGACAAAGTCTGCGCGCTGCTCGTGCATTTCGGTCATGGTCATTTCGGCTGCAACGGTACGCAATACGTCGACAAACTTTGATTCCATTAATTTTTTTAGTTCTTCAACACGATTAGTGCGAGTGCCTAACGTTTGCGCTGCCATTGAAATCCCTTCGGCATTTGGCGCAACACGTAAATAGAAGTCGGCTTTTACATCCACGCGCATTCTGTCTTTGGTGATCAGGGCATCTTTTTGATTTTTTTCGACTTCAATACGCAAGGTATTCATATTGACCGAAATCGTTTCGTGCAGCACTGGCAGCACAATTGCGCCACCATCTTTAATGATTTTCTCACCGCCGAACCCGGTACGAACAAAAGCCATTTCTTTACTGGCTCGTTTGTACAGTTTGGCAAAAATAAGTCCAATAATAATCAATCCTAATACTGCTATGCCAGCAATAAGGAGGACAAAGCCGCTTCCTGAATCAAAGTTTGTTAACGTTTCCATTTAATTTCCTTTTAAATACAACTGTGTTTTATCAAAAAGTGTCATTGGAATGACATTTTTATTTTTAGGGTATATCTCAATAAGATATTTTTAGGTTAACTGAATCTGGTTGCTGTCCAGACTTTGCCTTGATGAGCGATGAGTACAACATCGACGCCAGGCAAAAATTCGACATCGTCGTGTTCTGGTTCAACTAACACGTAGTGTTTCTGCCCAAATGTGTCCCGAACCACCGCTTCTGTCGGCATGCCTTTTATTGCACGACCTTGGGTGATCTTGCCGACACAACCGCCAAGCGCATCAATTGATATTGCTGAGGTTTCGTTTTTAGGGAGAATATTGGCAATACCATTACCAATAAAGTGGCTTGAAAAAAACATTATGACTATCGCAACAGGTACGGTGATGATTTGGGGTAAGAAGCTGCCAAAAAGTTGTGAATAGCCAAAGTTAATCACATACCCTGCTATCGCAAAACTACTTAACGCTAATACAAACCAGATAAGTAACGGTAAGCGATTAAGACACAGCCAACCCAATATACCGGTCATCCCGGTAACCGATACCGTGGTATCAACATCTGTATCGACATCGAGAGAAAACCAATTATCAAGTGCACTAAATACACTTAACCCTGCAATCATGGCGATGATTTCGAACATCCCCAGCATGACCACAATAACAAGCGCAATTGAAAAGGGTATATTTGCTTGAGCGACTAAAAAAGCCTGCATGGCTCCTCCATAAACCTTACGGGTTAAACTCCATTTGATTGTAAAATATCATGTTATTTTGCAAGAGGATATGAAACAGCAACACTTTTTAGAATATATTACCTCTAGCTCAGTCAAACCAATGAGTTTAACCACGGGGTTTAGACAACATCAATACGCCACGCGCTAATATTATCTCGAGTCGGCCAATAGTGGCGATAATACCGACAATCTTCCATCAATGGGTTCGGTTATGGTTAACCCTAAAATATCAGCAATGAGTGGATACAAATGAATGTTTTCAGCATAGTCGACTGTCACATGATTAAATGCCGGCCCTTGAGCGTACAACACTGTGTCCATGTCGCTGATAACATTGGCATCATAACCGTGCTTGCCTACTACACCAGCCCTCGCATCGGTGCTGGTAATGTAATGTTGATTACTGATTAATATCGCATCACCAATTGACGGATTATTGTTAAAGTGCAAAGCAGTGGGAATATCTTGTTGGCGATAAAACTGCAAACCAGGCACTGTTTGGGTTAATGCTTTTAAGGCATCTAAATCTTGTTGCTTATTCTCACCAGTGGCTGTGACTAATGAAAAAGCCGCATCGTTATTAAAGCTAAATCTAGCTTTTAACGCTTTATTACCCGCAAACAATTTATCGGTATACAGACGTTCAAATCCTGCAACATTCGCCATACCATGGTCGGATGTAATAACCACATTAACCTTAAAAGGTAAGGCTTTTATTCCCGCTAAAAGCTGTCCTATAGCTTGGTCTACTTTCTGCACCGCTTGATAGGTGTTTGTAGACTCTGGGCCGAAAAGGTGGCCTGCGGTGTCTACATCAGAAAAGTATAACGTTACAAATTGTGGCCGCTGATCTTCGGCTAAATTAAACCACTGCAAAACCTGCTCAACTCTTTCATTATTGGGAGCATTGCCACGATAAGGCAACCAATAATTTGGTCGCTGACCAGCAATTTTAGCTTCTGAACCGGGCCAAAAATAGGTGGCACTTTTTAATCCTTGCTGGCCCGCTAATGACCATAACGGCACCCCATGGTAAAAGCGGCCGTCAGTGACCGCTTGTTTAATATTCATGGCATAAGGCTGTTGCAAAACATGATTATAAAATCGATTTGACACTATGCCGTGATGAGCGGGGTAAAGGCCTGTCACTAAGGTGATGTGATTAGGAAACGTCACTGTCGGAAACGACGGCTTAAAACGAGTGATTGTGGCAGCGTGTTTAGCAAAATCAGTAAGGTGCTTAGGGCTATGCAAGCTGTTGTAATCGTATCGATAACCGTCAATAGACACGAGTAATACATAGGGTTTTTCTGGTACTGCTGCTGTAGTGTTAGCTGATAAATAACAGCTCAATAAGCTAGTAAGCAATCCACATATAATAGCAATGACACGCATGATGATTCCCCATGATATATAAATATTAATGATATCAGATGAATATGACAAATTTATTGATTTTGATTCTATATTTATCAATATATAAAGCGCTGTCAATATGATGTCTACACTACAAATAAACCATGCTAATGACATTCCAGTGGCATTAGTATTGAAGATATACCCACAATAATGGATTCACCGCAGAACGTATCAATCACATGGCGAATAACCTAGCCACCCAACCTTATTAATTCGAGAAGATAAGCGTGGATCACGTAACCAAGACATTCTCAATAGGCTCAGGACGAGTGCGTGCATATTTTAACGATGAGCAGATTAGACAAAATAGAAGTGAATTTATTGTGTGATAACGACCAATAAATCATCCAGTGCTTTAGTGCAGTAGCCCTGCATATTTAGCAGCTGTTGAGTGTTGAGTAAGCAAAAAAAGAAAACACTCCTCATTAAGCAATATTAGGCCGCTTTACCAGTGCCATTTTTTGTCAATATCTCTATGTCGTATTCTTACTAAAGCGGTGAATAAGCAGTAACGAATGAAATGAAATAAGTTTTTGATTTTATGCGAATAAACTAAATAACATTGCCTTGTCTAATTCAATATATTTTGCAATACCTGGTTATAACAACACTTAATTAATCCGCCTTCATACAGCCTCTCCCTTCATCACTCAGCAAGAATTAAAGATAATTTGTTATTAACGAGTAAATGGCTGACGTGAAACAGGCGATATTAATATATAGTTATAAGATAACCAATATGTTATTGGCATCACAGTGTTGGAGATTGGATGAAGTTAGACATTCTAAAATCACAAACTCAGTCCAGCATGCTCATGAAAAAACGAGCTAGAGTTGATTTTATTGTTGGTACATTATTCGTGGTAATCATGGTCATTTTGTCTTTCGCGTTTAATGTCGAATTTGTTGAATCAGTTTATGAATTTACTCGTAGCCACGAAAGTTGGGAAATGGATGAGTTGATTTTTAGCTTTTTATGGATTGCATTAACTGCAACTATTTATGGCATAAGACGAGTCATTGACATTAAATCAATTAACAAAGAAATCACCTATCACGCGTATTACGATTCACTAACTGGTCTTCCAAATCGAACATTAGCGCTGTCTCAATTAGATAAATTACTGCAAAATTCTCATAGAACATCAACGAGTATTGGTGTCATTTTTTTGGACTTAGACGGCTTCAAGGATGTTAATGATTCATACGGCCATGAAGCGGGCGACATACTCATTAAAAAGGTGGGTGAAAAGCTAGCTTCGATTATAAGAAATGATGAGATAGTGGCTCGACTTGGCGGCGATGAATTTTTAATAATTGCAGGTTTTCCTCAAGGAACAACCAATATAGAGTCACTGATTAATCGGCTCTTTAAGTGTCAAAACGAACCATTTAGCATCAATAGTCGCAGCATTGATATGAGCTTCAGCATGGGTGTCGCACTTTCACCACAGCATGGTAACTCCGTTCAAGAATTATTAATTGCAGCAGATTGTGCAATGTATGAAGCAAAACGTAATAAACTGAATACAGCTTGTTACTATACCGATGAAATAGGCCAAAAAATCTCTGAACGCTATCGACTATCCTCGCAACTTAAGCTGGCCATTCAAAACGAACAACTATATTTAGTCTATCAACCTATCGCTTGCGCTGTGTCTGGAGCAATAGAGGGTTATGAAACACTGACACGCTGGAATTTGCAAGGAACACATATTAATCCAGAACTGGTTATTAACCTTGCTGAAGACATTGGTCTATCGGAAGACTTTTTTAAATGGCTGCTAAAAACAACGTTGGCAGAAGGAAGTCGGTTTTTAAAACGAGATCAATTTATCGCGATAAACGTATCAGTTAAACAATTTTTAGACGTAAATTTTCTGGTTAACACTCAAAAAATCATCTCTACATTTGATCATATTAATATTGAGTTTGAGATTACAGAAAGCTCGTTAATCGCAAATTTTACAGAAACAACCAACAGAATTGACGCACTTAATACGATGGGCATTAAAGTCATGATTGATGATTTTGGGACAGGTTATTCGTCATTAAGCCGACTAAAACATCTAAAAGTAGACAAAATTAAAATTGATCGTGAATTTTTAAATGATGCTGTTAATGATAAAAAAAGCGCAGGGATTTATGAAAGCATTGTCGCACTTGCTCATAAACTCGATATTGATGTTGTTGCTGAAGGGGTTGAAACCAAAGAGCAGCTAGATTATTTACGTCAATTTAAGCCTATTTTTTTACAAGGTTATTTATTCCAAACACCTAAAATAAGCACTGAAAAAACATCTGAAATTATCATTAAAGACATCATTTTACACACTTAGTACCTGTTCATTGCTCTTAAAGAAAAACAGATATATTACTGTAAATTATCACAATGGAGCCACCACCTAAAAATAGCCCAAAGTGCTTATTATCCAATGATAGATTTCGCTACATCCCCGTCTAGAGCTAACTGAATACTTCACCTTATTCGATGATATAACAGGCATTAATTTTACTGCCCCCTTTCACTCATCTACTTTGTACGACTTAACCTAAATTGCATATAGGCAGCTGTAATTCCATTGGCATCTTCGATTTGTGGGTAATGTCCCAGCGTAGACAGTTCGGTTACATCTGCATGAGGAATCAATTTACGATAATGATCGATCATGTGTTGACCAGAGATCGGATCTTTAGCTCCTGCGATCAACTTGATCGGTATTGCACTATTGATAATAGCCCCTACCCAACGTTCACGATGTTGTTTACGTTGGGTGATATAGCTAATGACTTTATGCATTACCGCGATACCATTATTGTGATTAAGCAATTGCCATAATGTGTCAATAACCTGTGGCGTAGGTGGTGTCGATGGCCCAAATATACCTTGTAAACTCGCGGCAAATTTTTGTTTACTCATTAGTTTGCCTACCACGCTCCCTAATGGAGACAGTAGCAAGCTTTGAATAAGCAAAGGTTTGTGGGTTTCTGGGAACAAACCTCCATTAAGAAAACACACACTGTTGATGCACAATGTACTGCTGCCATCAAGTTGTCTTGCTAATAATTCTTGCGCGACTGTATCACCGTAGTCATGGGCTAAAATATGATAATGGCTAACGCCAAACTGCTGTAAAACAGCTTCATAAATATCGGCTTGCTGACTGATTAAATAATCAACATTTTTGGGTTTGTCTGAAAATCCAAAACCCAACATATCAAGAGTTACCACAAAATAGTGTTGAGTTAACTCATGCCACATACCTTCCCAATCCCAACTTGCGCTAGGGTAACCATGAATTAGCAATAACGCTGGTGCCGTTCTATCACCCGCTTGACGAGTAAAGATCTGCTGATCGTTAATAGACAAAAATTGCCCCTGCTGTTGCCACTCGCACAGTTCGATCATGACGATATTTTCCGCTAAATAATGAGTTTAGATAACAGAATCACACATCATCCCCATATTGGCTAGTCTGTTTTTATGGAAATTAATCCATAAAAAATAACTTAATTACACTTAAGTTAATGATAAATCGATACTTAAATTAGCTAGCATTTTTCGTTCCTTTAAATCATCACGAAAGTAGTATTTTTAAGCATTGGACGTATACTTATTAGTATTCCCTCGTAATGACGGTAAACTTATTGATGCAAATGCAGGTTAATGATCCACATGTTTTAAACGACCACCTAAAGTTGTTATACCAAAATGCGATTCCGGGCATTGCCATTACTATTGCAGCTTCGGCTGGGCTAGCTTTTGGGTTTGAGGAACATTCGACGGTTCATTATAAATTCATCTGGTGGTTATGTTTATCTGCGGTTGTTTGTTTTCGCATTATCGATACGGCTTTATGGTTTCGGCGTGCTAATAAAGGTCTATTCAGTTGCCAAAATGACTTATATCGTTTTGGTGCAGGTGTATTATTAACTGCGTTTCTTTGGGCCTTTTACTGTGTTTATTTTTATAACACATCGAGTATTGATGAGTTATTTTCTTCTTTGGTCATTGTATCTGCAATGGCTGGCGGTGCCGCTACGGTATTATCTGGCAACAAGTTATTATCGCAAATTTACACCCTAATGCTATTAGCTCCCTTCTCGTTGCAAATGATTCTTGGTGATAATCCTGCCCATCTATTATTAGGCTGTTTAGGCTTAGCTTATGCTGCAGTTATGTTATCGGTAGCCAATGCTGCTGCTAATTTTACTAAAAATTCTATTTTATTACGTAACGAACATAATCAGTTATTAAAAACCATGGAACATAAGATTCAACAAAGAACCCAGAAAATTATTGAACTAAGCCAACACGACTCACTGACTCAATTACTCAATCGACGCTCATTTTTAGCTGCCGCCAAACTACAGTTATCGCAAATAGAAACCGACAATCAATATGCTATTTTCTTCCTCGATTTAGATGGTTTTAAACAGGTAAACGATAATTTCGGGCATAGGGTTGGTGATGAAGTACTTACTGAAGTAGTAAAGCGAATTAAACAAGCTTGCCAGCACGATGAAATTATTTGTCGCTGGGGCGGTGACGAATTTATTATTATGGCTCATCAAACGCCGCTTTATCGCTTTGAAGAACTTGCGATCATGTTAAAAAAGCATATCAACCAGCCTATTTTAACCACGCAACATGTGATTAATATGGACTGTTCTATTGGCATTGCTATGTATCCTGAACATGGTCAATCAATATCAGATTTAATCAGTTTGGCCGATCTATCCATGTATAGCCGTAAAAGTGGTGGTACCGATGACTACGTGATGTTTAGTGGTGAGCTAGAGCAGAAAATAAAGCATGAAATGCATTTAAGTAAAGGGATTGCCCAAGCAATTGCCGAGCAACAATTACGCTTAGTGTTTCAACCCATTATTGATTCCACTACTGGTGATATTGCCTCTGTCGAAGCATTACTCCGATGGGAATTTGAAGGCAATAATATTCAACCTGACGTGTTTATTCCGTTAGCTGAAAAAAATGGCGCCATTAAACAGATCGGCTACTGGGTACTTGAAGAGTCGGTGCGTCAACTGGCAGTGCTACATTTGTTAAAGCCGCAATTAGCAATATGCATTAATGTGTCTGTGATTCAATTTGAAGATATTGATTTTGTTAATAAAGTTCATCAAATTATTAACCAGTACCATGTAAATCCAAGTAAAGTACATTTAGAAATTACTGAATCGGTTTTTTCCCAAGATAAGCTTAAATTAATCAACATGGTTAAAGCATTACAATTACTTGGCTTTATGATTTCAATCGATGATTTTGGCACCGGTTATTCGTCATTATCAGTGATCCAAGATTTGCATGTTAATACCGTTAAAATCGACCGTTCTTTTATCAATAACCTGCACCTTAATGGCATTGATATTGTTAAAGCGGTAATGATGATGTCTCATGGCCTTGGCTACCGCATTGTTGCTGAAGGTGTTGAAAACCAGCAACAAGCCAACACACTTACAGCTTTAGGTATTCATTATTTACAAGGCTATTTATTTGATAAACCACTTGAGTTTGAGGCGTTAAAGCAAAAACTTTTACACCATCCAGATGAGCAACGCTCCCCCTTCTTGTTGCGGTCTGCTAATTCTTAATCTAATCACAATCACTTAACCACCTACTAATATAAAGCTAAATGTTCTATTAATTTATTGTCTGATTAATGGGCGCTGGTGCTATGATTCCAGCTTATTCGACTTCAGTTAAACCACACATAAAGTTAAGCTTTTTATTTTAAAGAATAAAATATTAATGATCAGCTATTAGCCCAATAGTTATTAACTGATTAACATCGCGAGGAACGTCAGTGTTAACAGATCCATTGTTTTGGTTAGTCGCTATTCCAGCGGTATTAATCACCGGGATGTCAAAATCAGGCTTTGCTGGCGGTGCAGGCGGATTAACCGTGCCTTTACTTGCCTTGGCCATTAGCCCTGCAGCAGCCGCGGCAGTGATGTTACCGCTATTGGTTTACATGGATTTTTTAAGTGTGCGCTCTTGGTGGGGAAAACAAAATACGACCCAACTGTGGATTTTGTTGCCTGCGGCCATTATCGGTATTGTGGTGGCTTATCTGCTATTTGATCAACTTAACGAGCAGTATTTACGCGGCTTATTAGGGGTTATTTCGTTAGGATTTGGTGTTTATGGTTTGACATTAGGAGAATGGTCACAACGAAAACCATCCTCTTTTATCGGCCGAGTTTGCGGCACAATTGCTGGCTTTACCAGCTTTGTTGCTCATGCCGGTGGGCCGCCATTAAATGCTTATTTAATCCCACTGCGTTTGCCCAAAACAGAATACTTAGGCACTGCGGTGGTATTTTTTGCGGTTGTGAATGCAGTAAAGTTAATTCCCTACAGCATGCTAGGGCAAATTAACCTTAGTAACTTATTAGTCTCTGCATCATTGGCGCCCATTGCTTGGATTGGGGTAAAACTTGGACTGCGCATTCAAGATAAGTTTGATGAAAAACAGTTTAAAAAAATCATCCTCAGTTTAATGATCGTGGTAGGTTTACGCTTATTGTGGACGGCACTGATACCATAATTGATATGGTAATATTTGCCTATCGCGTTGATTCATAAATTGAGCTATAAAATTGAGCTATAAAATTGAGCTATAAAATTGAGCTATAAAATTGAGCCATCCAATTTAAATCATCGTAATATTTGATACCGCTATAACAAGCCCAACAATATAAATAAGGTAAAATATGAGTGCTGATAATCGCTATTTTTATGAACCCAGCAAAGGTCATGGTCTGCCACATAACCCACTTAATGCCATTATAGGCCCACGTCCCATTGGTTGGATTGCCTCTCGCAATGCTCAAGGCCAGCGAAATCTAGCGCCTTATAGCTTCTTTAACTGCTTTAATTACGATCCGCCAATTATCGGCTTTGCCAGTACCGGTTGGAAAGACAGCGTCGCCAACATTGTTGAAACTGGCGAGTTTGTATGGAACTTAACTACCCGCAGTTTAGCCGCGCAAATGAATCAAACCTCTGCAGCATTACCCCGTGGCACTGATGAGTTTGAATTTGCCGGATTGACACCAATAGCAGGCAACATTGTTAAGGCTGACCGCATTGCACAAAGCCCGGTCAGCTTCGAATGCAAACTGTCGCAATGCATTCAGTTAACCGCAGCTAATGGTGACAAAATTGATACTTGGTTAGTGCTTGGTGAGGTTGTAGCTGTACACATTGAAAAACACTTGCTGAGCCCAGAAGGAATTTATCAAACAGCATTAGCTGAGCCTGTTTTGCGCGCAGGTGGACCATCGGCTTATTATGGTATTTCTGACGAGTTACGTTTTGATTTGCATCGCCCGACTTTATAAGTTGAATAAATGATGGATGCTAAACGATGGATAATGAGCAATTTGCTTCACATTAGCCAGAAACAGCCTTAACGAGATAGCTTTGAAAATTCCAAATAGTATTTTACAAACAATTAGTCAGGCGATTTCGGCAGATAGAATCACTCATATTGAAGCGATTCAACCGCTTTGGGGTGGTTATGGTCAGTTATTTAGGGCTTATGTAACGGGTAAATCGTACTCGTCAGTGATTGTGAAATATATCTGTTTACCTCAACAGGAATCGCATCCTAGAGGTTGGAATACGCCACTGTCGCATCAGCGTAAATTGCAGTCGTACCAAGTGGAAGTGAATTGGTATCAGCACTATGCAAATCTTCATACACAGCAGCAATTCAGTCCTCTGCCGCGTTGTTTGTATGTAGACCAACAAGCCAATGAAACCCTGTTAGTGTTACAAGACTTGCATACCCTGGGATTTACTCAAGTAAGAAAAACCACCACATCTGAAACCGTACTCGCTTGTTTAACGTGGTTAGGGCATTTTCATGCTAAATACATGCACGTAGAGCCAAAAGGGCTTTGGCCTGTCGGCACATACTGGCATCTAGATACACGACCAGACGAGTTAGCCGCTTTAGCCGACAGCCCGCTTAAGTCGGCAGCCCATCTCATCGACGATGCCTTGAAACAATGTCCATTTCAAACCTTGGTGCATGGCGATGCCAAATTAGCTAACTTTTGTTTTAGTCAGGATGACCATGCTGCAGCAGTCGATTTTCAATATATCGGCCAAGGTTGCGGTATGAAAGACGTGATCATGTTACTCAGCAGCGTATTGAGCTATCACGAACCAGAAGCGTTAATTAATAGCTATCTTAATCATTATTTTGCCGCGCTAACCCAAGGCCTAGCCGAATGTCATCCGCTAATCAATCCGCTTGAGGTACAACAGGCATGGCGACCTTTATATTGTTTAGCCTGGGCTGATTTCCAGCGTTTTATTACAGGTTGGAGTGTTGAGCATTTCAAAATCAACCCATATACCGAAGCGCTAACCGAGCAAGCGATAAAACAACTCACCACAGCCTAACGCTCATTTTTGCTGATTAATTAACCACCTAAAGGCTATTATCTTATCCCAATTGGCTAAGGCTGCTATTGCCGTCTACAGTTGATAAACACTGTAGTATTTGTTGTCATCCATCGGTTATTTATTACCAACAAACACTGCAATCCTCTGTCTAATTCGAGTAAACATAGCTTCGTTTTGGGTTTGTATAAACAAAGCCATAAGCTAGGAAGTCACCATATGGAAAGTCCGTTTACGTATATTTTAATCACCTTGTTTTTTTCTAGCATTTTGCTGTCGATAATCTTTTTCATGACCTGGCAAACCATGGGTAAGCAAAAATATGCGTTGATGTTTTCTTTGTCTTTTTTAGCCTCGACTGTGCTGTGGGCTAATAGTTTATTTAAAAGCCTATTTCTTTCTCATAACCTGTATTGGATGATCGGCTGCAGTGTATCCATGTTGTCGGTGGTGCTCGGGACATGGGGACATTGTTTACGCACTAACACTAAAATCCACCCTGCAACATTGCTTGGCCTAGGCGTATGTGGGATGGCGCTAACCTATTACTTTACTTATATTAGCCCACATCTAGGCTTAAGAATGTCGTTGTATTTATACGTTGATGTGTTGTTGTTGATGATCACTAGTGTGGTGATTATTAAGCATCGCACCAAATCACGGCCAGCCGAAATTGGTGCGGCGTTAATGCATTTCATATTTGCCATGTGCATATTTGTTGCAGCGAGTATCGCGCTATTCCAAGGTAAAGAGATGGATGTGGAACTTATCAAGCTCTACGCCATTGTTAACTTTACCGCCCTACCTGCGGCTTATGTTGGTATGTCAGTATTTGTGATTTATATGCTGGCTTCTGATTTGGCCGAAGAAATGAAGTTGCTGGCGATGACAGATTCATTGACTGATTGCTTTAATCGTCGGGGATTTTATAGCCACGCGAAACAAAAATTACTTGAGCTACAAAAGCAGCCGCAACATGCATGCCTCATTTACTGGGACATTGATAAGTTTAAAGCCATTAACGATCAGTTCGGCCATGCTGGCGGCGATCAAGTATTAATCAGCATTACCCAGTTAATTAAACAACATATAAAAAAAGACGACTTAATCGGCCGCATGGGCGGTGAAGAGTTTGTTATATTGATCGAGCGCAGCAATTATCAAGAGTCTATCAATGTTGCCGAGCGATTAAGAGCCATGATTAACCAAACACCTATTGTGTATTGCGGCCAGCAAATTAGCGTAACCGCCAGTTTTGGGGTCGTTGAACTCAGTAACCAAGACATAACGATAGAGCAAGCTATCGATCTCGCCGACAGTGCGTTATATCAAGCCAAAAGCAGTGGCAGAAACAAAGTGGTGTTTAGCTAACCTCCGTAAAGGATAACTAACCCTTTGTGAATCGAAGCCACTGCCTAAAACGATGAACGATTGCCCAGATTAAGAGAAGGTTAGTTAACTTCTATTCGAATATTATCGCTTAATGTTTCAAGCTGGGAAATTAACAGTGCGATAGTCACATTCTCCGGTAATCTTAATGTCAGCTTAGCGCTGTACACCGTTTTACCTAAACTAGTGACTTGTACACGGTAACATTCTTGGTGGTCTACGCTGACTTCAAGATCCGCTAAAATTTGATTCATGTCATGGGTTAAGCCTGAGCGATCATTGCAATCTAAAGTGAGTTTACATTCTGGCGATAGATGTTTAGCTTCATGATCGTACTCAGCGTAGACAAACGTTAATTGTGAAAACTGCTGTTCTAATGCTTGTTTTAACGCCGCTTCTTTATCGACATCTATCATTACCCGCATCATGGCCACAAATTGTCCGTCGAGTTTAATGACTTTACTGGTTTCCCAACTTGCGCCTATTTCACGGCTAACTTGAGCAAGTGATTGCAGAAGATTGGGCTTTAAAGTCCCTAATACAGTAGTGATAAACCTATGTTGCATATAACCTCCGATACCAATAAACCACAATGATGTTGGTATATTTAATGTGGTTTTAATTAAAGCCTAACTACAGACTAGCTATCACGCGAAAGCACGTCTGTGGTCTAGCACACAAATCAAACAAATGAGTTGTCATCAGCGACCAAACATAGCGATAGATTATGTCATCGAGCAGGTGAAAATGGTTGGTATAATGCTCAACGTTATAGCAGAAGAGAGCCGGGGTTAGTCATAAATTATTGGCCATAGAGATGATTTTTGCTGTAAATGTTATTTTTGCAAGCCACACCAAACTTAGTGAATTTGTATCGCTTACATCACAGAATACTCCGCATCAGTCACCACTTAACCGCCCTAGTGAATAGCAGAACAATGCTATTTTTGATACCTGTCGCACTAACCGCAACAACTTGCACAATATCACCTCACTCGCATGTGCTTTCAGTATCTGTTTGAATTTAAATAACTTATTTGAAAAATTAAGTTTAGCTTTACACTGTTAAATACAAAATATAAATTAAGTCATTGTTTTTAATAATGAATAACTTGCTTTACGATTAGCTATTCATCCCTATTGCTGCTTATTGCTACCCGTAGACGCTTTCTCTAAAATGCGCGCCTTGCCCAATCGGGGTGTAAATTAATCTTTAGCGACGTTATATCGGCGTTAAAACTTTCCATTAAGGGAACATGATGTCTACAAAATTAGCGAATCCTGCACCATTAGGATTAATGGGCTTTGGCATGACAACCATACTGCTCAATATCCATAATGCTGGCTATTTTCCAATTGATTCGATGATCCTCGCAATGGGGATTTTCTACGGTGGCATTGGCCAAGTGATTGTCGGCATGATGTGCTTTATGCGTGGCGACACCTTCGGCACCACCGCATTTACTTCATACGGCTTATTTTGGTTAACCTTAGTGGGTATTATTTTAATGCCAAATATGGGCGTAGCCGCCAGTC
The DNA here is from genome assembly GCF_040310165.1 of Shewanella sp. AC91-MNA-CIBAN-0169. Lineage (NCBI taxonomy): Bacteria > Pseudomonadati > Pseudomonadota > Gammaproteobacteria > Alteromonadales > Shewanellaceae > Shewanella > Shewanella sp. AC91-MNA-CIBAN-0169. Next base: position 35,308 of record NZ_JBEOPM010000006.1, read on the forward strand.
CAGCACACTTTATGGGTTGGTATTTAACTCTGTGGGGCACATTTACTGCCTTTATGTTTGTGGGATCGTTACGTTACCCTCGGGCAAAACAAGTAATATTTGGTTCATTAACCATCCTGTTTTTCTTATTGGCCGCACGCGACTTTACCGATAATGCACTGCTTGGCACTATTGCAGGATTTGAAGGTATTTTTTGCGGAGCAAGCGCTATTTACTTTGCCATGGCCCAAGTGCTTAACGCTGAATATGGTCGCACTATTTTACCTGTTGGGGAGTTAACTCAGACTAAAGCTCAGGTTCAGCCCCAAGCAACTGAAGCGGAAAAAGTAACCTTACACTCGGTTAAAGCATAAATAACCCGAGCTCGGGTTAAATACTTAACAGGTCGATGCATTGCATCGACCTTTTTGTTTGCATAAATTAATGCACCAAACGACAGCCACAGACGGTATTACTCGGCTGAAATAATACCACTGCATAATCTTTATTTTCATCGCGTTCCAATACCTGAAGACTTAATGAGTGCATACCATTCTTGTTTAAATTTATTCCGCTAACATACGACAAATATTCATAATGTGCCGGTATATCGAGACTGCCCCCGCCTAAATACTCTTGTTTAGTGGTCACTGAAATATCGTACATTTGCCTTTGAGCATCAATTCTATTCACTCTACCCGTCATCGCTAATGTGCCAGCTGAATTGCCCTCTAAGTCATAATAGCGGTAATTAATTTGGGCTAAACCATCTTTAGAAACGAGATCGACTAATAAATAATGATCGCTATCTGCAGCGCCAACTTCATGATTAAACAGTTCTGAACTGCAGCTCAGCATAAAACTCGGAGTCTTGGATGTTAACGAGTAAATGCCGCCAATACTGGCCAGCAAACACAATAGAATGACAATATTGATTACCCATAATCCTTTTCTTGCCATTGTACTAATGCCCCTGAGATCGATGAGATGAAGCGAGTCGAACAGGTAATGAGTCGCAAATGTTCACTTGTTCAAGCCATGCTGAATTGATAAATCGCTTAGGTTGGCGTAAGTCGCTAATTTTTAAATTACGAATAATAGACTGGCCCAAATAATCACCTCTGAGGGTAATGTTCAGTACTTGCTTGTCATGAGATAACGATAAAAAAGCTTTATTCCATACCGTTTCAGCACAACCTAATAAACTTTGTGTGAGCAGTTGTCCTTGACCAATCAGTAACTCATTATTGGTGTTTGAAGGTGAATACAGAATCACATCGACTTGCTGGCCCGAATCTAAAGTCACTGTTTCAATGCTAAGCGGCATGGTTGGATTGATAGAATGGCCAAATTGATTAAACCACCATAGGCTTACCAGCGACACGCTAACAACTACAATGACCACCAGTAAAGCTTGTAATGGCCGAATGACTACGCGGGCTAATTTATTGCTGGATTCTTTACGGGCACGATGATGCCTCAGCAAATAGCCTTGGCCTTTTACTGTTTCGATAAGCGTTTCATATTGTGGTCCAAGAAAAGAGCGTAAGGTAAAAATAGCCCTGGCGACTGACGCTGAACTCAAATGTGAATCGTCTTCATGACCCGACTCTAATAATGGTTTAGCAACAACTTTCCCTTGATACTCGACCAATAATGTCAGCACATGTAACTCGGCTCTGGGAAGGTGCCACACCACTCCGGTTTCCTGGTTAATTAACTCCCCTTTGTCGACACTGAACCTGCAATGTCCCAATTGCATGTAGACCGCCTCAATAATTGACCTAACTTCGACATACTGAAGTGTATGCATAAAATCTTATGAAATCTGTGATCCTTATACCTAAGCGCTTTATTCCTTAGTAAAAGTAAGTCTTTAAATGTGCAAACTGATAAATTTGCGAGCGACATCACGTCATTTCATGATTTTAAAAACACACTAAACGGCTGTAAAAATGCATAAATGTGCAAAATAGTGAGACTCACATCACAAAAGCCTATGACGTTAAGCACATTCAGCTTCAATAAATCGATGCCATAATCACTAAAAAACCTCATTTCAAGCCGCTATTTTTATCTGTCTTGAATCACATCTTTAATTACTCCATTGCTTATTGTTACCACATCAAGTTGCTAACCCATTTTTACTAGCAACTCAAAACCCCCAACACTAGAGATTGGGAATAATAAAATAACGATGAGTAAAGGGTGATTATTATGAGCATAAACAGACGTCAAGCATTGACACAAATTATTGGTTTAAGCACTGCAGCAGCTGGGGCAACGTTATTAGGCACATCTGCATTTGCTGCCACAGACGCAGATGGCAACTACCGTTTAGAACTTGGTGAAAAACTTAAATATGCGCCACTTGATGCGATGCAAACAGCAAAACTTGCCTATGAAACGGGTGGCGGTTGTATGCACCAAGTATTTCACGCCATTGTGACTATGCTAGCGGCATCTGGCAGCGTAGACGCCAGTAAGTTTGCCACTATTCCTACCGCATTAGCAGGTTATGGTTGGGCTGGCGTAGTTGGCCAAGGAACATTGTGTGGCAACCTTAATGCTGCCGGTATGTTGATTAATTTCCTTGACGATATTAATGGTCAAAACAGCGCCATTATTGGTGCATCGTTCCGTTACTACGAAACCAACGATTTACCGTTATCCTCTGCTGAGTTCATTGCGGGGATTGGCTCTACAGCTGATAAATCACTCGAAGTAGGTAAAACCTCTATTGCCAACAGCCCACTGTGCCATTCATCTATTAGTAATTGGTCTGCGGCATCTGGAAAGCCTTTTGCATTAAAAGGTGAACGTTGCAAACGCCTCTCTGCCAGCATGGCTTTTTATATTGTTGATTTACTCAATCGTGCCTATGGCGGTGAAGATATTTCAGTATTAGCAGAAGCAAAACCGTCTGTAGAAGCGCAAGCATGTCAGTCTTGTCATGGCGTTACCGAAACGATGGGCTCTGCAGCCAGCGTGAAAACAGATATGGAATGTACCACTTGTCACACAGGGCATTACAATTAAGGAGCGCATCATGAAGGTTAAATATCTTAGCGCCATATTAGCGAGTTCATTGTTAATCTTTGGCTGTAATAGCGACAATGATGACGAAGTTGTCACTGAGCCACCGGTGGTAGTTATTCCCCCTGTTGTTGTGCCACCAGTAGTCGTTGTACCGCCTGTTATTGATGGCGTGAGTATTGATGATGCCAGCACTGTGGTGGTTAAACTCGACACATTTGACTCGACCACTGGCGCACTATCATTCACCGTTGCCAATAGCGAAGGTGAAGCGCTGATTAACGTAGCCGATTACGATATTGTGTATTTTGGTTTTCCTGACCCAGCCTCACCGTCCATAAAGCCTAAGGCTTGGAAACGTTGGCATGTCACTCAAAACTATCAATGTGATAGTACAGCCACCGACAGCTGTACAGGTACATTAGAAGCGACAGATACTGCGGGAAAATATACTTTTAATGTGAGTGATCTCGACTTACAAAGTAAAGCATCGGCAAATGCTGAAATGATTTATAAGGTTGCGGTCCAAATTAAGGGCGCGCTTGCCAGTAATGAAATTGAGTTGATTGACCCTAGCAATTAATCATCATTCAGCCTCCCCCCGGCTAATGGCGAGAGAAGACCACTTGTGCTCATTAGCTTCAGGCTATTTGCCGCAGTATTACACTGCGGCTCTTTTTATCATTTTCGCAGCACGGCTTGAATATACAAAACTGGGTATGCACCGCTTAGATAAACAGTTTAACGCTGTACAGCTGTGAATATTGAAAACAAAAAAGGGTTTCAGCAGCGCTGAAACCCTTTTTTATTCAATACTTGTTGCTGATTTATTTAACGAAGCTGTTGCATTAAGTATGCGTAAACCATTGAACTTAACTCGGCAGCCTGAGTATTGTCTGCCGCGCCAGCATGGCCACCTTCAATGTTCTCAAAATACAACACATCTATGCCCATGTCTTCCATTTTCGCCACCATTTTACGCGCATGCGCTGGGTGCACACGGTCATCACGTGTTGACGTAGTAAAGAACACTTTAGGGTATTTAACCCCTTGTTTTAAGTTGTGATATGGCGAATAGGTTTTAATGTAATCCCACTCTTCTGCGATATCAGGATTACCGTATTCGCCCATCCAACTGGCACCAGCCAATAACTTGTTATATCGCTTCATGTCCAACAATGGCACCTGGCACACTACAGCGTTATACAGCTCAGGACGACGAGTAAATGCAGCACCCATTAACAAACCACCATTACTACCACCTTGAATACCAAGATGCTTGCTTGACGTAATTTTACGAGCAATTAAGTCTTCAGCAATGGCTTCAAAGTCTTCATACGCTTTATGACGATGTTGCTTTAACGCTGCTTGATGCCAGGCTGGGCCGTATTCTCCACCACCGCGAATGTTAGCCAGTACATAAACACCGCCCTGCTCTAACCAGTTTTTACCAATAGTGGCCGAATAGGCAGGTAAGCGCGATACTTCAAAACCGCCATAACCATAAAGTAATGTTGGGTTACTGCTATCGAGTTTAATGTCTTTAGCCATCACTACAAAATAAGGCACTTTTGTGCCGTCTTTTGACGTCACAAAGTACTGTTTTGTGACAAACTTATCGGCGCTAAATTGTTGCGGCATTGCTTTAATTTTATCGGCTTTTAAGCTGGCACCATTTAAGCGATATAAACTGGCTGGTTCTAAAAAGCTGGTGTAATTAACAAAAAAATCATCACTATCACGTTCAACATCAAACACACTTAAGGTGCCATTGGCTTCAAATGGCACAGATTTGCTTTGCCACTCACCTTTATCGTTTTGCATGTATCGTACAAGTTTGCTTTTTACATCATCCAGCCAAGTGACAAAAATGGCATTCTGGCTAAATGCGACTTGTGAAATAGAAGCATGCTTCGTTGGCGATACCAGTTCACTAAACTCAGTTTTTTGCGCAATGAGTTTATCAACAGGTGTATAAACAATGGCGCCTTGTTTGAAAGTCCCTTTGGGGGTAACTAAATCGCTTTTTAGCTCGATATATAGCTGACCTTTAAAGTAACCTTTTAAATCGGCATCTTCAGGAATAGGCAGCGACACTAACTTACTATCTTGATAAACATAATGTTTAGCGGTGTAGAAGGTTAAACTTTCGGTGACGATATTCAGCGGTGTTTTATCATCAAACATCACATAACCCGACACGGCAACGGAGGCTTTATCGCCTCTAAACACTAATTTGGCTGCAGACAACGGTGTGCCACGTTTCCACAATTTAACCACGCTTGGATAGCCTGAATCCGTCATGCTTTGTGCATCACCAAAATCAGTTCCGACAAACACGGTATCTTTATCAATCCAGCTTAGCATTGACTTAGCTTCAGCCAATACGAATGGCTTTTGGGTGCTGTCAACAAACGCTTTTGCGGTTAAATTAAATTCACGCACCTCAGCGGCATCTGCCCCCCCACGTGACAACGACACAAAGCAGCGCTCGTTCTGTGGATATTGGCATTCAATGCCCTTAAATACCCAATTAACCCCCTCGGCTTTGCCAAGGGCATCGATATCAAGCACGGTTTCCCAGTTGGGTTCAGCCTTAGTATATTCCGCCAGTGTGGTACGACGATAAATCCCACGCTCGTGGGTTTCGTCTTTCCAAAAATTATACAAATAATCGCCAATACGAGTGGCATAAGGAATACGCGCTTTATCGTTTAAAATCTCTAGACTGTTTGACACCAAGTTATCAAAGCCTGAGTAAGCCTTAATGTGAGTTGCAGATACGGCATTTTGCTGCTTAACCCACTCCATAGGTTTGGCGCCTTCAACATCTTCTAACCAAATATATTTGTCTTCTTCTGCATTAACTGGTGTTGCCATTGTCATCGCACTCGCTATACATAGGGGTATGATTCGCTTAAGCATTAAAAATTTCCTTTTTGTTATTTGCTTGCGGCATTTTACTAGCATGCATCTACTTTATAGGATCCATGTAGATGTTCAATCGATAAGGAGAGCAAACTGTAACAGGCAAGCCCCATAACAGAGCAAATTATTGCTAGATTATCATGCCAATTTGGTCGACTAAGCAGGTATAATGTCGCGCTAAACATTGTTCTACCCATTCAAACAAATAAATACAGGCACCAACATGGCCAAAACCGCAGCAGCATTACATATATTAGTTAAACATCAGACTCAGGCTGAAGACATCATCAAGCAGCTTAATAATGGTGCTAAATTTGATGTATTAGCCAAAAAGCACTCTAGCTGTCCTTCGGCCAAAAGCGGCGGTAATTTGGGCGAGTTTAAAAAGGGTCAAATGGTGCCACCATTCGATAAAGTCTGTTTCAACGGCGAGCTCATTACGCCGCACCTCGTCAAAACTAAATTTGGCTGGCATGTGGTGAAGGTACTTTATCGCACCTAGCAATAGTCGGTCTGAGGAATAGCGCGTCGACAATAGTCGCGCTTAGAATCAATCACACATAAGATGAATGAGTCCAGAGCAGTCTAGCGATAAGATAAGAGGTGAACGGTTTTCATCCGTGATATTTCAAGGCGAAAGTGGGCTTGATATCAACGCCCACTTTTCAAAACACCCACGACTTACAATATTTACTTGCGCAGTTTGATCGACAACTCGCCATCACGAATTTGAATATCATCTACACCATCAGCAAAAGCATTCCAAAAGCCACGATCGCCAAACTCACCGACCAAATTGACGTTTTTCATATTTCCTAGCCACGCATTCGGAATAGGCACGCCCATTAAGCTCACGCCAACTAGCGCCACAACTGGGCGACGATTAGCATCAAGATGAATATCAAGCCCAGTATTCACGCGTAAAATCTCCCCAGCCATAATCGGAAAGTCGTCTGGGATCGGGATCAGCATTTTGGCACTGGCTAAGTTATCAGAAAAATCAATCGCTACACGCCGAGCAAAATCAGGATTACGGCCAATCATCGAATTCACTTCTTTCTCACTAAATGTCACTTGCCGATCAGCGTCAAACTCACGATACGCTTCAGGGGTTAACTCATCACTATTTTCACTAGCACTATCAGCTGCACGGGAATCACCACTTGATGCTGTAACCGTTGAGCGAGGTTCAACTTGCCAACCTAACCGAGTCAGTTTTTGATCCAATTGTTGCTCTTCTTTAGCGTTTAAGCTGACTGGGGTAAGCGGTGACGGAAAGATATAAGTGCGGATAATAAAAAATGTCAGCCCTGCTGTAACAAGCATCGTTGCTGCAATAATCAGTAACAGTTTGGCTCCAGAGGCTCCACGTTGCAGACTGAGTGGTGGTGATCCATTGATTGATAAAGCTCGCATGCTCTTCCTTCACTGATGTTTTTGATGATTTCATAGTACTGGCGGCTGATTGTAAAGGACAGTAAAACTCGTCATTAAGTCAACTTGTGCTGACATTTTCGGTGAGTATTTAGCTAAAAGCTTAAGGGATCCTACCTCGTTGATGGCTCGGTATTAATCCAAGGAAATCGTATTAACCAAACAACCAAGCTCCACCTTTAACCAACAGACAAAGTCCTGCACCCATCATAAATAAATAGCCAAAAATAAAACCAACGGCGCCACTAGAAGGACCGGTCCCATCTAAGCGAATAATCATTCCACTGATATAAAGCAAGATAAAAAAGTTTAGCATCATACTCAACATAAAATAGTCGCCCATGACGGGAAGCGCGCCACCGATAACACTACAAATGAGTAGCAAAAAGTCGCTAAATTTTTCTTTGGTTATATATTTTTTCTCTAAGACTCGGACAAAAAACACCACCAACATAATCACTAAATAAAGCAGTGAAATTGATAATGCGGAGTACATTCCTTGTTGTATTGTTACCGCAGTAACGTCTGGTGTTACAGCGATGTCTGGACTTGAGTCTGTAAACAAACCTGCAATAAAATGACCTATGCCGAATATTATCAACCACGCAATACCGAATGAGATGAGATCATCACGAACAATAGGATGGCTTGCCTTATGGTTAACCATTTTGGCCAATAGCAGACCGAATAACGTGACTGCAGCCAGTAAACTTAACGCATACCAATATTGGTCTAGATAGAAGAAAGCAAAGCTGGGGGGAATAACTAAAAAAGATTGATAAAACTCGTTTTTTTTCGTTGTCAGACCGGTATCTTTATAAAATGCCAAATACACAATTAACGGTTGAGAAATAACAACGGCAATACAAAGGGTAACAATATCCATATAAAACATCCGTGTAGTTAAACAAAACATACAGCACCATGCCATACCGGGCTTAGTATAAACGCCAATATTGTAAACTCAATCAATAATTCATCGCCGTTAATATAGGCATGATGAACTATCACTATAATCCCTCAACTCAACACCAAGCAGGCATGAATAAGCCTATGAATTATTACAGATCTTTATTCATGTAGTTATTTCAAGTAGTTGATATTTTGTAGAGTAATAAGACAGAGCAATTAAGATAGAGTCATGAAGCATAGAGACGAGACTGAATCACTAGACTGACGTTAATCGTGGCGGCTGCTCAGAGGCCTTAAACATTACATCAATCATATCGACAGTTATCATGAATAGATAATGAGGCTTGCACCAGTGTTGTGAAAACGTGATAAAATCACAACTTAGTCCATTAACATTACAAGGTATAGCAATGAACCCGATTCTTGCCATCTTCAAAGAACACAATATCAGTGACGTACAAATTAATGAGTTGTTCCAGACGTTAACTGAAAACCCATTCGCAGCAATGGCAACTATTGGTCAATTAGGTATTCCTGCAGAAAAGCTACAACAGTTGATGGGCATGGTGATGCAAAACCCAGCCTTAATCAAAGAAGCAGTTGAAGAGTTAGGACTAGATTTTTCTAAAGTTGAAGCAGCAAAAGCGCAGCTACAACCATAAGTACTAAGCCATTAAAAATGCACAAACAACAACGGCCAGTATCTTAAGATGCTGGCCGTTTTTGATTTATCCGATCACGACTGCTATTGATTACCTTCAAAGCCTGCTAACCAGGTTTTGAATAATTGGTTAAGCTCGGGCTGTTCAATGTCAGAAAGATTTGCCACCAGTTGGTGTTGAACCTTTACATGCTCCTCAATCGCTTCATCTATTGTGGCAAGACCTTTGTTAGTCAAAGCTACCGATACACTGCGCCTGTCTTCAGTGCTGTGTACACGGGCAATTAAGTCTTTAGATTCAAGCTTGTCTAAACGATTTGTCATCGCGCCAGACGTTAACATCATCGACGATAATAATTTCGAAGGGGTTAAGGTGTAAGGTTTACCATTACGTCTTAATGTCGCCAGCACATCAAACTCACCCATGGTCAGGTCAAACTGCTTATGACAAGTTGATATTTCAGCCTCAATATGTTTTTGCAAACGCAAAAAACGCCCAAGAATCGCCATTGGCTCGGTATCTAAATGCGGCTTTTGTTCGCCCCATTGCGCTACGACTCTATCAATATCCTCCATACCTCACCCTTATCATTTTGGACTCAAAACATAACTTAAAAACTTAACGTAAAGATACTTCATAAAAAGGTACTTTACAAAAATAACTTATCAGTCCAGAATTAGCACTTATCTTTACATGAAGATATTTAATATAAAGGTAGTTTATGAATATTTTACTGGCCATGATCCCTGCATTTTTTTGGGGTACCACCTATGCGATGACCCAACTTACTTTGCCAGACTGGCCACCATTATTACTCGGCGCCCTCCGTGCGCTGCCTGCAGGTCTGATTCTACTGGCGATTAAACCAAGCCTACCGCAAAAAACCGACTGGTCTATTTTAATTAAACTCGGTGCCATTAACATTGCGGTGTTTTTCAGTTTGATTTTTATCATGGCACTGACGCTGCCATCGGCTATTTCTGGTATCGGGATGATTTCAGTGCCGGTATTTGCGATGTTATTTCATTGGGTAGTCAGTAAAAAACGTCCTAATTTACTACAAGCACTGTCTGGCGCGGTGTTAATTGGCTTAGCTTGGATGCTGTTTGACCCAAGCTCCATTAGCTTAAATCCCATAGGATTAGTCGCAATGTTTGCCGCAATCAGCTGCATTATTATCGGCAGCACAATGACCAAAGCGTTAGGGTCGCGCATTCATTGGTGGACGATACTCACCTGGCAATTGATTATCGGCGGCACATTACTATTGGTTGTTGCGGGTATTCAGGCACTCTTTACGCCACAGCAATATATCGATGTGGTCAGCCAGTTTAGCCTGACTAATGGCTTTGGTATAAGCTGGATAATCTTGCTCAATACCGTACTGGGTTACAGTATGTATGTGTGGTTACTGCAACGTATGTCTGTGGTCGACTTCACATTTGGCGGCATTGCCAATCCGATAGCGGGCATCGTCTGTGGCCTAGTATTAATAGGCGAATCATACACTCCACACCAATATTTATTAATGAGCGGGATGATTTTAGCCTCTATCGCGCCAACATTAATTCAGCTACTGCGCCCAAAAAAGCTCAGTACTACCGCGAGCGATTAACTGAGCCTATGGGCGAGTCATTGAGCTAATAACTAAAGCAGAGCTCTTAACTGATTGAGCGCATCGACAGAGAAGCCTTGGTCATAAAAGTAAATGACTTTACCTTGCGCATTGAGCAACACGACTCGAGTATTATTTGGATTTTCATTACCGGTAAAGGCTTGTACTTGGTCGCCATCTTTATAGATGGTGACCACGCCTTTCCATAATGGCTTGGGTATGCCTGCACGCATGCCATTATTAATCAGAGGGCTGAACATTCTAGGAAACAATCCCTGAATAGTCGGAACTTCATATACCGACACTTGAGTTTGAGTCATGTCTAAGCCAATCAACCAGCGATCAATATCAAACTGTGAATCTTGCTTGTAACCAATCAACAACAGCGACAATTTACCTTGTAAATCCTCAGGTAAAGCCATCGACTCGTTTTCAAGTGTTTGACCTGTTACCGATGGAAAATCTTGCCCTGTAATAGACTGATTGGGATAACTGGTGCTACAAGCACTCAGCAGTAAAGCGGCAATAATCATTAAAAAACGCATCTGTAATCCTTGTTTATAAATATCCGATTCTTTTATACGCAGCCAAATGGCAAAAGGATTGCTTGTTGCCAAATTCAAATAATAATTCACAGCATTAAAAAGCTAATGTGATTACTGTACCCTCATTTTACCCAAAGCAAAATACCATAAGCATCTCATTAGCTAGCTATTCTCTAGCTGCCATTCCTCGATGGCTTCTTTAGCAGCCCGAAAAGCCTCAATACCAGACGGCATGCCGCAATAAACGGTTGAATGCAGCAATACTTCCTGAATTTCTTCAATAGAACATCCATTACGTAATGCCCCTCGAACATGGCCCTTTAATTCAGTTGGCGCCTTTAATGCTGCCAATGTTGCAATAGTGATTAGGCTGCGCGTTTGCTTAGAAATAACATCACGCACCCAGACTTCACCCCAACAATTTGCAGTGACTAACGCTTGCAATGGTTGAGTAAAATCACTGACATTACTAAGCGCTTTATCGACATAAGCGTCCCCCATCACCTGGCGACGTACCTCAAGCCCTTTTTGGTATTGTTCATCATTCATCGGTGGCCCCTCTATTTTCACTTTTGGTCAATTCATTAAAAATAATCCTGCCTATATACACGTTAAACTTAATCTTAAATAACACCACGCTTTTGTTGTAGCCAGTTGATAATTTGCCTAAGTCGATATCAATTCAGTTTTTACCTTAGCAGGTAAGCGTAGCGGATATATTTTATGACTCTATCTATAAACTCAATCAAATTACTGGCTAAAACACTGTAGTTATAGGTATTATGTTACTGATTTAAAAGCATGATTCTACATCATGATTTTTATTAACTTAATGACTATCAAGGATATGGTATCGCCATGGAAAGAGGCACGTTAGTTCGTTGGAACACCGAAAAAGGCTTTGGTTTTATCAAGCCAGATACCGGTGATAATCAAGATGTCTTTATTCACATCTCAACCCTAAAGCACATGGCCAGAAAGCCTATTGTTGGCGATGAGATACTATTTCATCGCGAGAACCAACCCGATGGCAAAGTCAAAGCCGTAAAAGCCAGTATTGAAGGCGTGGCTGTTATGTCTAACACAACCCGTCCAGCTTCTCACACTGGTCAACATCATCGAAACAACCCATCTCATCAAGACGAAAACTACCGTTCAAGCCCCGTGCTTGGCCGCGTAATCATGCTTATTATCCTGCTTGGGGTTGGTATTTTCGGTTATAAACAATATCAAAAAATGACCGCTACGCCAGTGCTGACCAATGAGAATGTTGAACAGATGGAGTGGACACCAACCGTATCAAAACCAAGCTCAATCAATCTACAACCACAGTTCAGATGCGAAGCCGGTAAAACACACTGCAGCCAAATGCGCTCATGTGCAGAAGCAACCTTTTACACCCGCAACTGTCCAGGAACTGAAATGGATGGTGATGGGGACGGAGTCCCATGTGAAAGGCAGTTCTGTAATTAAACATTAAGGAATAAGTCATAGAAAGCAGGTTCTGGCTAACAGCCGCTTGCTTGGGCACGAGAGTGCTAAATCCTAGACCCTAGGTATGGGTCTTTAGATTCTAGGCTTGAGATATAAGGTTCTGGCTAGTCTTTATCTATGTGTCACAGGTGACTATCGTTATTTTTTCGCCTGCTTTCGATACTGGCTTGGGGTCATATTTTTGCAGCGTTTAAAGCTGTGACTAAAATTAGCCCCATCACTAAAACCAAGGCGTTCGGCTATTTCATCAAGTTGCATCGGCGTTAATAATAACGCTTCGGCTATGCCAAAACGCACATCGTCACGCACCTGGCGCCAACTGGTTTGTTCTAGTGTTAGTTGACGATGTAAAGTGCGAGTCGTTCGAGCCAAATGCTGGGCGATATCTTCCATTGATGCTGCTAAGCCTAAGTGTACTAAGGTGTCTTTGACCAATTTAGCAACAGGTTTCCAGTTTTGCTTTTGTTGCAGTAGCTGGTTGCATTGCGCCTCACATAATCTGGCGGTGGCTTCATTGGCTTTTAATAATGGCAGATCTAATAGCGGTGCTAATCCAGTAAAACCGTTATAACTAGCATTGAATTGGATCTCAGCACCCAGTTTTTGCTTTATACCTTCGAGTGACAAGCCTGCGGGCTGAGGCGACGTAAACTGCAATTTTATCGGTAAGTCGTTACTTTCAAATACTTCTCGTTGGATCATCGCAGCGCCCAACATGTCTCTAACTAACACCAGTTCACCTAACTCACCAGGAATGTCGCATGAGAACCTTAGAGATAAATCATCTTTAAGCTCAGTTAATGTTATCTGTGAAAAAACATAGGTTAAATCTAGATAACGTAAGCCTAATTCAATCGCCTTTCTCGCAGTACTGCTCGCCAATAGAGCATAACCCATGATGCCATAACTGGTCAGGTGATAACGGCAACCCAGCTCCATTCCGACCTTAAATGGGCATGAAGTATTGAGCATGAGGTTATTTAACACCTGTAATTCTTGTTTTCCTTCAACCAGTTGCTCGTGATCGGTTAATTGGGCCTCCACCAAACCAGACCCTTGCAGCAGTTTATCTTGCTCAATGCCCTGCTCAATGCCATAGGACACAATAATTTGCACACTGGTAATGCTGCGAAATGTCATAACTTAAGGCTGCCATGTCTTAAAATCACAAATATACGTCCCTTTAGCGCGTAGATCAATGAACAATAGTTTCCTATGCTGGATAGATAATACAATTTATTAACAACGTTTGAATGATCCGTTATCCAGAAAGAATGCTCAACGTAACAAGTAAAAATAGCGATGACGAATAACAAAAGCTAACAACAACCAAGCACGTTAATAAATAACCATAACAAGAATAGAGGGCATCATGACCCAAGTTAAACGAAATCCTACTGTGGTGATCATTGGTGCAGGTATGACGGGCATCTTAATGGACATTAAACTGCGCCAAGCTGGCATCACCGATATTGTAGTACTGGAGAAAAAAGACTGCGTGGGCGGAACGTGGCGAGAAAATACCTACCCTGGAGCGGCCTGCGATGTACCCGCTCACATGTATACCTATTCATTTGAACCTAATCCAAATTGGAGCCGTTTTTTTGCCCATGGACCAGAGATTAAACAATATTTTGAGCGCGTGGCAGATAAATATGATGTTAAACGAGACATACGCTTTAACGAAGCCGTTACCGATGCACAATATGCCAATGGTAAATGGACGGTAAAAACCAGCCAACAGCAAACCTACATCGCTGATTTTATTGTGTGCGCCACGGGCATTTTGCACCATCCACAATTTCCAGACATTCCTGGATTAAAAGATTTTAAAGGCACAACATTCCATACTGCTCGATGGAATCATGACGTCGACATATCCGCCTCAACCCGGGTTGGAGTTATCGGTACTGGGTCAACGGCCGCACAAGCCATACCCGAACTGATTAAAACCGGTGCTAAGGTTTCAGTTTTTCAGCGCACACCACAATGGCTAATGCATCTGCCCGATTTTACCTTTTCAAAAACCAGCCGAAAGTTAATGGCTCGCTTTCCCATCATCACCAAAATTCATCGCAATATGGGCAAGTTTTTTCTAGAACATTTTTTTACCAAAGCAGTCACGGGACACTTTATCCAAAAGCATGCGTTAAATTTTTTGTGTAAAGCCAACTTACAATTAAGCATTAAAGACCAAACCTTACGCGAAAAACTGCGACCTCATTATCAAGTAGGCTGCAAACGGGTCATTATCAACACCACCTTTTATAAAGGCATTCAAAAACCCAATGCTGAGTTAATAACAGAAGGCATTGAGCGCATAACTGAAACAGGCATTATCACTAAAGACGGTAAACATCACGACCTCGATGTATTGGTATTATCGACCGGTTTTAATGCATTTAATTTTATGCGCCCCATGAATCTCATTGGGCGTAACAATTTGCACATTGATAAAGCCTGGGCTCATAAAATCAAAGCATATCGATCAATGTTACTTAGCGATTACCCTAACTTTTTTTTAATGCTCGGCCCTAACACACCTATTGGTAACTTCTCCGTTATCGCCATGAGCGAGGTTCAAACTGACTACGTTATTAAACTGATCGATAAATGGCGTGAGCATGAATTTGATGAGTTTGAAGCCAAGCAACAAGCCATTGACGACTTTAATGCCTACGTAAAGGAAGGGTTAAAAGACACTAGCTGGGTTGGAGGATGCCAAAGTTGGTATTTAGATGCCGATGGCGACCCAATTTTATGGCCCTACACTTGGCAGCGATGGGTTGATGAAATGAAACAGCCGCAGATGGAACACCTTAATACCCGATCATTTTAGTTGGCTTAGCCACCTTTTCACCCTTACATATCCACCCGTATTGATTCACTCGTGCTGATTGACTCATACTAGAAACAACCAGGTTTATGATGAATAAAAATACTATATTTATTACCGGCGCAGCTTCCGGCATTGGCTTAGCGACGGCAAAACACTTTCACAAAAAGGGCTACTGGGTCGGTATGGCCGACATCAATTTGGCGCAATTAACACAAGCCACCGATATATGGGATAGAACTCGAATAAGGTTGTTTCAACTGGATGTCAGTGATTTTTCACAAGTACAACACGCTATGGCTAAATTTTGTGCTGAACATAATAACTGCCTGGCCATATTAGTTAATAATGCCGGCATATTGAACATAGGCTCCTTTGAAGAAATCCCTATCGAACAACATCAGCGCACATTAAGTGTCAATGTCATTGGAGTAATGAACCTATGCCATGCTGCATGGCCCTATTTAAAAAATTCCGGCACAAGTACTATTATCAATATGTCATCAGCCAGCAGCGATTATGGTGTACCAGAATTAGCCAGCTATTCGGCCAGTAAGTTTGCCGTAAAAGCACTGACCGAGGCGCTGGAACTTGAGTGGAAAAAGTATGGCATCAGCGTATGCGATGTTATGCCGCCCTTTGTGGCAACCAATATGCTGAAGGCACAGAAAAACAGCGCCAAAGTCATGCAACGACTCGGCGTGAACATCACCGCTGAACACGTGGTCGCAGTGATAGATAAACAAGTGAAACACCCTAAAACCCATAGAACGGTCAGTGTTTTTTATGGCCTATTACATAGATTAAGTAACGTATCACCGGCATTTATCAATCGCCTAGCGATGAAGTGGCTAAGTCGATAAAACATGCGGTTCTAATCAGTTAACAATAATAAAAGGCCATAAAAATGGATAACGTTAATAAGCCAACACCATTGTCACAAGACAAATCATCAACTGACAAGCCATCACTAAACGAACCACTGCAAGGCGAGCCGCTACAAGGCAGACGTCTACAAGCGCCCAAGCTTGAAGCGAAGCAATTAATGGTCGCCAAGTGGTTATCATTAGCGCCGCTATACAAGTTGCCAGTCACATTATTCAGATATGTATTTCTAGCGATGGACCGAGTACTGGGGCTGACTAAAATTGAAATGGATAAGGTGATTAATTTAACGGTCCCGGTGAGTACTGGCACTCCTTTTATGGGCACTATTCCTTTGAACGAACATAGCGCCAGCGTTACTAGTACTAGTAATAACAGCAATAACGGTAATGACAGCAATAAAAGCAATAGCACAATAAAGCTTCGCATCTACCATCCTAGCGCCACCAAACCTCAAAAAACCTTAGTGTACTTTCACGGTGGCGGCGGCGTTATTGGCAGTATTAACACTCACGATCACTTTTGCCGCTATCTGGCTAAACATGGCAACATGAACATTATCTCAGTAGGGTATCGACTGGCTCCAGAACATAAATTCCCCATCCCGATTTGTGATGCTATCGAAGCGTGGAACTATATCAATGCCAACCATCAACAACTTAATATTAATCCACAACACATAGGCGTGGGTGGTGACAGCGCAGGCGGATATCTAGCGTGTATCATCGGTTTACATTCACTGCAAACATCACTACCAGTACAGGCAAAAGTAACACCCGCATTTCAGTTTTTGATCTACCCAATGGTAGATTTACAAGGCTTAACCGAGTCTTATCGCCGTTTCAATAAACAATTAATACTCACCCGCGATTTAATGGATTATTTCAGGTTAAAATATTTACACTCTCTCGACGAAGTCACTCTGCCATTAGTGAGTCCACTACAAGCAGCAGACATTAGCGAATCGCCAAAAAGCTACATATTAACCCTTGGGTTCGATCCATTAAGGGACGATGGCATTGCGTATGCCCAGCGCCTAAAAGCGGCAGGCATCAATACACAACACCAACATTATGATGATTGCATGCATGGCTTTATTTCAATCACAAAACTCAGCCCGCGCGCCAAACAAGCCACTCATAACATCGCAATGGCATTAAATAGCTTTAATGATTGATCGTTATAGGTAACTGACAGCAAAACCGACTCTAGAAACCACCAACAGATGATAAAGTTTACTCAGACGCCATGTATTACAGGCTAACAAGCCAACTTATGCTAAAATGCGCCGATCAGCTTTATGAATGTGCAATTCTCATTTGTTTGACTGAGCGTAGTGACCCCTACCGTGATTAACTAATGAGGATACATCAATGAGTAAGTTAAATGCCGAAGAGCGTAAAGCTCGAGATAACGATCGTTTTTCAAAACGAGTGGATGAACGCAGAGTAAAAGGCGAAGATGTTGTTGCGTATGCACTTGCCAATGAAAAAGCGTTTAAGTTTCTGACCAAAGATGAGAAACACAGCCTTAAAGAAAGACAAGCGGCACTTGTAGAAGAAGTCAGCATTAAAAAACAGCAACAAGTTGAGCTTAAAAATCAGCAAGAATTAGACAAGGTTCAAGCTGAATTTACTGATACCGCGCAGTAAAACTCCATCAACAGCCATTGTTAATGATGATGGCTGACCACATTCAAATACTTATTTTTATACATTCTAGCCTATAAAAATCGGTATTTGAAAGCTGGTGAAGTTTGCTAGCGAACAGGCTTGCTGCCATAAAACACTACAGCATTTAATCCTAAATTCACTTCAAGAAGCATTTTAAGTAGCACAAATATTGTTAACTAAATAGCAATTCTCTTATCTTGAACGAGTTGTAAAAATTTATTCCCCCTTCTTTATTCATTCCAAATCATTATTAAAAAGCTTAATCTGTCCACTGACTCTGACCGACAGCTCTCATTGTTTGCTTTATTATAGTTATACTTTAGATAAATAAGGATTTTGTAGATGAAACGGATGTTATTTAAGCTTTGTATCGCGCTGCTCGCGTGTGGATTATCTACAAATGTTTTTGCAAGCGTTAAGACATTGGTTTGTAACGATTGTTCAGAATTATCTATGAGTCAAACTGCCCTAAAAGAGGCTGTAGAGTTTACGCTGCCTTGCATCATCGTGGTTGATATTAAAAATAAGGTAGTTCAAAAATATCGAGTTGAACAAAATAATCATACAAAACCAATCTTGCATCCCATCGACATGTCGACTATTGAACAGCGCGAAGTGAATTTACTTTATTCATATACAGATGAATTAGTCAGTACCATCAAAAAAGCTGAACAGAAAAATCAATTACAACCGGCTAGGACTCTGCCTACATCAATCGCTAAAACGCCTATAGCTTATACAGACAAGCACCTTGTTTATGCCGGTCATATTGACGGTAATGGCAGTATTTATGACTTCCTACAAGCAAGCTATTTACGAAATGATCTGCATGATGTTTATTTCAAAGAGCACATCCCAGCGTTAAAAGCGGCAAATCCCATGGCATTAAAGGCAATAAAGGCAATAAAAATCCCTAGCATGAATGATTTGGGTGTGTTCTTAACGATTGATTTCAATTCAACCGAGGAATTTAATCAACCACAAAATAACTTCTTGAATGTATCGCTTGATATTGTCTCTAGTTCGTTTTTCATTCAAGGTGGACGAGATGGTTTTAACAACTCAATACCCATGACAATCAAGTCTGCGACAGGTGTTTTTCATTTTGCTGATATGGGTGAAAAAGATAAGTTTGAAGCGTATATCCGGACACTTGCCAACAGCGATTGCGCCTTTTCTGTGTCCGAAAATCAGGTTGATGATAAATACATTTATCAGTATATCTGTCACTAACACATCATTTTAACAACAACGTTATGCTAAAAATGACGGGGCGAAACACCATAAGATTCTCACCCATCAAACGCAATATCAGGGCTTAAAAAAACTGGATATAGGCTTATAAGCATTACCGAAAATAGCAGCTAAAAACTTAACCACTAAATCTCACGTTTCGTACACACAAACAAGGCATTGCCAGACGCTAAATCCCAAGGGATGATTTTGTCGTAATCGTGTTCAAATATTTGAATATCGAAATACGGGCTTAACAATGCTTCAAGTTCAGTAAAGCTAGTGGCGACCATCGCATGCGAATCTTGCCATAACTGCGTCGCATCAAACTGGGTTTTGCCAATGCTTAGATTGAGCGATTGCATCTCACCTTCGCCGCTGTAATGCCAACCCGATTCAAACACAAACTGACTATCTTCAAATTCGGCACTGTGTCTCACTAACGCCTTGTTATTGATTTTATGTTTATCAACGGTGTTAAAACAAAACAAGCCGCCGGTATTTAATGCCTTATGCACACTGGCAATACAGGCTTTAAGTGCCTCGATACCTGGAGAATAGTGAATGGAGTACAAAAAGCAGGTAATCAAATCGAGTTTTTCTTCAACATAAAACTCAGTCATATTTTGCAAACTAAACTGCGCTTCAGGGCAACGACGCATAGCAATATCGAGCATAGGCTGATTGATATCGAGGCCACTACTTTGAAACCCTAAGTCGATAAAATGCCTTACATGAGGCCCCGTTCCACAGGCTAAATCTAAATGCTGTTTACCACTGTTACCCAAAATCTGATGCAAGCGCACTATGCTATTGCTTTGCTGCTGGTAATTAATGTCACAACACATTAAATCGTAATAAGCGGACAAATCGGTATAAAGGGCATTGGTAGACATAAAAAGGGATCGGCGACATAGGCAAATTTAGGGTGGCGCATCATATATCAAATCGCACAATTGAGAAATAAGGAGTGAGAAATAAAGAGTGAGAAATAAAGAGTGAGAAATAAGCAATCAGAAATGAAAATTCGCTAACAGCTATAATCTAGCAAGCCTTCACTCACTAAAATACTTAAAGAAGCCGCTACGCCGTTTAATAACAGGGCATTTAGGGTAATCATCAATGAATAAAAATCTTGTACTGAACAGTTTAGAAAATAGTTTATTGGGATCTCGCATGCCCCAAAAAAGTGTACTTACATACACTTTCCAGGGCGCAAAGCCGTCAACTAGCCATAAAGTGTAGCTTCATACACTATTGATTAGTTCAGCTATTAAAAAGCCTCAATACAATTAAATATCGAGGCTTTATAAAATAGTGTTGAAGCAACGCAGTTATTGCGGCTTTAAGTCAGATGAAACGTTTAAGCAGACCCACTGACTCTCTCCACTGACTCTCTCCACTGACTCCCTCACTTAATCTCTCGCTAATCACAGATGGCGATCACGCTAAAATGACTAACGTACCCATCGCATCAGCTCATTCGCATCTATCACCGCACGCTGTCTTTTAATTAGGCTTCCTGCTGAGTCAAAGAGGAATAGTTCAGTTACTCGTGCGTTATGCTTGGCGATAAACGCATCGCCCTCAGGCGTTGCTGTTCTAGCAAGCAGAAAGTACACGTTATCCCCAAGATGAGACCGAGCTTCATTCATCTGCTCTGTTTGGGTGATACTTGAAACAAGGTTAGGATCATAGACAAATACTACCGCAGGTTTGCCCGTACCAATTTGTTCAAGATTAGACGTAAACCCCTTGGGCATCAGCATTAACAACAGCCCAAACAGCAATACTATGGATGCTATGACACTTATCGCAACCCAAGGCATTTTACGAGGCGCGTTGGCAGGTTTATCCATAATGATAGATCTCTCTTTTAAGTGTTGAAATACATACCCAAGCAAAACAGTATAATCAATAAACCTGAGGCTTAGATTAAAAACGTCTGGGATGAATAGACAATAGGTGATTTAGACGGCAATAACGTTTACTCTGCCTTCACTAAATATCAACCACTAAGAACATAATGCAATACACTGTGCATTATGCAAAGTGTACAGGCAACACATCATCACGTGTGCCAGTGCATGTCGGCGCAGTTAACGTTCATTTTGTTATTGTTTTAGAATGAGTGACTTGAGTTATTTTTACCTATTTTATCTGAAGGATTAATTTTTAATGGAAAAAGTGTTTGAAAGATTGATGTATGCATCACGCTGGATCATGGCGCCGATTTATTTGGGATTAAGCCTAATCTTATTCGCCTTAGGCATAAAGTTCTTTCAAGAGATCTTTCATATTATCCCCAATATTTTCTCGATAAAAGAAGTCGATTTAGTGCTAATCACCCTATCGTTAATCGACATCACTTTAGTCGGTGGCCTACTCATCATGGTGATGTTTTCAGGTTACGAAAACTTCGTATCACAGCTTGATGTGGGCGAAAACAGCGAGAAACTCAACTGGCTTGGCAAGATGGATGCTGGTTCGCTTAAAAACAAAGTAGCAGCGTCTATTGTGGCGATTTCGTCTATTCACCTACTTAAAGTCTTTATGAATGCCGAAAATATCGCGAATGACAAAATCATGTGGTATTTGCTCATCCACATCACCTTTGTATTATCGGCCTTCGCAATGGGATATCTGGATAAAATTACGCGGAAGTAATAGCAGAATTTCGTCGTGGAAATGGCATAGACAATATCGTGGGGCAGAAAGTTTACTCTGCCTCACTGATTTAGAATGAAACCCCAAACGAAGTGCATAAAATAGCCAGTTGGGAGATCTAACAAGCTTAATAAAAATCATCAACCTATTTTAGGAGCAAAAATTTACCTTACTCGGGTAAATACCTAACAAAGTCACCATCATCTAGAACATTTTGCAATACCGTGGGTGAGATTGGGATCAAACCTACGTTTAAACCAAAAGGCTTAAACACTTTATTCAAAACCACAACGCTTGGGTTGCTTCTATTATTTTCTATATCAGAAAGCTTTTTACGAGAAACGTTCACTAACTTTGCATATTTTTCTTGGTTCAAACCGAGTACCTGTATGCGTAACTGAATTAAGGCATCTCCTTGTGTAATGTTAGAAAATAGTAATTTAGTCATAACATTATTAATAACTGCCCTACGTAACTTAGCATCCTTAATAGCCGTGTTCGTAGACGAACGTTGCCTAGTTTGAGTTTTATCACTAGTTGTTACATCGCTTGCAAATGACTTACCTCTAGGAGTTCCCTCCAATCTAGGGAGCGGGCCTCTCTGAACAACAACGGGTTTTCCAGCATCTGCAACAGTCATATGGACAACGCTGTTATCAACTCGATTCGTTATAATTTGGTCGCTTCTAGTCTGTATACGTTCACCCTCGCTGTTAAATTTCATATTGCTATCAGAATTATGTTTTTTTAAGAAGTTAACTGTATTCGTTAAATTTTTCTTTTTCATAATAATTCCCATTGTTTTAATTTTTCATCTAGAAAATCAAACCCAAATGTTGGCATATTCACTATTTGATCAGGAACACCACGATCGATTAGCCTTTGCTTTAAACCGACTAGTTGATGTGCTGTTGTCCTTAGTTCATTTATCAATAGTTCTGGATCAATTAAATCACTTAAAGAGTAGGCAATCTCAATAAAATTAAATTTACCACCAAGTTCAAGATCTGGAGCAGCCCATTTCGTTGTTCTTGGTATACCATCTGGATCAGCTTTCATAGGCGCAAAGTCATAAATGGGGGTTAACCTTATACCCTTGTCATCTTTATAGAATGAAGTATTTCGTCCGTGGTTATCGCTATTACCAAACGCAATATTTAATAAGTCACGGCGAACCCATTCAATAATAAATGCCTCAACATCAAAATGCAGGTGCTTCTCTTTGACTGTATTACTCTGAGTGATCAGGTCAACCAACTCACGTATTGTCTCACCATGATCTAAAATAGTAGCTGGCGGTTTTTTTAACATTGAGTACACAGATTCCATACCATAACGTTTGGTAGTCCCATCTACTTGAGTCTCTATATCGAACCTTGGCAACCAAAGTGAATGATAGTTTTCACCTTTTTCTAGTTTCATGTCTGCTACAGGTATAGTACTAAAACCCATAGCGGTTAACTCATGATAATAGTGGTATTCGGCAACTAACACCGCATCATTAACTCCCCTTCTATTCCCTCTTGGGAATTTAACGAGGTAATACATATCATCAATATTTGTATTGTCTTGATAGGTATCTATCCACACGACATCGTTTTTGCTACGTCTTAGTAGCAGTTTTGGGGCTTCTCCACCTGCTCCAGTAGCTCCACCAGCAGCGGCCCCCCGAGTTTGTGCGTAACTCAAAAAGTCTGCACCTCTACTTGCTACGTCTGAAACTTCAAAGTATTGATTAGGAACTCTATTAACTGCTTCTATAGATTCTTTGATACGCAAATTTCCAATGGGAGAAATAGTGCCATATGCTAGCAACACGAACTTTTGTTGATTGGCTGACATCCCATCAGTATCTATTTGAGTCAGCCAGTACTTTCGGCTTGAGCCACTAGGGATGATGTCGTCAATGAACTTCAACCAACCTTGTTGTCCATTGTCATCAAAATAGAATTCAACAGGGTGATTTATAGATACTGCATGGTGATCATCCGCAGAAAGATTAGCAATTATATAGTCAAGTTCATAATCGACTTCGGTAGCGTCAAATGTGTAATCAGCATTATTCGGGAATGTAATCTTCGCAATATCCTTCCATGAGTTATCAATGAAAGCTTGTACAGTTAGTTCATTTAAATTTTCAAGATTAATATCTTCCATTGAATACTCTTTTTTATACTTAATGAATACTATTGTACTCAAAAACATGTAAACCCTCAATAAAAGTAACTTATAGTACTCAATAATTGTTATTACCTTCAATTACTGAGTATTATAAGACTCATTTAGTTGTTTATTCTTGTCGTTAATTTGGATAATTAGAAGATTGCTACGCTGATAGCTAATACGTCTTATAATACTCAAAAGCTATCGGGCCGGTTTATTATTGAGTTGTATAATACTCAGTAATGAGCCATAACACTACGTATTGAGCATTATATAACTCAATAATCGCATGTTTACATAACATCCTTTAAATGCTTGGCTGACTAAACTTAAATAAAACGCCAAACAACAAATTGAACGCTTATTTAAGAAAAATAAATTCGACCTACACTTATGAATACGAGATAAATATCAGTCTTATCGGTATTCGTCATTGGATATTTGGATAAAATTACCCGTAAATAACAATCCATCACAAAATAAAAAGCCCCGATACATAACAGCATCAGGGCTTTTTATTTACTATCGATTAGTACCACACTTTAGGATCAGCGTTATGATTCTGCGCGACATCAATACTAATCCCCAGACCATTAAGAATTTTGAACATTGTCGAAATATAAACATCATTGCCTTTCTCAACACGGATTAAGGTCTTTTTGGTCACGCCACACATCATCGCCGCCACATCTTGAGTCAGTGCTGCGTTGTTTCTGGTTTCTTTAATGAGTAAACCCAAGGATTGTTGATTGAGTGCAGATGTCATAACGTTAGTCTAAAGTGTACTTTGCTACACTTTATCTCTGAATGGTTAAGTATTCAACAGCAAAGTGTAACAACCTACACTTTACTGTAATCTCCCCTGTCAAGATCAACAAAAGTGTAGTTAATACACTTTTTAATTATCTAAGTCGCCAAACGAGTTATAAGTGTAGGTTGTTACACTATCGAATCGATTACGCCCTACTTTTAAAATTAACACTGGCTTTTTTATCTGCATCATAGATATTATGAGCTTGATTATTATCAAGTTATGAATGGATGCTGTTGGTAAATGATTCTTAAAACTAAAACACTACAAATGACCAAAACGCCGCAAACTATTGCCGGTCAAAAACAAGAACAGGATGTGGCCTTCTTCTTACGCCGCGCATTTAAAGACAACCCTGAAGTACTGGTTATCAACGACTTCAAATTCAGCTTTAATGATGAAACGGCTCAAATTGATCACTTGATCGTATACACCTATGGCTTCGTGCTCATTGAATCAAAAAGCATAAAAGGTCACGTTAAAGTGAACAACCAAGGCGAGTGGACACGCAGCTATAACAGCCAATGGTCTGGTATGTCTTCGCCCATTAAGCAAGTTGAGCTGCAACAAGCCTTATTGAAAGAAATGCTCATGCATCATAGGAATGACATATTAAGTAAGTTACTGGGTATAAAGCAGCAAGGCTTCAATGGACGTTGTTGGCACTATTTATGTGCGGTATCCAGTAATGCTGTGATCGACCGAAAAACCATGCCTAAAGAGGTTTCAGACAAATTATATAAAACTGAATTTTTGGTCGACGAACTCAAAAATATCATGAATCTTAAACACAAACTTATCCGCTTTATAAGCGTCACCGACACTCGACCAGACTTTAGTCAACAAGAACTCGATTCAATCGGCCAATTTCTTATTAGCCAACATATCGACTCAAATATTCAGCAAGTTGACACTGCTCCGGCTCAACTAAAGCAAATCCAAGCGATACCCAAAAGACCAGAAATAAAACCAGGGCTTGAGCAAGGGCCTAAACCAGCATCAGCGACCACTAATTATCTAGCTCAATCTACTGCCGCAATACTTGCACCAGTAGCGGTTGTCGCATTAGCGCCAGAGCAACACCCCATACTAAGCTGTAAATATTGCGGTGAATCAACACAATACACCCCAATGTTTGGCAAGTTCGGTTACTACATCAACTGCAACCAATGCAGCAAAAACACAGCAATGAAACAACCATGCCCACAATGCCAGAGTAAAAATACCAAGGTCACTAAGCGCAAAGAAACCTACACCTTGAATTGCCAAGAGTGTGGTTGTGAACAGAGAGTAATCTAGGCAAAAATGTAAACTCTATCTACATCTATTACATCAAGATAAAACCATTAATGGGTGCTGTCGTTACCAAATTTAAGCCAATGAAATAGAATTTCGTTATGTCACAAATAGCAAAGGTCGTTGAGTGGGTTAATCAGGATGGTAAACCGCTTTGGTGGCGTCACGCTATACGCATAGTTTTAGGCCATGGAGAGATCAAACCTGAATTTGTTGATATCTTATATAACCTTGCAAAGATGGAGTTTGGACTCTTACAAAAAGATGAGATCTATCCAGCAAACATATCACCTGTGGGACTAATGGGGTTCGGTGTTGAAGAACACCCTATAAATCTACTTTCCCTCGGTATGGTTCGGAACGTTTCATCTCTTGTACCAGACCAAAACCTAAACTTCGACCCTAATGGTTTAACAGTCGTCTATGGGGACAATGGTGCAGGTAAATCTAGTTATGCAAAAATCCTAAAAAGCGCGTGTCTAACTCGTGGCGATGTCCCTAATATCCTCACGAATGTTTTCAAACCATCGATTGAAAAACCTCAAGCTACTCTGAGTTTTAGTTCCGCAGGAAGAACACCCTCTCAATTTGTTTGGGAAAAAGATGGTGAAGTCAGCCCAGAACTAAAGTCCATTCGTATATTTGACTCAAAGTCAGCTGTACACTACATATCCAAAGAAGACAGCGTTGAATACAAGCCAGCAGAGCTCAAATTACTTGATGAGTTAGTGAGGGGTTGTCTTGAGGTGAAAAGAAGACTTTTAGGGGAACAGAAGCATCATTCAACACCGCACCCTGTATTTGGCTTTAATCCTTCGACCAAAGTTAATGCGTTTGTACATTCATTAAGTAATTTACCTATTACAGAATCAACCAGAGCTTTAGATTTTCACTGCGCAACAGATGAAGAAATAGCTCAAATAGAACCCTTGAAGCTAGAAATTGTCGAGTTAACAGGTAAGACCCCAGATCAATTGAAAAAGGAGCTTACAAACAAGCTAGGCCACCGTGAACCTATTTATAAATTTATTAATAATTTAGTCTCTCAGCTTAGTGACGGTAACTTGGGCGAAATTGGACGATTGTATGATGAACAGAATTCTAGAATTTCAGCAGCTGAAACCATAAGACAAACAACTCTGACAGGTCTACCTATTGGGGGTATTGGCGCTGACGTTTGGAAACAGATGTGGAGGCATGTTGAAAGCTTTATAACTAATCAAAATGGTTCCTTCCCTCCAGTTGTAGGTGAGAATTGCCCGACTTGTTTACAAGTTATAGACACTGCAACAGCTGAGCGTATGAAGGCATTCCACAATTACCTACAAGATCAGTCTCAAGTTGAAGCTCAAAAAGCAATCCAAGCATATCAAGCTCGCATACAGTTTATTCAAAACCTATCTTTCGATTTATCACCTTTTTCTGGGATTTTGACTGAAATTGAAACTATAAAACCTGAGGTTATGACTGCTTTAGGTGAACTAATGGAACAACTAACCAATCGCAAACAAGCTGTCCTGGCTAGCACTCCATGCTTTATCCTGCCACCGTTAATTCTTAATGTTCCAAACTGGCTGAAAGCTCAGTTGGACTCTCTCAAAGCTAAGATTGAAAGTGTGGCTGATGATGGATCTTTAGCTAGGTCACTTGCAGAAATGAACTCAAGGCTGTTGGAGTTACTAGATAGGCAAACAATACGCCAACAGAAACAATTAGTCTTAAATGAAATCAATAGACTTTATACTTTTCAGATGTTTCAAAATGCTCTGGGTAGTGTTGTGCTTAAGAGAGTAACTTCGTTTACATCGGTGTTGAGTAATGCAGGTGCAATTGGTCAGTTAAAAGATGTGTTTGAAAGAGAGTTAACTGCACTAGGTTTTAAAGCTTTTCCTGCCGAAACTCAGACTCGCGGTTCCGCAGGGGAACAGAAATTGAAGCTGGCCATTGCGAATATAGCCCCTACAAAAATCTCAGATATTGCCAGTGAAGGTGAGCAAAAGTGTATTGCTTTAGCAGGCTTTATGTCCGAGTTGACAATTGATAATCGTAAGTCAGCAATTATCTTTGATGACCCAGTAAACTCACTAGATCACAAGTGGCGTAGGTTGTTTGCAAAACGAATAGCCATGGAATCCCTGCACCGTCAAGTGATTGTGCTAACTCACGATTTACCATTTTTAGTCATGTTGAGGGAAGCTGCAACAGAGACTTCGTTTAACTTATTACATATTGCTCAGAGAGGCCCATATTCTGGTTTCCTGGTAGGTCGTTTACCATGGGATGCAATGTCCACAAAAGACCGGATAAAGTTCCTACGCCAACAAATTGTTGATGTAAGAAGATACTGTAAAGATTTTGAGAACTTCATAGAGGAAGACTATAAAGAGAAAGCAAGGTACGTCTATGGGAAGTTGCGAACTACTCTAGAGCGACTCATTGAGGAGTGGTTGATTGGTGATGTTGTCCAACGATTCAGTAGGGATGTTAGAGTAACAATGATCGCTAAGCTACTAAAAGTTAGCGAGCCAGAAATAGTTTTTATTACAGTCATCTATGACAAGTGTTGTGGTTTTCTTGATGCCCATGATAACCCAGCTAATGCTGGTGTAGTTCCTATGCCTGACATTGACGAACTAAATCAAGACATCGAAGATTTGGCGGCATTTTTTGAGGAAGTAAAGAATAACAGAAGGTAATCTTTTATCACCTCAATTACCTTGAACGAAATATCCTAGGTTTTGTAAAAAACTTAGACATCAAAAAGCTCCGATATCGTTAAGTATTGAGGCTTTTTTAGCGTTTAGATCTTTAGGCTTTTAATCCAAATCAGCTTGGATGTTCAGACCAGCAAGGATATAGCGCAGGAAAAAAGTTTAGTACAAGGCGCTGTGAACGTAGCAGACGTTGTGTGTATGTGAGCGAGCAGCAACGCCGTAATCAACGTTTTAGAACCGCAGAATAACAAAAAGCCCCGATACTGTTAGGTATCGAGGCTTTCTCTATTCTTTTACAAGAAATTTGGCTTTAAGCTTTTAGGCTTGAAACAACACTTGATCTAACGCAGGAAAAATCAGCTTAGAGCAAGGCTTTTTGTCACGAAGCGTAGTGTTTTTCTACGTGAGTGGCAAAGTAACGCCGCTATAACTGATTTTAACCAGTTAGATTACATCATGCCGCCCATTCCGCCCATACCACCCATTCCGCCCATATCAGGTGCAGAATCTTGTGGTACTTCAGCAATCATCGCTTCTGTTGTGATCATTAGACCAGCAATAGACGCGGCGAACTGTAGCGCGCTACGAGTTACTTTAGTTGGGTCTAGGATACCCATCTCTAACATGTCACCGTAAGTGTCGTTACCGGCGTTGTAACCGAAGTTACCGGTGCCGTTTTTAACAGTGTTAGCGACAACTGAGGCTTCTTGACCTGCGTTAGTGGCGATTTGACGTAAAGGCGCTTCCATAGCACGCAGTGCGATTACTACACCGTGCTTTTGGTCTTCGTTCAATACTTCAACATCTTTAATTTTGCTTGCTACGCGAACAAGGGCAACACCACCACCGGCGACCACACCTTCTTCAACCGCTGCGCGAGTTGCATGCAATGCATCTTCTACGCGCGCTTTTTTCTCTTTCATTTCAACTTCTGTTGCTGCGCCAACTTTGATTACTGCAACACCGCCAGCTAACTTAGCCATACGCTCTTGTAGCTTTTCTTTGTCGTAGTCTGAAGTTGAATCTTCAACTTGTTGTTTGATTTGCGAAACACGTGCAGAAATTTGCACTTGGTCGCCACTACCATCGATGATTGTAGTGTTATCTTTAGTGATGATTACGCGCTTAGCTGTACCTAAATCTTCTAGAGTGGCTTTTTCAAGTTCTAGACCGATTTCTTCAGCGATAACAGTACCGCCAGTTAGGATAGCAACGTCTTGAAGCATTGCTTTACGACGGTCACCAAAGCCAGGTGCTTTAACAGCAGCTACTTTAACGATGCCACGCATGTTGTTCACAACGAGTGTTGCTAATGCTTCGCCTTCAACGTCTTCTGCAACGATAAGCAATGGCTTACCTGTTTTAGCTAGACCTTCAAGGATTGGCAACAATTCACGGATATTAGAAACTTTTTTGTCTACTAATAAAATGAATGGGCTGTCTAATTCAATGCTGCCAGTTTCTGGCTTGTTGATGAAGTATGGTGATAAGTAACCACGGTCAAACTGCATACCTTCAACAACGTCTAATTCGTTTTCAAGCGCTTGGCCTTCTTCAACGGTGATAACGCCTTCTTTACCGACTTTTTCCATTGCGGTTGCAATGATGTCGCCGATTGACTCGTCAGAGTTAGCAGAAATTGTACCTACTTGAGCAATGGCTTTAGTGTCTGAACATTCTTGAGAAAGTAGTTTAAGTTCAGCAACGGCTGCGATAACTGCTTTGTCGATACCGCGCTTAAGGTCCATTGGGTTCATACCCGCTGCAACTGCTTTTAGGCCTTCAACAACAATAGCTTGTGCTAATACTGTTGCAGTAGTGGTACCGTCACCGGCAGCATCATTGGCTTTAGAAGCAACTTCTTTAACCATTTGTGCGCCCATGTTTTCGAACTTGTCTGTTAGTTCGATTTCTTTAGCAACTGACACACCATCTTTGGTGATCATTGGCGAACCAAAGCTTTTATCTAAAACAACGTTACGACCTTTAGGGCCTAAGGTTACTTTAACTGCGTTGGCTAGGATGTTAACGCCTGCAAGCATTTTTACGCGTGCGTCGTTACCAAATAAGACTTCTTTTGCTGCCATTTTTTGATGTTCCTTTAAATTTAATGATTAATTGGAAAGTCGATTGATGCGTGAGGCTTAGCCTACGACTGCCATCAGGTCAGCTTCTGACAGGATTAACACTTCTTCACCGTCAATTTTTTCTTTCTTCACGCCGTAACCTTCATTGAAGATCACTACGTCGCCCACTTTAACGTCAAGTGGTGTAACTGTGCCATTTTCTGAGATACGACCGTTGCCTACTGCAAGGATTTTACCGCGAGTTGATTTTTCTGCTGCGCTGCCTGTAAGCACGATACCGCCTGCAGATTTAGATTCAACTTCTAAGCGTTTAACGATAACGCGGTCATGTAATGGACGAATATTCATCTATGAACTCTCCTAATGATTTGATGCCCAAAAAGCGAGGCTATTGACTAACAAATAAGGGTTTCCCCCTTGATGCATGTGATATGGGGGTGACTGGTCACAGATCCAAGGGGAATTTTAAAAATAATTGCACTTTTTTTACGTCTGTTTTATTAAAGCAATGCTAATCCTGATAGAATTCGGCTCCTTTGAAACATCAAACGTTTGAGAATAGATGAAAGACAGACACGGGTTGCTCAGCGCACCTATTGGTCGTGTACTGCTTAACATGACTTTGCCTAACCTGATTGGGATTATGACCATTCTAGGTGGCAGTCTAGTGGACATTTTTTTTATTAGCCAGTTGGGTACAGATGCACTGGCAGCAGTGAGCTTTACGTTTCCGGTAACCTTAGTGATTACCAGTATCGGCATTGGCATTGGCGCGGGTGTGTCAACCAATCTTGGTCGTTTGATTGGATCTGGGCATGCGCCCGAATCCAGAGTGTTTTTATTTGATGCCTTGTGCATGACACTGGTGATTATTTGGGGCTTGTCGATACTCGGCTGTGTGTTTATTGAACCTATTTTTAGTTTGCTTGGTGCTAACGGTGCCAGTTTGCCATTAATTAATGACTACATGTGGTACTGGTATTTAGGCGCGCCTGCCTTAGTGCTATTAATGGTGGGTAATCAAGCATTACGTGCCACAGGTGACACTCACTCACCGGCTAAAATTATGATGCTGGCCGCCATTATAAACCTGGTTCTCGACCCGTTACTTATCTTCGGCATTGGCCCTTTTCCGCGTTTAGAAATTCAAGGCGCTGCTATTGCGACCACACTCTCTTGGGTAGTGGCAATGTCATTTGCTGGCCACTTGATTATTGTCAAACGTAAACTGGTTCAGTTTGCTGAGTTTGATGTGGGTCGATTAATTTTACATTGGAAAGTCTTATCCCATATCGCCCGCCCAGCGGCGTTAATGAATGTAATAAATCCTATTGCCAACGGCATTATAATGGCCATGTTGGCACGGATTGATCATGCGGGTGTGGCTGCCTTTGGTGCCGGAATTAGGCTTGAGTCGGTACTGTTGATTGTGGTGATGGCGCTGTCGTCGAGTCTAATGCCGTTTATTGCCCAAAACTTAGGTGCCAGCCAACCTGAACGCGCCAAAAAAGCCTTATTGATGTCGTTGCGATTTGCTTTTGTATTTCAAACAATCTTGTTTATTCCGCTGTATTTTTATGCCGAACCTATCGCAAGACTGTTTACTCACGACCCACTGGTTATAGAGTGGCTGAGTTTTTATATTATGGTATTGCCTGCCTCTTATGGGCCACTTGCCATTGTTATTATGGTTGCCACTAGCTTAAACGCTTACCATAGGCCGTTGAGTTCACTGGTGATTAACTTGTGCCGCTTAATGTTATTAATGTTACCGCTGGCGGCGCTAGGCTCGTATGTTGGTGGGGTGAAAGGTATTTTATTGGCGTTACCCATTGCGAATACATTGATGGGGATAGCTTGCTATTACTTGGCTACTCAAATTAGTGAGCCAAAAGAGATTAAGCACACGGTGCCTTGTTCAGATAATTCAATAGCCACTGACGGCGAGCAAGACGACACTAATAAACCAACCTCTCGCCTGGGCGAATATTAAACTGTGTTAATAATGGCAGCCACACTTGCTTTTTAATCTGTGTCAGTGGATTAATAACACTATATTACTTGCAATAAATCTTGGTTTAACATGAAAAAATCCATTTACGCCGCCATGCTCTCTGGCATTGTTTGCCCTGGCAGTGGCCAGATTTGGTTGGGTAAAAAGCTACTCGGCTGGGGATTTATCAGTGTCAGTATGGTGTGTATTTTGGTGATAATGGATCAAATTATTAGCCGTGCACAAGTGATTGCGGAGCAAATTTTAGCAGGCAATATCGGCAACGATTTAACTTCTATTTATGCTGCGGTATCCAACGTTGCCATCGACAGTAGCTCAACCATGCCGATACTCACTTGGATATTTTTAGCCAACTGGGGATTAAGTATCATCAGTGCATTTTGGTTTGGTGCTCAGCAAGATAAGCAACTCCAGCGGCAAGCCGATTCCGAGACAGGCGCAAAAACAAAAACAGC
The DNA here is from genome assembly GCF_040310165.1 of Shewanella sp. AC91-MNA-CIBAN-0169. NCBI lineage: Bacteria > Pseudomonadati > Pseudomonadota > Gammaproteobacteria > Alteromonadales > Shewanellaceae > Shewanella > Shewanella sp. AC91-MNA-CIBAN-0169. The sequence goes on from NZ_JBEOPM010000006.1 coordinate 68,747, forward strand.
CAAGTAATGCATCTGCACTAGTCGGCTGTTTACGTTATATTTGATCAAGTGCTAAGCGCGGCGCTTAACAAAACACGCTCTACACATCACGGCAAATCACAGATCAAACTTGGTCTTGTTAAATAAGCTGGTATTACCATAATGTGTATTAAGATGGTGTGTCATAAGTGGTGCGTATTAAGACGGCTTGTCGTCATCTTTGGGCTTAATAGGCTCTACATCTATAATATCGTCACGATTGTCGTCATGGCGCTTATCTTTAATGTCATCATCACGATCATTGTTAATGTCATCATCAAGATCAACTACTTCAATTTGATGGCTACGTGGACGATCATTTTTATGTTCAAAATCACCGTCGAAAGTGTTGCCCTGTTGATCAAATGGCTTTTGCCCTGCAAATGGACCGGACTGTCCAAAAGGACTTTGTCCGCCACCAAAGCCAGGGGGAATACCACCATTAGCCACAACACGAAGTTGCATACGTTTGTATAAAAACGCCGCGATAGGAGCGCGGGTAAATGGGGTTAATAAAATTAAGCCAATAAAGTCGGTGACAAAACCAGGAATAAGCAATAACACCCCAGCGGCAGCCAACATCATACCTTCAACAATTTCTTGCCCCGGAGCTTCACCTCGGGCTAATTTTTGTTGCACACTCATTAAAGTACTAAGGCCTTGGCTGCGTACCAATGACACTCCAACAACCGCGGTAAATAACACTAACGCGACCGTGGTCCATGAACCAATTGAGCTGGCAACTTCAATGAGTACATTGAGTTCAATAACCGGTATTAAAACAAATATTAACAATAAAATAAAAAACATATTGGCCTCTAAGGATCGCTTTTTGATAGAGTGACGACTTATAAGATAACAGAGTGGCGACCTGTAAAAAAACTGTTGCCGATGAAACTTAAATGGGGGTGAACGGGTCTCTTTTCAAGACGCGTCACGAATATCACCTCAGTTTAATGAAAATGCGTTTAAAAAAGCGTACTGTGATGACCTTGTGCATGATAACAGCATTAGCTTAAGTAAACTTTAAGACAACTTATGTATAAACCTGAACTGCTATTGATATTAACCACTTGCCCAGATGCTGACATTGCAGCCAGTATTGCGACTGCATTAGTAGAGGCAAAGTTAGCGGCATGTGTACAAATAGGCCAAGCCGTTGAGTCAATTTATTATTGGGACAATAACATTTGTCAGTCACACGAAGTGCCAATACAGATAAAATGCATGGCAATTGATTACCATGCAATTGAACAGCTCGTGATCACAATGCATCCTTATGAAGTACCAGAATTCATTGCCACTCCAATTACCGGTGGTTTTGGCCCTTATTTACAATGGATAAAAGACAACTCACCATCATGAAAAAACTCGTCGCCATATGCCTGACATCATTGTTAATGATGTCATCAATGATACTCGCGCCAGCAGCACACAGCGCTAATGTGTTGAGTAATAAATTTAGCTTTTTAAGCAGCGAACCTGAGTTAATGAAGGTTAACGATGCTTTTGTGTTTGATTACCAACAACAAGGTAATCAGCTCAAAATCAATTTTGTGATTGCAGAGGGCTATTATTTATATCGCGATAAGCTACAGTTTTCGGTCGACGGTGCGGTGATTGGTGATATTGAATTACCTCATGGTAAAAACCATCATGACGAATACTTTGGCGACCAAGAGGTGTTTTACTCGTTTGTTGAAATCCCTATCGCGTTTAAAGAAGCCCAAGCCGATGCGGTATTTCATGTCACCTTTATGGGTTGTGCAGAAGGTACCTTGTGTTATCCGCCAACCAAGCACGATGTAACGTTAGCAGCGATTGAAGCAAATGACGGCACGTTAAGCAGTAAAAAAGTGATTGGCGCACCTGATGATGCGCAAGCATCAACAACGGCAACCGATGCACCAGCGGCACCGATTACTCAGCAAGACACGTTAAACCAAATGCTCCAAAACGATAGCCTATTATGGACTTTAGTTATTTTCTTTGGTTTAGGTATTGGCTTAGCATTAACACCGTGTGTGTTTCCGATGTACCCTATTTTGTCGGGCATTATTGTTGGTCAAGGCAAGAAGCTCTCTACCGCTAAAGCCTTCACCCTATCAATGGCCTACGTGCAAGGCATGGCCATTACCTATTCATTATTAGGATTAGTGGTTGCCTCTGCCGGACTTAAGTTTCAAGCGGCATTACAACACCCTGCTATTTTGATTTTCTTGGCGGTGATGTTTGTGCTGCTGAGCTTATCGATGTTTGGCATGTACGATTTAAAGCTGCCATCGAAGTGGCAAGAAAAAATGAACTCGATGTCGAACAACCAAAAAGGTGGCAACCTTATTGGTGTGTTTATGATGGGGGTGATTTCAGGTTTAGTCGCTTCGCCTTGTACCACGGCGCCGTTATCTGGCGTGCTGATTTACGTGGCGCAGTCTGGTGATTTACTGCAAGGCTTTTTAGCGCTGTATGTACTCAGCATGGGTATGGGTTTACCGTTATTAGTGATTGGGACTTCGGGTGGCAAAATTTTACCGCGCGCAGGAGCGTGGATGGACATTATTAAAACCATCTTTGGCTTCTTACTGATTTCAGTTTCTATTGTAATGATTGGTCGTATTTGGCCTGGTTTAGTGTCCGATTTACTTTGGTCAGTATGGGCAATAAGCTTAATCGCTTACTTAATGCATCAAAACAGGTTGTCAGAATTTAACTGGAAACAAAGCACTCGTGGGGTGTTGTTATTACTGGCTTTAATGGCAAGTTTCTCATATGGTTTCCAAGCATTAATGAGCAGCTTTGGTCATCAATCCTCAAATATGACCCAAACCAGTATTGATGGCAAAACCAACACCGAAGCCAATCACTTTATCCGTATTAAGTCGCTGGAAGACTTAGAAGTTGAATTGGATAAAGCCAGTATTAGCGGTAAAACGGTGATGTTAGATTTATACGCCGACTGGTGTGTGGCGTGTAAAGAATTTGAAGCCATTACCTTTAAAAATGCCGACGTGGAAACGCGTATGAACCAAATGGTGTTATTGCAAGCTGACGTGACTGCCAGCGATGACATTGATATCACCCTTTTAGAACATTATGGCGTGTTAGGTTTACCGACATTGTTAATGTTTAATAGCGACGGTGAGCAGCGTGAAGACTTGCGGGTTACCGGCTTTATGGGACCAAAAGACTTTGCTGCTCATTTAGATATACTGTTAGCAAAGTAAGTTAACAGACCGACTTAACAGACTAAGCACATTAACTTACTGGGCTGAGTGAATGTGCAAAGTGAGAGCATTAATCAAATCAACTTAATGAATGATCGCATGTTGTGCTGTGTACCGTAAAAGCAGTTGGTAGAATCATTTAGTAATACACTATATAAAACAGCATCTTTAGCCACTAAAGATGCTGTTTTTTGCTTTTAGGCTATTAAAGTCATCGAAAGTTAACTTTTTTCTTATACAATAAGATTTTGTATCCCTCATTCAAGGCGCTTTATGGAACCCGCTATCCTGATTATCACCCTACTTTGCGGAATGCTGGTCAGCCGAGTTGGTTTACCGCCACTGATTGGTTATCTTGCTGCTGGTTTTGTATTGTTCACCTTAGGCATTGAAGACACTAGCTTACCTATTTTGCAGCAACTTGCTGACTTAGGTGTCACCTTATTATTGTTTTCTATTGGTCTCAAACTTGACCTTAAAAGCCTGTTTAAAGCCGAAGTGTGGGCGGGTTCAAGCTTACATTTAATTGGTTCGATTCTATTTTTTGTGCCAGTACTGAAGTTATTGGGCTTTTTAGGTATTGAACAGCTCGACGGATACAGCTTCAATCAACTGATGCTAATTTCCTTTGCATTAAGTTTTTCCAGTACCGTATTTGCGGTAAAAGTGCTTGAAGATAGCGGTGATATGCAGTCGCTTTATGGCCGAGTCGCGATTGGTATCTTGATTATGCAAGACATCTTCGCGGTGATATTTTTAACCATTTCTAAAGGTAACATCCCGTCGGTTTGGGCATTTGCATTGTTATTACTACCGCTTGCAAGACCGCTTATTTATAAAATATTTGATCGGGTCGGCCACGGCGAAATGTTGGTATTGTTTGGCCTTGTTATGGCATTAGTGGTGGGGGCATGGTTATTTGAAGCCGTCGGTTTAAAACCCGATTTAGGCGCATTGATTGTGGGTATTTTACTCGCTGGGCATGCTAAATCATCTGAATTAGCCAAATCTATTTATTTCTTTAAAGAGTTATTCTTAGTCGCATTTTTCTTAACTATTGGGTTAAATGGATTGCCGACCTTAGCCGATATTGGTTTAGCGGCGATTTTAGTTGCGCTAATTCCAGTGAAAATTTTGATGTTTGTCTATCTGCTAACTCGCTTTAAGCTGCGGTCGCGAACCTCGCTGCTCGCCTCGTTTAACTTAGGTAACTACAGTGAGTTTGGTTTAATCGTAGCAGCAGTCGCGGCACACAAAGGTTGGTTACCACCAGAATGGCTGATCATTATTGCTGTGGCATTAAGTATTAGTTTTTTATTTGCAGCGCCGTTTAATAATAACGTCAGTAATATTTATCAGCGTTTCCAATCTAAATTAACCAAACTCGAACGCCACCCATTACACCCTGAAGACAGACAAATCCGCATTGGTAATCCACGCTTTTTGATCTTGGGGATGGGCCGTATTGGTTCTGGGGCATATGATGAATTACGCGCCAAATACACCGGCGAAATTTTAGGGATTGAACACAAACAAGAATTGGTTGATTTTCATCGAAATGAAGGCCGTAATGTTGTGCAAGGTGACGCTAGCGATACTGACTTTTGGGTCAAGCTTGAACGGGCGCCACACTTAGAGTTAGTACTATTGGCAATGCCACATCACGCGGGTAATTTGTTTGCAGTGCAACAACTGCAAAAGCTTAATTACGAGGGGAAAATCAGCGCGATTGTGCAATACGCTGAAGATGCCGAGTCATTAAAAGAATCTGGTGTTAATACTGTGTATAACTTGTATGAAGCTGCAGGTGCCGGTTTTGTAGACCATGTGATTAAAGAGCTACTCGATTCACCGCCAGAACTGGTTCCAAGTTCAGTTGCTGCTAGTAGTGATAAGCCAGATCAATCGGCAATAAATGAAACGACATCTGAGTTGCCATCATAAAACTAATCAACAATTGCAAACGCCTAGATAACTCTCTAGGCGTTTTTGTTTACTACCGCATATTTTCAATTTTGCTTCAGATAAAAAAATCTCAGTTACAGACACGGTTAAGTCATGCTATAACTCAAGTAACAAGTCTTTCCATGTCACCCTTTGTTGGATTTTTTGAAGTATGTCAAACCCTGCTCAACGCGCGACTAAATTATTTGTTCGTACATTTGGCACCAAGCCAGATGATTTATACCAGGCGCCCGGGCGAGTTAACATTATGGGCGAGCATACTGACTATAACGAAGGCCTCGCATTACCCGCCGCAATTAATTTTCATACTGTTATTGCTGTTAAGCATCGCGATGATAATTTATTTCGCGCTGTAACAACGGCGTTTCCTGGGGAAATTAAGCAATGGCACTTTGGTGAAGAAGGCCCCGTTGCTGCAGGCGATGATTGGAGCCACTATCTAAAAGGCGTTACCGCCGCCATGAACCAATCGGGGTTACGAGCCAAAGGCTTAGACTTAGCCATTGTGGGTGACGTGCCGCTGGGAGCAGGTTTATCATCGTCGGCAGCGCTTGAAATCGCTTTTGGTACTGCTATCAGTTATGCCAGCCAGCTAAACTTATCACCTATCGCTATTGCCCAATTGGCTCAGCGTGGCGAAAGCCAATTTATGCTGTTAGATTGCGGCATGATGGACCAAATCATTAGCGCGATGGCAGAGCCTGATCACGCCTTATTGATTGATTGCTTAGAATTAGAAAGCGAATCAGTGCTATTACCTGAAGAACTCAGCTTAATCGTAATCGACTTAAAACAAGACCGTCATGGTTTTACCCAACAATTTGAACAACGCAAGCAAGAGTGTAATCAGATAACCAAGTTACTTGGTCTCGATTCTCTGCGTGATTTATCATTAAGCTTACTCACAGCAGATAAAGACTTACTCAGCGATGTCCAATTTCGCCGAGCGCGCCATATCATCACCGAAAATCAACGTACGAGTAATGCCGCCAGAGCTTTGCAACAAAATAATATTGCTCGTTTTAGTCAGTTAATGGCACAGTCTCAAGCATCTATGCGCGATGATTTTGACATTATCACTGCCGACATTGACACCTTAGTGAGCATGATTGCCACTTTAATCGGTGAGAAAGGCGGCGTGCGTATGAGCGATGGCTGCGTATTGGCGCTGGTTAATCATGACCTCACCGATGAGGTGATTAACCTGGTTGAAAACCAATATTTTAAGCAAACTGGCATCGAAGCAACAATATACTTATGTTCAGCAAGTGGCGGTGCAGGACGCATCGGTTAACAATTTACAGATTAGAGAGGCATAAATGGTACGTTTTAGTGTGCTGGAACCTTGGCAAGATCCCCGTGGTGGTGAGATTGAACGGGTTAGAATTGATAATGGCATCATCGCACTTGAAGTATTAAGTTTAGGCGGCATCATTCGATCATTATGGACTCCAGATCGTAACGGTGAACGCAAAAATATCGTCTTAGGCTGCGACAATGTCGAAGATTATCTGGCTCAACAAGCCTATTTAGGCGCGATAGCAGGACGTTATAGCAATCGAATTGCCAATGGTAAAACCCAATATGATGGCCATCAATATCAACTTAGCGTAAATCAAGCGAGCAATTGTTTGCACGGTGGTGTTGAGGGCTTTAATCGAAAATTGTGGCAACTCGGTACCTTAAGTGATGGCGTTCGCTTAACCTTAACAAGCCCTGACGGCGACATGGGATTTCCGGGTAATTGTACTGTGCAACTCGATTACCGTTTAGTGGGTAATAACTTGTACATTGAAATGCTGGCCAGCACAGATAAAGCCTGTCCCATTAGTTTAACCCAACACAGCTACTTTAATTTAGACGGTAATCGCAGCGACACTAATAAGCAACATACGCTGCAAGTGGATGCTAAAAAGTACCTCACAATGAATGATGTTGGCGTACCTACCGCAATGCAACCTACCGCAGGTAGCGATTTAGACATGGCAAAAGCCACGCCGATGTCGGTACAAACCGAGCGCCCAGCATTAGCTGCAACCAAGGGTTTTGACCATTGCTATGTGTTAGATAATCCCGGTGCAGATTTACAACGATTTGGTTGTTTAGCCAGCCCGAATAGCGGCCGTAATATGACGGTTTATACTAACCAGCCTGGGGTGCAGGTTTACGGCGCAAACTTTTTGCAGGGCACTGTAGGCAAAAAGCAGCGAGTATTAAGCGATCATCAAGCTGTGTGTATTGAACCGCAAATGCTACCCGACTCGCCGAATCAACCTGACTTGCCCGGCGATGTGTGGGTAACACCTGGCAAGGTTTATCACCACATCACTCGATATCAGTTTGATGCAGAATAATCAGCCAGTAAAATCCAGTTTTAATGCCGAAGATATTGGTCAAATTGCTGTTGGGGCTTTTGCCCTGTCGGTGCCGATTGCATTTTCTGAAGAAGCATGGAGATTGTCGGCCAGTTTGCCTGCATTAAATTTGGTATTGGTGGTGGTATTGTCGCTGGCATTTATTACTCTGTTTGCTTATCAGAGTGTGTTTCAGGCAAATATTGTTAAGCGCAGACGAGCATTTTTGTTGCGGGTAATTGCAGCGTATATATTAACGTTATTGGTGGTCAGCATTGTGCTATTGGCATTAGATAAATTGCCATTAATCACCGACCCAATTTTAGCGTTAAAACGGATTATTTTAATCGCGATGCCCGCGTCCATGGGTGCGATTATTGTCGACAGTTTCGACAAGGAATAAACTACATAAGGAATAATAAATTATTCCTTATGTAGTCAGTTATCTATAGCAGATATAAGCAGGATAATAACATAGACCACGCAATACACTGAGCCAGAGACTCAATGTTATCTGCAGGTTTAATCGTCTACGCTATCACCCATGTCATCAAAGCTATCATTGTCATCATCTGAATCATCAAATTCTGGAATGTCATCATCGGCGTTAATCGGTTCATCTGGCTCTGGAGCCGGTTTAGCCTTACGCGGTGGCGCTGTATCGGGTACTTTTGATAAATCAATTCGTAACTGATGCTTTGCCATAAACTCACTACGTGCCACTTTCCAAGCATCGCCAAACTCAGCCATAGCGGCTTTTGTTTGTTGCTCGTCTAAGTCGTGTAAGTTAACTTTAACGATGTCTTCTACGTACTCCACAATCGTATTACGGATAGTGTTGTACATGAAAATGCGCCCTGGTGACGCTTCTGGCAATTGATTATCATGAACGACGATAGTGTTACCTTTCGATGTTCTTAATTCACCAAACCAAAGTTGTTTTTTTGCAGTGTTATACATATATGCTAACGCCCTTAATCAACACATATTCTAAAAATGATGCAGGATTATTGAAGATAACATCTTCATACTGCGCCACGATTATCTGTTCTGTATTTGTGTGGGTATTTAAACAGAATATTTCTGAGAATCAATGCCTAAAACGATGAAATTTTCGAGTAATCGCATAAAAATGTTGGTTGTCGTCAATTTTTAACACTTTATCGTCATTTTTCTCACAAAATAAACGCCTCACAAAAGTGATTAACCCGTTTCAGGCCAATCACTTTGTGATCACGACTTTAGCTTAAAAACATCAAGCTTCAAGTTTTTTATCAAAATATATCGCTGATTAAAACCACAATATTAATATGTGTATTGATAAGGGTATTCATTTACTTAACGAGGATCAGCTTGTAGATCTAACACTATCTTGCCTTTGTGTGTGCCCGACTCCATTAGTTCATGTGCCTGCACCACTTGCGAGAATGGGAACACACTATCAATTGGAATGCTCATTTTGCCGCTATTTAATAACGGCCATACGAACTCTGCCAAACCTTGAGCAATAAGGGCTTTATTCGCCACGCTTTGTGGTCGTAACGTTGACCCTGTCCAAATCACTCGTTTAGCCATAATACGGAAAATATCCACGTTTGCCTGTGGACCACGTTGCATGGCAACCGACACCATACGTCCGTCGGTTGCAATCGCTTTGAGGTTTTCGTTAATAAAGTCGCCACCTGCAATATCCATAATGACATTAACGCCTAATCCATTTGTTGCTTCTAAAATCGGCTCAACAAAGTGCTGCTCGTTATAGTTAATCGCTACACTAGCACCTTGATCAAGACAGTATTGGCATTTCTCTGCACTGCCAGAGGTCGCAAATACCGTTGCGCCTAAACGACTCGCCATTTGAATTGCGGTCGTACCGATACCGCCAGAACCGCCATGAATAAGCACCGTTTCACCCGCGTTAAGTCCACCACGAATAAACAAGTTACCCCACACGGTAAAAAAAGTTTCTGGCAACGCGGCAGCTTGTACAAAACTGTAACCGGTAGGAATGGGTAAACAATGTGCTGCGTAAGTATTCACTAACTCGGCATAGCCGCCACCAGGCACTAAGGCACACACTTTATCACCCACTTTCCATTGGGTAACATCGTCTGCCACGGCAACTATTTCACCAGCCACTTCTAGCCCGATAATCGGGCTGGCATCTGCTGGCGGTGGATAAGCGCCAACGCGCTGTTTAATGTCAGGCCCATTAACTCCAGCGGCATGCACCTTAATCGTCACCTGGCCTTCTGTCGGCATCGCAAGTGTCGATTTAGTCATGATCATCGCACTGGGTTCGCCAGGCTGCTCAACCACTACATGGGTAAATGTTCTGTTTAAAATTGCCATAAAAATATCACCTTGGTTAATTGTTATTAAAATGTAACTATAATGAATAGCCTGTTACTGGCACCGGTTACCTGTTTACAAAATCGGCATGTTTGTTAGCAAAACATAAAGTAGTATTTTTTTTAATCAAAAAAGATTGCCTATACTCTTTAAACCATTAATATACCCGCCCGTTCAACACATGGAGCAAAATACTTGTTAAAGTACCTGTTCGTTTTACTGTCTATTTTCAGTATTCACGCCCATGCTACACCTATCCGTATCGCATCTGATATTTGGTGTCCTTATATCTGCAACAACCAAACAGGCTACGTTGTAGAACTCACAAGTCGCGCTTTTGAAATCCAAGGCCAACCGATTGAATTTCAGATTCTTCCTTATAAACGCGCACTGATTGAACTGCAAAGAAACAACATTGATGCTGTACTGGCATTGACGCCGAACGCCATTGCCGAAAACCAATTGATTAATGCTGATGTGATTGTCGGCTATAACAGCAATGACTTTTATACTCTTGTTGATAGTAATGAAACATTTGAGCAGATTACCGACCTTAATAGCACTCAACAAGCTGCTGTCGTCACTGGCTATGACTATGGTGTTGAGCTCGATGCTTGGTTTGCTGCACATTCTAATACCTACTTTGCCTCGGGTAGAGACCCATTAGCGATGAATATTATTCGGCTGGTAAAAGGACGTCATTCGGTCATCATCGACAACAAAAATGTCATTGAGTACACCGCGAGTCAATTAAACTTAACCAAGCAACTTCGCTACGCTGGCACTATAGGCAAACCGGTGCCTTTATATGTTGGCTTTAATCCACACAATAAAGCTTATGCTGTAACCTTTGCTAACGGCATCGACATGCTAAAAGCCAATGGCGAATATCAGCAGATTATGAGTAAATACAAAATATTACCTGAACTGACCTCTGACGAGGCCCGTCATAAAAACCTGCAAAAATTCCTGCCTATTTTCAATTAATCTCGCTTGCTGTTGTTATGCCATACGGAATTGGCATCAGCAAGGTGCAAAACTTCGTAACACTCTAATCACTGCATAACAGGGTCAATTTAGTTACACTCCGCCTACAAAAAATATAACAAATCATCATTTTGGGATTATTGGCATCAGCTTGCTGACGTCAAAGGAGTATTTATGCGCGTGTATCGTCAGCTGCTGTTACTGGCATTAACCAGTTCAGTTATTATTACCAGTTCGGCTTCTGAAATTGTCCAAAGCAAAGGTCATTTTGTAGACAAGTTTCGTCAACTTGAAGAGAGCCTCCCAACACCAAACGATTACCGCAATGCTGCTGGCGAACCAGGTAAAGACTACTGGCAACAACAAGTTGATTATAAAATCGATGTCACTCTGGATGAAAAAAAGCGTCGCATTCAAGGCGAGCAAGTGATTACTTATCACAACAACTCACCGTATACGCTTAAATATCTATGGTTACAGCTAGAACAAAATCGTTTTAAATCAGATTCGATATCTGAACGCAGCGCCGCATTTAATGGCGTGGATGGTAGTGTTAGTGCTAACAACACTTACGGTGATAATGCCTTTGCCAAAATCAGTTTAGGTGATCTTCGTCGCCAACAATTTTTAGCTGACAATAACTTGGGTTATCAAATAGCGGCTGTTACTGACACTAATAATAAGCCTTTAAAATACACTATTGTCGGCGCCCAAATGCGCGTCGATTTACCCACCCCGTTAAGCCATAATAAATCGACGCAGTTACACATTAATTATGGCTATAACATTTTAGAAGAAGACGCCGTTGGCGCGCGTTCGGGTTACGAGCACTTCCCTGACGACAAGCGTAAAGGCGGTAATGACATCTTCTTATTGGCGCAGTGGTTTCCGCGAGTTGCCAGCTATTCCGACTACGAAGCGTGGCACAATAAAGAGTTTTTAGGCAGCGGCGAGTTTACCCTCGAGTTTGGTAATTACGATGTCAGTATGACCGTACCCAGCGACCACATCGTCACAGCCACTGGCGTATTACAAAACAGCAAAAAGGTGTTATCACCTGAACAAATCAAACGTTTAGATAAAGCTAAAACAGCCAAAAAGCCTGTATTTATTGTCTCAGAAGACGAAGCAATTACTAACGAGTCAAGCACTGCTAAAGGCAATAAAACCTGGCATTTTAAAGCTGAAAACGTACGCGACTTTGCTTGGGCATCTTCACGTAAATTTATTTGGGATGCTCAAGGTTACCAACAAAAAGGCAGCCAGAACCCACAAGTGATGGCAATGTCGTTTTATCCTAAAGAAGGTGGAGAACTTTGGCAGCGTTATTCAACTGCATCGGTTATTCACACCCTTGAAGTCTATTCGCGCTTTACCTTCGATTATCCCTACCCTGCGGCCATTAGTGTAAACGGCCCTGTTGGCGGCATGGAATACCCGATGATCAGCTTTAATGGTCCACGCACCATTTGGCACGACGATGAAAGCCGTACTTATACCTTGTCGGAAAAACAATTCTTAATCGGCGTAGTAATCCACGAAGTCGGCCATAACTATTTCCCAATGATTGTGAACTCAGACGAGCGTCAATGGACGTGGATGGACGAAGGGTTAAACAGCTTTTTAGACGGCATAGCCACCCGCGAATGGGACCCTAATTTACCGTGGGGGCGTGAGCCAAGTGACGTTATTGAGTACATGAAGTCTAACGTGCAAGTGCCGGTGATGACGCAGTCAGACAGCGTGTTACAGCTTGGTCCAAACGCCTATATTAAACCTGCTGTGGCACTCAACATTTTACGTGAAGTGGTATTAGGCCGTGAGCTATTCGATTTTGCCTTTCAAGAGTACAGCCGTCGCTGGATGAACAAGCGCCCTACTCCAAGCGACTTTTTCCGTACCATGGAAGAAGCCTCTGGCGTCGACTTAGATTGGTTTTTCCGTGGCTGGTTTTACACCACTGATCATGTTGATATCTCGCTAGATCGCATTTATAAACTGCGCTTAGACAGCAATAATCCTGATATTGATTTTGATCGTCGTCGCCAAGATTATAAAGACAAACCCATGCCTTATTCGGTTGAGCGTAACCAACAAAGTGGCCTAAAAACCTGGGTAGAACTTAATTCAGATAACGTTGATTATCATGACCAATATGATCAATTTAGCGTGACCAATAAAGAGCGCAACAAGTACAACAAAAAACACGCCGAGCTAGACCCGTGGGAGCAACAAACACTCGCACGCGCACTCAAAGAAGATAAAAACTATTATGTGTTTAACTTTGCCAATTTAGGTGGCTTAGTGATGCCAATTTTACTCGAACTCACGTTTGAAAATGGTGATACCGAGTCATTGGTGCTGCCTGCAGAAATTTGGCGCCGTTCACCGTTTGAAGTCAGTAAGCTCATTGTTACCGACAAAGACAAAATCTTAGTGTCTGCCGTGGTTGATCGTCGCGGCGAAACAGCCGATGTCGATATTGAAAACAACTATTACCCAAGACAAATTATTCCCTCACGCATTGAAGCCTTTAAAGAAGAAGAACGTAAGGGCAATAAGTATCGCGACATTATGCATGACAATAAAGAAGCCCTGAAAGAGCCTGAAATAAAAGTGAAGAAGAAATAATGCGTCTATCATTTTATGCAGGATTCATGGCTATCGCGTTAAGTTTGCTGGCGGGCAATGTCACGGCCCACCAGCAAAAAGAAGCTTACACCAGTATTGTATTTAATCAGCGTAGCGGCATGCTAGAAGTCCAGCATCGGTTTTATTTACACGATGCTGAACACGCAGCCCAACAAGTGATCGATAAAAGTACCGATCTGATCGGCGATCCCGTTGGCCGTGAAGCGTTTGCTTATTATGCTATTTCGACGTTTTCGATGCAGGATCAGCAGCAACATCCGTTAACGCTGACCTATGTTGGCACCGAGTTACAGGGCAAGTATTTGTGGGTTTATCAGGAAACGCCGATCACCACTAATATGGACGGTTTTTATCTTAAGATGACCGCACTGCAAGAGTTGTGGTCAGAGCAAACTAACCACATTAATGTTGAGCGGAATAAACGTGTGACTTCAGCAAGGCTGCACATTGCAGACTCTTGGCATTATATTGAAGTGGCTAAACCAGCCCAATAACTGACAAAACGTTATCGCAGCTAGTTTATCGAAAACACCATACTGGTTTGTCAGCCTTTATGGTGTTTTAAACTCCAGCCACCACATCGTCTAGCGCACCAGCCAAGGTTGAATACGTCACGCACTGCACGCCGTCAGGCTTAAAGCCTGCTTTGGCCAAGGTTTTAAGTGGCTGAAATTGAAAATCGGCCAACAATACCCGAGTATTATCATGCTTACATTTAGCAATAAACTTATACAGCGCCGAGACACCACCAGAATCTAAAAGCGATACCCCATCAAAATACAACACCACCCCATCTTGGTCGCCACTCAAATGCGCCAACTCGCCAAAGACACTGTCGGCGGCAGCAAAAAATAATGGTCCATTGATTTTAAACACTTTCCAACGCGGCGGTAATTCAACATGAATGTGTTTCTTCTGCTCGCTAATGTCTTGCACCTTGGTCATATCAGCCACTTGCTTCATGAATAATAACGACGCCAAAATGATCCCTGCACTGATCGCAATCACCATATCGAAGAATATAGTCAGTAACAAACACACCATCAACACTAACACTTCGCTGGCAGGGGATTTTTTAACCAGATGGACAATCTTGGGCGCTTCGCTCATGTTCCATGCCACCATGATAAGCAGCGCCGACATGCCCGCCATGGGGATATAAGCTAAAACAGTACTGAGCGATAATAAAGACACTAATACCACCACCGCATGGATCATGGCCGCGATTGGGCTTACCGCGCCCGACTTATAGTTAGCCGCCGAACGAGCAATAGCAGCAGTCGCAGTAATACCGCCAAAAAATGGCGCGATAATATTACCGATACCTTGGCCAAGTAATTCGCTATTGGCGCTGTGTTTTTTACCGGACATGCCGTCTAACACCACTGCACACAGTAACGATTCAATGGCGCCTAACATGGCAATCGCAAAGGCGGCAGACAATAGGTCACTGGCTAATTGCCAAGTGAGTACCAATGGCACTTCACCGGATTGCGCGCGAAGCCAAGGCCATTCAAAGTCAGGCAACATAGAGGGAATGCCCGCCCCGATTGAGCCGTCGGCTAAGGTAAAGCTGAACGTAGAACCAATTGTCGCCACATGAAAACCGAGTTGATTTAGTACCAGCGCCACAATGCTCGCAACAACCACGGCAGGAAGATGTGCGGGTACCGCCAACTTGAGTTTAGGCCACAGAATAAACACTACTAAGGTGCTTAATCCCACCAGCAATGTTGGCCCAGAAAACCCTGGTATTTCTTGAACCAAGGTAGCCACCTTACCGACAAAACTTTCTGGCATTTCGCTAATGCTTAAGCCAAAAAAGTCCTTCACTTGTAATACTGCGATAACAACAGCAATACCACCGGTAAAACCCAACGTGACCGACTCGGGAATATATTGAATAAAACGGCCTAAGCGAAACAACGCCATGATAATCAACATTAGCCCGGATAACAGGCTGGCAAGCAATAACCCTGACAAACCATATTGATGCACTATGGGATAAAGGATCACCACAAACGCGGCGGTAGGGCCAGACACGCTGTAACGCGAGCCACCGGTGAGCGGAATAACAAACCCAGCAATAATGGCAGTATATAACCCGTATTGCGGCGCGACCCCAATGGCAATTGCAAGTGCCATTGCCAGTGGAATGGCAATAATTCCAACAGTTAAGCCGGCTAATAAATCTTTAGCGAATGCATTGGCATTGTAGGGAGCGTCTTTTAAAGACTCTCGGAGTGCATGCCCGATACGAAGAGAAAATAAATGTGTGCGGTATTTCATTGCGGCGATCCCATAACCTAGTACGGCGTCAAGATACCCCTCATTATAGGCCGATTACCTTACAGTACAATCGAATTAAGTTAACACCTTATGATAATATAATTATCATCACATTATAATGCACGGTTTATCTAAATCCGTTAATCAAACTACAGATTGCATCGGCGCATCTTGAGTATTTGATGCAGCCAATAACGGCTCAATCAAACGCTGACTCGTATCCGCCTCAGCTTGACTGGCTCGGTCGGCGTAATTGACATTATCGACAGCGCTACAGCCCAACAGGCTTATGACCATCAGTGCCAGCATCGCCTTTCGTAAGGTCGGTTTTACCATCATCAACTGCATCTCCAAACGTGTGTATTACACCATATTGGAACAAGCATACTGATGGACGGGTTTAGGAGAGGTTAAGGTGGGAATAAATAGTGAAATTGAATACAGAGATAAAATGTTAGCATTAAACATCAATATGGTTCAATAAAACCATAAGCTAATCATGATAAATAGCAGCTATATGCCCTCTACAGAACATATAGCCATCGAGATAAGCATGTTAATAATGGATACCATTATTATTACTAAGCAGTTATCGAACTTGGCTAAAGGGCGCGTTAACGATTATCAGCAATAAACTTAACCACAACCTCGGCTAGCACCTCACCTTGCTCTTCTTGTAAGTAATGACCAGCATTGATAATCGTTGTATGTTTTTGCCCTTTTGCACCCGGTATTATTTGTTGCATCATTTTATCTCCGCCAGCGGTGATAGGATCTGAGTCGCTAAACGCTGTCAAAAAAGGTTTTTCCCATTGAGATAATACTTTCCATGCTGCACGGTTTTTCAGTGTTGCTGGATCATCAGGCGTAATAGGCACTAACAAGGGAAATTCACGAGCACCAGCTTTGTATGTTTCATCAGGGAATGGCGCGTCATATGCAGCAATAACGTCATCTGATAAATTTGAAACAGATGCACCATTTATCATCTGTCCTGTAGGGAAATGTACTACTTCTTGCGAGTAATTAAACCATTGCATAAATGCATCATTAGTTTCTTCATCACCTGTGGGTAACATGGTGTTTGCTGCAACAATACCGGTATAGCGCGGAATATCTTCAGCTGCCATACGCAGCCCGATTAAGCCGCCCCAGTCTTGGCATACCAAAGTAATGTTGGTTAATTCAAGTTGTAAAACGAATGATTTTATCCAATCTACATGACGTTGATAGGTATAATCAGAACGTTGACTTGGTTTATCTGAACGGCCAAATCCAATAAGATCTGGGACAATAACTCGATGACCTGCTGCAACAAGGATCGGGATCATTTTACGATATAAAAAACTCCATGAAGGTTCTCCATGTAGTAATAATATTGGCGCAGCATCTTTGTCTCCTTCATCAAGATAATGAATCCGTAACTGGCCTCCTTCACTATCGTCCACTAATAGGTAATTAGGTGTAAACTGATAGCCTGGTAAATTAACAAAGTAACTATCATCAGTTCGTAAAAATTCCATAATTTTCTATTTCCTATTTTTTATAAAATAAATCAACTCTATGAGTCAGCTTCTAATTGCATGCACTACAACGCTAATAATTAAGTAACGAAGAGTGATTGAGATTTCTAACACTAATTGAACTTAAATGACTTTCGTGTTTTATTAACTACACGAAACTTCTATCGTAGAAAAGTTTTTTATGACTAAGTAAAAAGATCAACTTCAACCCATATTACATTGTGATTTACGATGTTCTTTACGAACTATTTCAAGCCGAGACATTGCTGTAATAATATGAGCACTCTTTTGAAGATCACTTATATCAACACTGTCTGGTTGTTGATTTATCTTATTGGCGAAATAAACTGAAATAGATAGAATTAACTGTTCAGCTTGGGTCAAACTGTGATGTTCAACTTCTTTAATAAAAAGCAAATGAAAACATTGAAA
This sequence comes from Shewanella sp. AC91-MNA-CIBAN-0169, assembly GCF_040310165.1. NCBI lineage: Bacteria > Pseudomonadati > Pseudomonadota > Gammaproteobacteria > Alteromonadales > Shewanellaceae > Shewanella > Shewanella sp. AC91-MNA-CIBAN-0169. Next base: position 86,543 of record NZ_JBEOPM010000006.1, read on the forward strand.
AAAACAATCGAAAATTGAATTTTGATCTATTTTATATTTTTCATCATGTAGTTTTATCGGTGACTCAATCATGGCTGCAATAATATTACATATAGTAGCTTTATTTGTCGCACCCACGAATAAATCGTTGATAACTTGCTCTTGACTTAAATAGATATGTAATTGGTGAGCAAACTCTGCTTTATGCCATTGTTCTGAAACAGACCTAATCACATTCATATTAAACACCTTATTTAACGAAATAAACGCATTGGCATAGGCACCACATTCATGGTGGAAGCAAGTACTGATTCAAAATCTTGGGAAAGCAGAGCAATAGCCTTATAAAAATCAGTTTGTGCATATTCAATTGCTAACTCATGGCAGCGCCCAGACCATGGCAGCATATGTTGCTGTAATAATATGATTAATGCTTCTTTTGCCAATTTGTTATTGGGTTCATCTAATAATTGCTGTAACAGCTGATCGATTACTGAATAGAATAGAGAAATATGATCTATTGGTTGGTTGTACTTTAAGTCAAAGCTAATACCAAACTTTTTATAAAAACTCATCAATTGAATGGTGGATTGATCATTAAGAATTTGTTGCTCACCTAAATATACCGAGCCCCATGGCATTGCATTAGGTTCTCCGGGTCCAAAATATAATTGGCCATAATCCAGTTTCACTTCGTTAATTTGGTCTGGTTGCCATTGCGATATAAATTGACTTAATAAAACCTTACCTTTTTGGTTCGCTTCAGATCCTATCAATACTGGCCAGTTTTGATCAAGCTGGTTATCATTGAAATACTGGATAGAATCTACAGTCGGATAATCTAAAAACACATTATGTAATAAGCGAGCAATAGCATGAAGTTCAAGATATATATTCGTTGTTGTGTCGGTCATTATGCCTTCCTTTATATAGTATGATGCCCATGGGGGCATCATACTTAATGATTAGTATTAAACTTCAGAGTAGTTCAACACTTCACCTTGGCGGCCACCGTTCTTGTTTGCTTTTATGATCAAGTTTGGTGAGGTAATACTTTGTGGTGGTAGTGGTGCTATATGTCCGTCGCCATTACCATACTTAGCACGTAAGTTTTCCATCGTATCAAAATCCAATGCACGTAATGGGCATGAACCAACACAAATGGGCTGCTTTCCTTGTGCTAATCTATCGTAACAACCATCACACTTAGTCATTACTTTCCGTTGGGGATCTAATTGTGGAGCGTCATATGGGCAAGCCTCAGCGCAACTATTACAACCAATACATAAGTCTGTATGAACAAGGACTAACCCATCCTCACGACGCTTATGCATGGCACCAGTAGGACATGCTTTTACACATACAGGCTCGTTACAATGATTACAGCTAATAGAGGTGTAATAAGAGAAAACATTTTGCTCGAAACTACCGTCAGCATTAGTAGACCAATCACCACCACCATATTCATATACTCGGCGCCAGTTAATACCTTCTAATGCCGGTACACCTTGTTCAATTGGATTAGTTTTGCGAATAATATCACCTTGTCTATCTTTACAAGATATGTGACACGCTTTACAACCTGTGCACTTGGTGGTATCTAAATAAAAACCATATTGAGTTTGTTCTGTCATTTTTAATTACTCCATCAAGCGCTAGCAATTTGTACGCGATTTGTGTGCTGTGGATTACCTTTTGCCAAAGGGCTAGGTTGGTAACGGGTCAGTGTATTAATACATCCACCAATGTCGATAATATGCCCTGATGGTCCTACTCTGCCCGTCGGATCTGGTGTGTACCAAGCTCCTTGGCCAAGAGCGAGAACACCTGGCGCAACACGAGGAGTTACTCTAACTGGGAGTTCAATAGTACCGCGTTGACTCCAAATAAGGGCTTTTGATCCTTGAGTTAAGCCTTGCTTGTAGGCATCTGCAGGATTCATCCAAACGGCATCTTCAACAGCTTCACGTAACCAAGGAACATTATGATAACTAGAGTGAGTACGACCTTTTGTATGATAACCCACTAATTGAAATGGATAATCCTCTGATGTTTCACTGTCCTCATAACCTTCCCAAGTCGCTTGGTACATAGGTATGCTAGTAATGTAATTGCCTTTTACTGTGCTATCAAATTCCCAGTCTGTACCCTTTTGAGCTAACTCAAGTGAGAAAATTTCGATTTTCCCTGATGGAGTATTTAGCGTATCGGTGCCATTTATATAGTCTTCTAATGCAACGACAGTTTTACCATCAAATGCACGGAAGACGCCTTGTGCTTGTGCTTCTTCATACGTACTAGGAAGAGGAGGAATTGCATTAGCATTATTACTATTTGTACGCGTTTTTTCATAAAGCTCAGTTAACCATCCGGCCTCATCTTTACCTTCTGTGTACTCGCCAAGTTTACCCATTTTCTCAGCAATCAAAGCACACATATCGTACATTGATTTACATTCCCATAACGGCTTAATGGCGGCTTTCATCGCAACTAAGTAGCCCATGATGCCCGAAGCATAACTGTCATTCACTAAATCGTTTGACTCTAACCAAGAGGTATCTGGGAGTAGAATGTCAGCGAATTTAGCTGATGATGTCATCCAACAGTCACAAACGACGATGAGTTCACATTTAGTTTCATCTTCAAGAATTTTAGCTATGCCATTAGAATCTGAATGTTGATTAATTAACGCATTAGAATTAATCGCGAAAATTGCTTTTGTATCAGCGCCCAATGGCGTATCTAAGTCAGCAGTTCCTCTAATCCCGTCTTTTCGAGTGGTCATTTCATGACCACGTTCTATTGCGTCAGGAAAAGTGAAGCAAGAAATGGATTCTTTGATCGGGTTAGATAAGCCAGACATTCCACTTCGGCTGAGACTTCCTTGACTTGGAAGAGCACCATTACTGACACCTGGTTGACCAACCTTACCCGTTAAGAAAGATAACATGTAGCAAGATCGCATGGCTTGTTCACCATTCGCATGTCGGTTTATACCTGCACCAGCAACAATGAATGGGGCACGAGCATTCATCAATTTTGTCGCAATTGATTTAATATGTGTTTCAGAAATACCACAGATCTTAGCTGCCCAGCTCGGTGTTTTAGGGCCAGTTGAAATAAACGTACCCTCACCTAAAATATAATCTTTGTAATTATCATTAGGATTAATGTATGGGATATATGCTTTTTTTTCAGGATCTTCAGAGATTTCGAATTCAGCTTTTAAATTAATTAAGGATTCTTTATCGTAACCAACACAGAATTTATCTAGAAAGTTTTTAGAATGGTTATCTACCCAACCAGAGCTAATCATTTCATAGGCAATACCTTCACATAGCGCTGCATCAGTACCTGGACGAATTGGGAACCAGTTATCCTCCTTCCCAGCCATTGAGTCGGTATATCGAGGATCAATCATGATCACTTCTAAACCATTGTTCTTTTGCAGTGCATTTAAAAAGTCATAACCTTCACCAGATCCAGACTGACGCATCTCACTGGGGTTATAGCCTAAGCCAATAAATAAATCACTATCATTTAGTGCTAGCAAGTTAGAGCCTGAAGTACTACTAAACCCTGTTGCAGCGGCAGCTTCAGTTTGTTGTGCCCACGAATAGTTACCATAAATATTCAGGAAACCACCATTGAGATTTAACACACGATTAAAACAACTTGAGCTAGAGAATCCATAATAAGCACCTGTACCATATATCTTTAATATGGACTTATTGCTGTATTCATTTGCAATACGTTGTAATTCACTTGCAATAGTGGATGCTGCTTCATCCCAGCTTATGGGTACAAATTTTCCTTCACCACGCTTACCAACACGTTTCATCGGTGTTTTTAAACGATCGGCAGCATAAGTGCGTTGTCGTAAAGAACGTCCACGAGCACAAGCGCGAATTTGATGATTAACACCATACTCGTCAGTCGTTTCGTTATCCGCTTCAACACGCGTGATAATCCCATCGCTGCTAAATACCTTAACAGGACAATTTGAACCACAGTTAACTAAACACGCAGACCAAGTAATGGTTTCATCACTGACTGGCGGTGTCGGAGGTATGACATTGGCATCATCAGAACTTGTGTTACAACCAGTAACAGTTGCAACACAGCTCAGTGCGGCACTTGCTTTTAAAAAACTTCTACGTTCCATAGATATATCCTCTCGTAGCATGAACGATGCGTCTTAGCGCAATTTGTAGGTAAACGCCAACATCACCTGGTGTGCGTTGTAGTTATGATTGATATCACCCAAGGTAATCATCCCTGCAATATCATTGACCCCTACGTTGGCTGCATCAGTATCGAAATAGCGTTCATAGCGGTAAGTTAATTTAAGTGCCATTTGCTCATTTAGGGCATAATCTGCATACATGCTGGCACTGTGACTATATGAATAATAATCGCCGTAAGTGCTACGCGTATCTGTAGAGCCAACGTAGCTGTGAACTAGGGTGTCACTAATGGAATTACTGAATAGATAATCGATCCCTACTATCAGACGGTCTTGCATTAAACCGCTGTAGCTTAAACCCGTACCTATATTGATAAATTCATCTTCAATATCGTCTTGCCAATCAGATGAACTAAAGCTTTGACTGCCTGCTTGATTAGAGTTAATCCATTGCTGACTCCCAAACAAATAACCATCTATATACTGATTAAATTGAATATTTACATTAACGTCATATCCGTAATCTTCTGATTCAGTTAATCCAATTTTAGTATCGTCATATTCGTCTTTGGCATAACGAGTTGTGATACCCAGATTCATCCAATCAGTTGGGTTATGCACAATCTTGAATTCGAGTGCATTGCGGTCACGATCTGCTAAGTAGTATTTACGCAATAAGCTGTTGTTTTCAGATGAGGTTAGGTCGCTTGCTTCATACTCAGATCCACTGCGATTGGCATGCTCAACTTTAAGATTAACGTTAACGTTATCTAATGCGCGAACATTGAACTTCATCCATAAGTTATCGTCATTGGTTTGTTCTCTGTCACTAAAAGTACGATCAACGTCTTTGCGATCATAACCAGCTTGCAAGCGATAACCGCTGGCGATGCGATAGCTTGCGTTGACTTTATAAGTATTACGTTCCAAATCACGAGGGGTATTTTGTCTAAAAGCGCCGGTTAAACTATTAAAGTTATATTGAGCAAACTCGGCGGTAGAGCTTTGATTATCTCGCTTGGTGTAATCAATACTGCCACCTAAACGTAATCGATTAGTTATCATTGAGGTCAGAGCGAAACGACCATCTAGCGTATCGATTTGACCATCCCAATTTTGCAGTGGATTACCCGCCATTTGGATAAGATCTTCATCTTGGATCATACGTCCTGCGACAATACGTCCATTCATCACAGTGCGGTGGAGCTGATATTGACCTGATAACGACACTTGATGAGCTTGATTATCTGGTGTCGCCGAATACACGTCATTAACGTATGGAAGGCTTAGATTGTCGATGTTGTTTTCATAATAGCTGCCAAAGTAGCTCAGTTCAGTTAACCAGTTATCACCCGACAAGTGGATGCCAGCATCCAATTGTTGAGTGGTAGAATCTGTCGGTAAACCAAAATTTATTGGGCTGGGTGATACGAGACTACTAGACTTGTAACCCGTTTTATCTTCTTGGCTATATTTAACAAATACACCATAGAAATCTTGATCAAATTCAAACCCTAAACCGACTTTTTCACGTTGTTGATTTAGGTCAAATTCATTAAGACTGTCACTAGGCGTCAACATACCGTTGTTGTGCCAAAGCGAACTTTGAACATCGCCAGCTTGATAGGTTTTGATAGAATCAATATCTAAGTTAAATTCATACAAGCCAGCTTGACCGCCAGATAGATGAGCAAAACCATTATCCATACCTAACTGATAAGCTTGAATCTTCGCTTCATAGCCTGACTCACCTTGGTATTTGATATTTCCACTCACTGCCGCAATAGCGCCGTTATTGTCAGTACCTAAGGCATTAGCCGCATGAATATCATTAATGTCGTTATAACCCGCAGCAAGCGTTACCTCACCTTGGTACCCCGCAGAACTTATACAACGATTACACTCATAATTTTTTGTATTCACCGAATCCATGTTTGCGTTACCAACTGCAAAATTAGCAGCCATAACAGGTGATGACATGGCTATCATGGATATGGTGATCAGATTCAATTTAAATGACATAAACTTGCTCTCCATTAACGTTGTAGCAAACTGCCAGCAGGATGATTAGAACCATGAATTTTGCTATGACAATTCAAACAACTTTTGCCGCCACCAAATGAATCAATACCAGGTTCTGGGACAACACGGCTAGCATGACCGTCATTGGCATGACATTGCTGACATAATTGTGGTGCTCGGCTTTCAAGCATATTGTCATTGACACTGCCATGAGGGTTATGACAAGAGACGCAGTTTTCTGTTACAGGAGCATGTTCCCACAAGAAAGGTCCACGTTTTTCAGCATGGCAGCTATAACAAGTGTCATTTACCGTTGGTTTATTGAGTGCGCTTTCGCTCATTGAGCCATGAGGAGAATGACAATCAATACAGGTCATTTGGTCCCACTTCATTGGATGCGATGAGCGCTTGTTCATATCCGCTTTTTGTTGGGTATGACATGAGGTACATGTGTTATTCACACTCAATTTATCTAGTGCGGGGTCTTTCGCTGTATGAATGGTATGGCAATCACTACAAGCAATTTCTTCTAAGTTATGAGTACTGGTATGCCACGCCATTTGTTTAGGGTCATTATGACAACCTTGGCAAACAGTATTTTGGGCTGGAGCAGATAGCTTGCTGTCTTTACCAAAAGCTATCATCGGCTCTTTACCACCGCGATTATGATTACCTTGTGGGCCATGACATGCCTCACACTGTAAGCCCGCCATTGGAGATGCCTCTGAAATGACCTTTCCGTGAGTTCCCTTAAATAAATCCATCACCTTTTCATTTTTTTTATGACACATAAGACAAGAGTCTGCCCCTTTAGGAGAATATTTCCCGTCAGTAAATTTTTGTTGTAATGTTGTATCTAACTGCTCTGCGGTTAAATCGTCCCACGGTAATGCATGAGCACTTTGCATTACCAATAATCCGCAACCAATGAGCATGGCGAGTTGATAGAGAGACCTCATTGTTAAATACCTCCTTAAATCTGAGTTTTTTACCTTCATGTCTTTACCTGTTGAATAATTACTTCATTAAAGTAAGTTTCTATATTTATTGTAGAAAATAAAATCGTAAACTTATTTTTCATTCTTAAGATCCAAAATAAACAATACTAACTAGCCGGGACTCTATTTGGTTTTCAGTTAACATCTATAAATCTATTGAGCCAATTTAATCAGAACATGCGTTCAAATACCTACATATAGGTATAAACAATGATAAATAACATGTGATTTACTTAACAAAAAAACAAACCTTATTTGCTTATCAGTCACGCATCACAACTAAAAGAAATATGTGATAAACACCACATAAGTTGGATATAAATAGGGTTTGAACTTGTTATATAATGTTTGGTTTTAAATGTTAGAATGTTAGAATATCAGCTTAATACAATGGAAATTTAAGGTATTACTTTATGGCTTTTGCTATGTCTCTAAGTTCTGAAAAAAAAAGCAGGTCTACTATATTCTTTCCTGACGTAGTCAAAACCGACATAATGAATTTCATTAAAGAAAATGGTGAGCTAAAAACATTAAAGAAAGGAGAGTTGATTTCTAAAGATATTTTACTTAATAATTTTATATATTTAAAATCTGGATTGTTATTTTATATAAAAAGGACCAACAACTACACCAAACCTAAATTTGTGAATGTCATCATCCCTAATAGGTTGACTGATTATCATTTATTATTAGAAGACAATTGTACTTGCTGTAAAAGCATTAAAGTTGCTCGCGATAGCGAGATAATTCTTATCGATAAGTCTTTGATTAAAGGCTTAATAAAAAAAGATATTGAGCTTTTTACTCATTTTATGTTTGATGCCAACTATTTTACAGAAAGACAAACTGCATTGGCTATTTTTTTATTAACATCATCACCAGAAGATAAACTGATTAAGTTTCTATTCGATATTCTCGTCGCTTTAAAGACAGCGTTTTCATCAAAGTGGCTTACGATCAATTTAAAATTAACCCGCGAAGAAATTGCTGACATATTACATATTAGCGTTATAAAGTTAGACTTAATGCTGGGAAGCTTAAAGAAAAAAGGCATGTTAGCCAAAGAAAAAGGGGTTTTTAATATTAATACAACATTATTTAATGAACTTTCTCCTTGTCCTTTAGGTAGAGAAGATGCGCAAGGATGCAAATCGAATAATATGTCAAAATTTAAAGTAAAAAATATGATTGAAATCAAAAGTTATTAATTAAAAACTTATAGATAAACGTTAAAACTAGCGCCTTAATTAGAAACATCAAAACTACTTAAATGAAACACAAAAAATACTTCAATGAAACAATAATAACACAACCACTAACTAGTATGAGTTGATAGATTATGATGTAATCGGGTTTTATGTAAATAAATTAAAATTGGGATTAATTGAAGACACCTATAAAGTAGAATAAAACATACATTTGATCATTTTTCCTTCTCGATTTACAACGAGGTTTGATATAGTTGTAAAAATCGCTTTTCAACTAGATATCCGCTCACATATTTTAATAATAAATAAGTTGTATTTAAATTAACATCTAATGCCCTTTAAGCCGCCTACTTAATGCACTTTGGCTGATACCCAGTATTTGCGCTGCTGCAGTTTGGTTATTAGCGGTACGGCTCATGGCTTCGTCCATTAACGCTTGGTTCATCTGTGCAATGGTGGGCAGTTGTTTGGGAAAGATAATTCGGTCTTGCGGCGTTGCAGTCAATGACTTGTGTTCATTAATGGCTTCCATAAAAGCAGAGGTGTTAAGCGCTATGCCATCACTGCGGCTTACAGCATCAAAGACCATTCCTTTAAGTTCATGTAGATTACCGGGAAAGTTGTAACTGGCGAGTTTTGACGCTAAGTCGCTTGGTTGAATCGGCACAGGCAGATTCATTTCTGCTGCGGCTAGGGCGACAAAATGATTGATCAACATAGCAATATCTAACTGCCTTTCAGCTAACAGCGGTAATTTAATTTTATGTGCCCGTAAACGGTAGAGTAGATCGCTCCTAAACTTACCTGCTTGATGAAGCTTGAGTAAATCATCTTGAGTTGATACCACAAACTTACATTTTACCGGATAGGCTGTGTCGCTACCTAAAGGGTAATATTGTTTGCTTTCTAACAGCGCTAATAACTTAATTTGGGCATCCAGTGGTAGCGTGCCAATGTCGTTAAGATAGAGTACCCCACTGCCCACTTGATGCAATAAACCTGCAACCGCCTCTAGCTCGCCATTATTGTGATGATACAGTTGGCCACACATTTTTTGCTCAAATGACTCGCAACTAATACCAGCAAGATTAATACTAACGAAGGGTTCATTAGGGCTATAAAGCGCATGGCAAGATTGAGCAAACTCGCTTTTACCAGTTCCGCTGGCGCCATAAATTAACAAGGGTTCAGGGCTACAAGATACGGCTTCAAGATAGCGAAATTGATCTAATAGCTGTGGCTCGCAAGTTAGCATATTATTGAATGCTTGCGGGTTATCTAAGGTTCGGCTTAAAAACTTCTCTTTGATATAAAGGTAGTTTCTTTCAAGCCCGACCACTTCAAGTGCACGGCGAACTGTTCGTGCAAGTTCATCGACATTGTCTGTTTTAATAAAGTAGTCATAAGCGCCATTTTTAATACAACGAACTGCTGTATCAACCTCATTTACCCCTGTCACTATAATGACTCGAGTGTTAGGGAAATCACTGCGGATCATCGCTAATAACTCTTCACCGGAGTGAAATGGCATGGTGAGATCGACTAGCACTAGCGCATAGTCGCCAACCTGTAAGCGACTACTCACCTGGCGACTGTCGACACAAGTGTCAATTTCAGCTTCGGGAACTAGACGGTTCAGGGTTATCGCGAGTGTGCGTAACCATGCAGCTTCGTCGTCGATTAACAGAATATTTCTGGCTAGTTTCATGGGCTAATCCTGTTGTGCTAATGCAAAAATCAGTCGAATTTGCGTGCCTTTGCCTAAGGTAGACTGAATCTGCATTTCGCCTTGATGTTCTTTAATTATTTTACTGCACACCGATAACCCTAAGCCGCTACCACCTTCGTTGCGCCTAGTGGTGAAAAAGGGTTCGGTAATACGTTTTAATGTGGCACTGTCCATCCCACAGCCATTGTCTTTGATACTGAGTATGGCCATGTTGTTTGCAACATGTGTTTCTATCACTATGCTCCCTGGCTGAGTTGAGCAAGCATTACACGCATTTTGAATGAGGTTAATTAACACCTGATGTAACTGTTGAGCATCGCCTGTAATGCTAGGGCTAGGGTCACATAACAGGGTACTGATCTGGTGAGATTTTGTTTGATTCGCGGTGAGACGCTGGGCCACTTGAACCACATCATTTAAGCTCACTCGGGTATATTGATCAGCAATATGCGGCATAGCGTAACGCTTTAGGTCATTAACAATTCGACTGATACGTTTAGCACCCTCTTCTATAGAGCCACAACTATACTGTAACTCATTGATGGCAATGTCTGGGTTTAGCCCTGCAATAAGCCAGAAAGGGTTTTGTTTTTGATAGTGCTTAGCGGCAGGCGTTAAGTCTTTCATGGCCGCGGTAAATAGTGATACCGCATGCACAATGAGGCCGGTTGGATTGTTGATTTCATGGGCAATTCCTGCAGACAACTCTCCTAATGACGCTAGACGACTGGCCTCTTCATTAGCCTGGCGCAATCGATGCTGCTCGGTTGATTCTTCAAGTAGAATCACCACCTGATTGTTGGCAATGGGATGAATTTGTAATTGCCAACACTGCTGCTGATACCGCATATCGGCAGTAAACGACTTTTGGGTCGATAACACATCGAATACTGCGGCTTTAAGCTTAAAAACATCGTTGTCGACATAGTAAAACTCATCTGAATCTAACAGGTGAATATTGTTATCGTTACTCCATAAATGCTGGAGGTCCTGGTTTACTATGGTCACGCCATTGGGGATCCCATCGAGAACAGACTGGAACTGTTGCGACAATTCAGATATCTCAACTTCAATCCGCTTTCGTTGAATTAATTCTGCATCAAGCGCTTTAGTATGACGGCGTAAACTAGCGCTTATAAATCCGGTGAAAATCATCCCAATAGCAGACATAATCGCTACCAAAACAGCGAGGGCAAACATACGTTTTTCGGAAGAGGTTAAATCAACTTTTTCACGCCCGGTGCCAAACCATTTATTAACCAGTTTGTCGTATTCGCCTGATAATTTTAACTGCCTAAGCGCCTCGTTAATTTGGTACATCAGTTCGGTTTTTGTCTCATTCGCGACAAAATTAAATGCCCCGAAAATTAACGCATCACTGGAACTTCGCACCGATGGATATAGCGGAAGTAAGCGCCGCGCAACAAAACTCTCGGCAATAACCACGTCGACTTGGTTTTTTATCAGTAATTGAAAACCGGTTTCATACAAATCAACATCCACGCGGTCGAAATTTTGCAGATGGTCAGATAAAAACACATCAACAAAGGCACCATTTTTAATAGCTACCCGCTTACCAACAAGATCTGCCCAATTGTTTATTAACGCCTTACCCTGCAAGGTATAAGCTTTAGCATGGGTTGCATATATAGGATCAGATTGAGCTAACTTGCGATCCATGTTCACCGGGCTAACCACAGTAATCACATCGATATCGCTGTCAGGATCATGAACATCTTTTACCAATTGTTGAAAACTCTTTCGACGTACAATAATGCGCTTATTGGTCAGCTGGCCAATTCTATCCATCAACTCAATATTAAAGCCTTGGTCAACGCCGTTATTACGCCACTCTAATGGCGCTGTTTTTGAATGCACGCCTAAGACAATGCTGTCTTGCGCGAGCACAGGCATAGTGATGATGATAAGTAATAGCAATAGAGTTTTCATGCCGCGATGTTACCCATTTTTTCCACTTGAAACTGTGCAGCATTACCCGAATTAGCAAATCATTATGTACGTTTTCTTATGATGTTAACTCGATGTGATCTATCTCCACATAAGCTATGCAAAATTGCATATACCTCTTTATAACTATGCATGTTTGCATAGCGCATTTTTAGGCTTGTGATTGAGTTGTCATTTCTGCCCTCTATTCTGGTTATCTGGTTGTTGATTGCGCCCCCTTAGGCAAAGATTACATTGAGCGAACATAATAGCTGATCAACTCGATGCTAATTTGAACCGTACTGTTAAAGTGAAGTGAATCTCACTTCAGCCTTACTAAAACAATAAGAGGCTTCTATAGTTAATGAATAAACCGTCATTACGTATAGAAGGGGGAGCAAAAATGAAAAAGATCAATCTTGCAGTCTGTATTGCTACATTAATGGGCACAGCAGGCCTAATGGGCAACGCTGTTGCCGCTGATAACTTAGCTGAATTCCATGTACAAAACCAAGAGTGTGATAGCTGTCATACACCAGATGGTGAACTGTCAAATGACAGCTTAACCTATGAAAATGCCCAATGTGTATCTTGCCATGGCACACTTGCTGAAGTAGCTGAAACCACAAAACATGAACATTATAATGCTCATGCTTCCCATTTTCCTGGCGAAGTAGCTTGTACCTCATGCCACAGCGCACACGAAAAATCGATGGTGTACTGTGACTCTTGCCACAGCTTCGATTTCAACATGCCTTATGCTAAAAAATGGCTACGTGACGAACCGACTATTGCTGAATTGGCCAAAGATAAATCAGAACGTCAGGCGGCTCTTGCTAGCGCCCCACACGACACTGTTGACGTAGTGGTTGTCGGCTCTGGCGGCGCAGGTTTCTCTGCTGCAATATCTGCAACAGACAGTGGTGCTAAAGTCATTCTTATAGAGAAAGAGCCTGTTATTGGCGGTAATGCTAAGTTGGCTGCAGGTGGCATGAACGCTGCTTGGACTGATCAACAAAAAGCCAAAAAAATTACTGATAGCCCAGAGTTAATGTTCGAAGACACTATGAAAGGTGGCCAAAACATAAATGACCCTGCATTAGTTAAAGTATTAAGCTCACACTCTAAAGACTCTGTTGATTGGATGACCGCTATGGGCGCCGATTTAACCGATGTTGGCATGATGGGCGGTGCATCTGTTAACCGTGCACACCGTCCAACTGGTGGTGCTGGTGTTGGTGCCCATGTCGTTCAAGTACTTTATGATAATGCAGTGAAACGTAATATCGACTTACGCATGAACACTCGCGGCATTGAAGTGCTTAAAGATGATAAAGGCACTGTTAAAGGTATTCTGGTTAAGGGTATGTACAAAGGTTACTACTGGGTGAAAGCCGATGCGGTAATCTTAGCAACGGGTGGTTTTGCTAAAAATAACGAACGTGTCGCTAAACTCGATCCTTCGCTAAAAGGCTTTATCTCTACTAACCAACCTGGTGCTGTAGGTGATGGACTGGATGTGGCTGAAAATGCGGGTGGCGCATTGAAAGACATGAAATATATCCAAGCTCACCCAACACTATCTGTTAAAGGTGGCGTAATGGTCACTGAAGCGGTACGTGGTAATGGTGCGATTTTGGTTAACCGTGAAGGTAAGCGTTTCGTTAACGAAATTACTACTCGTGATAAAGCATCTGCCGCTATCTTAGCGCAAACCGGTAAATCAGCTTATTTGATTTTTGATGATTCTGTGCGTAAATCACTGTCAAAAATTGATAAGTATATTGGTTTAGGTGTTGCACCAACGGCAGATAGCCTAGTTAAATTAGGTAAAATGGAAGGTATTGACGGCAAAGCACTTACTGAAACCGTTGCGCGTTACAACAGCTTAGTGAGTAGCGGTAAAGACACTGATTTTGAGCGTCCAAACCTACCGCGCGCACTTAACGAAGGTAACTACTACGCAATCGAAGTCACACCTGGTGTTCACCACACTATGGGTGGCGTGATGATCGACACCAAAGCTGAAGTCATGAATGCTAAGAAGCAGGTTATCCCAGGCTTGTATGGTGCTGGTGAGGTTACTGGCGGTGTTCATGGTGCTAACCGCTTAGGTGGTAATGCCATTTCAGACATCATCACCTTCGGTCGCTTAGCGGGTGAAGAAGCTGCAAAATATTCTAAAAAGAACTAATCGATTTAGAATTCACTGACTCGCTAGTATCAGTAAGCCACAGTTCATTGCTGTGGCTTTTTTTATGCGTGAATATCTCCATACCTATCGAATTAACCTCAACTAGGGGTAGAGATGAGAATAGAATGATAAAGATATTAAGCTTAGCCATTAACCACTCTCAAACTTGTCATTTGTTTTACTAACAAGGCGAATTAACCCGTCAATAGCTGGCCTATTGCAAGTCTTCTCATGTAAAAAATAACGCAGTTAGCAAGACAAAGGGCTGTTTGCGAGGCGTTTGTTATCTCGAGTTCTGGTTAATTAATGCATAATCGATGGCACTGAAAATTTTGCATTAACTCATTAGCTAATTTACAACGCTCATTCACTGGCTAATTTACAAAGCTATCAAAGGATAATAATGAAACAGTCTATAGTTCACATCGCGCTAGTGGTGAATGATTACGATGAAGCCATCGATTTTTATGTCAATAAATTGAAGTTTGATTTGATTGAAGACACCTATCAAGCAGAACAAGACAAGCGCTGGGTCGTGGTGTCGCCTCCGGGGTCAAACGGAGTGTAGTTGCTGCTAGCAAGGGCATCAAAACCAGAGCAGCATGATTTTATTGGTAACCAAGCCGGCGGACGGGTATTTCTTTTTTTGAATACCGACGATTTTTGGCGCGACTATAACCGCATGCAACTCGATGGGATTAAGTTTGTACGGCCGCCTCAAGAGCAAGACTACGGCACAGTGGCAGTTTTTGAAGATCTGTACGGCAATCTTTGGGACTTACTGCAGTTAAATGATAAGCATCCTATATCAATTAGAGCATCAATATAGCACTGTTTGTTATGTATTTTTTAATGGCTTTTTAGGCAAGTAAAATACCGATGAAAAGCTTTATACACTTTCACATTATGGCCATCAAGCGCGATACCGACTGATTGATGGCTACAAACAATGGCAGTTCTGCTAAAGAGCTGATTTAAAAAGCTGATTTAAAGTCAGAAATATCTCGCATCACAAAACTTAGCATAATAATCGTTAGCAGCTGTATCTTCGATTAAGCATTTAAGTTAATTAACCGTTTTGTCGTCATTAATAAAAAGGAGCATTTTATGCTCCTTTTTATTGGTTAAAGCCTGCGGCATAATTTATTCAAGACTCAGACTATTCAGCAAACCGCTGACTAAATTCTTGAATGCGTTTTGCGTTCACACCAGCATCGCCAATACCAATCCGCGACACGCTGCGTAAATCAATACGACTGCCCTGTTCTAACGTAGACACAACGATAACGACATCATCTGCAAAATTGAAAAAAGGTGTTGTTGCCGTACTTTCAAAGCGCAGTGCTTTTGGGTCTTGAGCGACAATGGTCCAGCCCATGGTTTTAGCCACAGTTAATGCTTTTTGATAAGCCGCTTCTACCGATAAGTCTGACGCAATTGGTTGAATATTGGGAAAAGCTTGCAGTTGCTGCGCGGCAATCTCTTCTCCGCCATATACCAAACTATTTTTAGCGCCAACCCGGCTGTCAGTTAAAAACTCAAACTGCGGTGGTGATTGAGTATTGGTAGTAATATCGTGAATAGGTGGGTATTTCACTGGTTTGATAACCAACGCCATAATGCTCGGCGACAATATAGCTAAGCCCAGTAATAGCGCTATTGTAGAGGTTAATATGCCTTTGCCCTTAGCGTTACTGTCTTGCTTAATGGTAAAGCTGGTCACTAATGCCAGCACCGCAACCACGACCACTAAATAACCCAACAGGTTATGGTAATTACGACTGGCCATAAAGCCGACAATAGGGTCCCACAATCCCAGTGACGAGCCAAAAACCATCAAAGCAGCAATCGCGACTGCGACGATGGCAACCACCAACGAAATATGACCTACATAACCTTTTTGCATAACATTAATCCTTTAGGAAACTCTAATTAATCCAACTTCACTCAGTATATATAGACCAGAATTTTTCGGAATATATTACTGAAATAACAAAATATATTCTAATTAAACTCAAATCGTCATTACTGCAGATCGAGATAACTTCAGACGAGACAATTAGCCGCACACGTCACGGCTTCTTTGGATATCATTCTTAGTATGCCGCGTTAGGATCAAGCCCTAAACGACGCATGGTGCGGATTAAATTGCTTCTATCCAGCTGTAAACTTCTGGCAACAGCGGCTAAATTACCTCTTTCGGTCGCTAATACCGTCTGTATTATTTGTCGTTGGTACTCATCGGTTGAATCACGTAGTCCAAGGGTTAACACCTGCGATAATGCGGCTGCGGCATTACTGTCGTTGATAATATCAACCTCGGCTATTGCTGGTGCTACTGTATGGCTCACAACAAACTCTGAACCGAGATGAACACGACTGATGCTAATGATACTGGCATGACGCCCTTGCTCGCTAATAGCCCTTAACGCAGCTCGACTGAGTAAGTGTTCTAACTCTCGCACATTGCCAGGCCAATGGTATTGGGTTAACTGATCAATGGCGGTTTGCTGTAACCTCAGTTTCGCGACGCCAAGCTGATGTTGGTTTTTTTCTAAAAAATAGCCAGCCAGTAAAATAACGTCTTTACCACGATCCCGTAATGGTGGCACAGGTAAAGGATACACACTCAAGCGATGATATAAGTCAGCCCTAAAGCGACCTTCTTTGACTTCTAACTGTAAATTACGGTTAGTAGCGGCAACAATTCTGACATCCACCACGATAATATTATCGCTGCCGACTCGTTGAATTTCACCGTTTTGCAACGCACGTAGTAACTTAGCTTGCACCGCAAGTGGTAACTCACCCACTTCATCTAAAAATAATGTCCCACCATCAGCCAATTCAAAGCGGCCGCGACGGTCACTTACCGCACCAGAATACGCGCCTTTTACGTGACCAAATAATTCACTTTCGACGATGCTTTCTGGCAATGCAGCACAGTTAATTTGTACTAGTAGTTGCTCGCTGCGACGTGATTGCTGATGAATACTTTTGGCAACCAGCTCTTTACCCACGCCAGTTTCGCCAGTGATTAATACCGATAGATCGCTGGCTGCAACGGTATTTATCTCAGACAATAAATCCGTAATTGCGACACTGTTTCCAATAATACTCGACGGTCCAGCAGTCGCTAACATGCACTGCGCCACTTGATGATTACGTTCAACTTGCACTTCTAACGCTTCAATATGTTCACTGGTACTAATCGCAGCGGCCACAGCTGCAATATAAGCACGGGTTTCGGTTGGGTTAAGCGAATCAAAGCTACCGGCTTTCATGGCGTCTAAGGTTAAAACGCCCCACGCTTTACCATCGATATAAATAGTACTGCCCATACAGTCATGCACGTGCAATTGTTCACTGCCATCATCGACTAAACCGTCGTAGGGATCGGGCAGTGTTGAGTCGGCATCAAAGCGGGTAATATGTGGGTTAGCTAAAATTTGCTGTAAGCGTGGATGGTGGTTGATCGAAAACTGTCTAGCGAGGGCTTGTTGCTTTAGCCCTACAACAGCTACAGGGACTAAATGATCATGTTTAAGTTTCAACAAGGCCACTACGTCACATGGTATAGCGCGCTGAATCGCTAAAATCAGTCGTAAGTAACGTTCCGATTTTATCAGGTCACGATTTAAGTCTTCTACAATATCGATAAAGGGAACAATATTCATAATATGTCAAATTAACCCAATTTAGGTTAATTTGACATATATATTGATCTAGGTCAAATTAACCCTTATGAAAATTATACCTGCTAAATCAGCTAGATAAATATTGGCGTGTTCTGTGCAATGTATGGGTAGACAAGGTAATTGATTGAAGCTTATCGCTATTTTACTCCCTAGAAGGAAATCATTAATGTTAGACACTGCAACTGTTCAAATTATTAAAGCCACCGTTCCGGCTCTGCAAATTTACGCTAATGACATCACCAGCCATTTTTATCCATTACTGTTTGCACAGCATCCAGAAGTATTACCATTTTTCAATCAAACTAACCAAGCCAAAGGCACTCAGCCTAAAGCACTGGCAAATGCGGTTATTGCTTACGGTGCCAATATTGATGAATTGGGCAATTTAAGTGATGCCGTTAGTAAAATCGTTCAAAAGCATGTTGCATTAGGCATTTTACCTGAACAATATGACGCTGTTGGCAGTTGTTTAATACAAGCCATTAAAGCCGTACTCGGTGATGCTGCAACAGACGAAGTGATTGATGCTTGGACCAAGGCTTACGGCCAATTAGCCAACATATTGATTGCGGCGGAAGAATCAATTTATACAGCTAAAGAGCAACAACAAGGTGGTTGGCGTGGCGAGCGTGACTTTATTTTAGTCAAACGTGTAGATGAAAGCTCAGTGATTACCTCATTCTACTTTCAACCTTTTGATAATAAAGGCTTACCAAACTTTGACGCTGGGCAATTTTTGACCTTAGTATTTGATGATATCGACGGCGTATCAATGCGTCGTAACTACAGTCTATCTGACGCGGCAGGCAAAGATTATTTAAGAATTAGCGTCAAGCGTGAACCTAATGGCGTGGTTTCAAATCACTTACATAACAATATTCAGTTAGGCGATAAAGTGAAATTACGTGCACCCAGTGGCGATTTCATCTTACGAAAAAACACCAAGCCGTTAATATTATTGACTGGCGGTGTCGGTATTACTCCTGCGATTAGTATGCTCAATACTGAAGCGGGTTCAGGACGCGATATTCGCTTTATTCATGCGGCCATAAATAGTGATGTCCATGCTTTTAAACACCATGTCGATCAACTTGCCTCAACACATGACCACATCAAACCTTTGTATGTTTACAACCAACCAGAACAACACTGCCAACCTCATGCCACTGGGTTTATTGATGCATCAATCATTGCAGAGCAACTCCCTGCAGACCGCGATGTAGAATTTTACCTGCTTGGCCCTACCGGTTTTATGAAAGCAGCATTGGCCATCGCCACCAGCTTAGGTGTACCAGAAAGCCAAATTCATTATGAATTCTTCGGCCCAGCTGAAGCATTAACCGCTTAATAGCCCAACAAACCAGTGAGATAAAAAAAGCCCTGAGCGGTAACTCAGGGCTTTTTAGTTATTGATAAAAAAGATTAAACCTGTGACTGGAGATGTCCTAGAACGGGATATCGTCATCCCAATCTTCATCTTCTCAATGATTAAATACTCAATTAGCTTAGATAAACTGGATTGCGCACATGGTCAAATCATCCTGAAACTCTGAAAAACCGCAAAACTGTTTCATTTGCTGCTCCAGATACTCCAGCATAGCTTCGGGTTCATCGGGTGCTGCGCTGATGGCTTTTTCTAAGCGATCGAAACCAAATAATTCTTTGTGGGCATTTTGCGTTTCGATGACCACATCGGTATACACAAATAAGATATCACCTACATCAACACTAACCCGGTAGGTATCCCAATTTTGCTCACGCAGTACCCCAATAGGAATGCCACCTTGATCTAAGGCAACCAGCCTGTTGGCTTTTTTCAAATAGGCGTGAGGATGGCCTGCATTAGCATAAATAAGTTCTTTCTCTTGGAAGTTATAACGCATTACTGTAGCGGTTAAAAAGCTGCCACGAGGCTTTTTAGTGAAAAAATGTTGATTGATATAATTAAGCACTTCAGAAGAACTACTGTTTAAATCTTTCGGTTCAAAGGTGCGTAAGATGGCATCTATCATGGCTGTTTCTACTGCCGCGGCAGGGCCGTGACCCGATACGTCAGCAATAATCATTCCGATATCACCCTGGACATCCGGGCGACTTTTACCAAGGTCGACAATGTCTAAATAATCACCACCAGCACCTTTCATCGCTTTATAGGTATAAGCCATTTTAACAGAGCTAAGTACGATACCTTTGTCTGGCAACATCAATTGCTGCAAGCGCGAAATTTCTTCTATCTCATCGCGGATCCACACTTGGGCAGCGTTAAGTTGTGATGACGCTTCGGAAAACTGGAAGCTTTTTAGCTGGTACAAAAGCCTAAAATACAACGAGCTAACATGATGCGATTCAGTTCCTGCAGGTAAATTAAGCAGAATGATGCAGTCAAATAAGCTCGATTCTTTACCAAAAGGCAGTACCCAACACATTTTTCCATCGTCCTTTAGAGGCACAATTTCCGTAATACTGTGTTGTAACGACAATGCTTTAAATTGTTGATAGAGCCGGGTGTAATGCTCATCACACAAGGATGAAAAATTACAGCTGACTTGGCCATTTTTTTTAATTAAGTAATAATTAAACTCACTTAATGTGACTGCCAAATTGGTTTTAAACCATAAGGTTTCATCAATAATGCTGTTAGCTAATGCTCTATCAATATTCAAGGGTAACCTTACTTTTGGGCTAATTTAGCAGCAAGGGCTTCATTCAAACCAGTGACACCGCTTTTTTTCAAAGTACTTTTATAGTCGTTACTAAAGGTACGGATCATCGATAAACCTTCAGCAACAAAATCGTAAATTTTCCATTCATTATTACGTTGATAAAGCTGATATGAAACCGGAATGATATTTTCTTTGGTATGAATTTCAGTATCTACCGATGCATAAACCTTTTTCTTGATTGTTTCATTGGTGTAATCAACCGTTTGATTATCATACTGTTCTAGCAACACAATATAGGTATCGACTAATACGCCTTTTAACAACACCATAAATTGACGTTTTTCGGTATCGCTTGCCTGTCTCCAATACTTACCTAACACTCGTTGTGCAGAGGCTTGTATGTCGACGTGTTTTTCAATCACATCACTGAGTGATTGTTTTTTCTGTTCGACTGACAAGGCGCTATTTGATGCGATACTAATGATATCTGTCACACCTAATTTAACGCGTTCTGTTGGTTCTTGTGCCGCCAAAGCTAGAGACGGCATCACTAGCATCATGATTAAAAAAATTATTGATTTCATTATTTATCCTGACTAAACATATATTTGCTTATTAACTCTTCGATGCTGATTGATGATTCTGTTTCAATAAACTCTTCACCATCTGCCATGTTTATTTCTGAACCACCGGTAGATATTTTAACAAATCTGTCGCCAATAATACCTGATGTACGAATAGAGGCTATCGAATCATCAGGTACGGTAATCGCATTATCTAATGATATTTTAACGACTGACTCATACGCTTTAGGGTCGTAATTAATCGATTGAATTAATCCAACACGTACACCTGACATTTCGACAAAGGCACCTTCTTTTAAACCTGAAGAATTTTCAAATTTAGCCACTAAGGTGTAGTTACCACTATTAGTGACCGATGCTCCACCAATGGTAATTGACATAAATACCAAGGCCCCAATCCCGAATAATACAAACAGGCCGACGAGAAAATTGACGTAATTGTTTTTCATTGAAACCTCTAGTTATAGCGCTAATGAGCTAACGATATAGTCACTAAATAACATAATAATTGCACTCATTACCACCGCCTGAGTGGTGCCATTGCTGACGCCTTCAGCGCCCATATTTTTTTGGTTTAAGTGTAAATAAAAGCCGTAATATAAAGGTATCCACATAATAAACAAACCAAATACCAGTGACTTTATTTGACCAACCAGCACATCTTTAAAGCTAATGGTATCCATTACACCTTGAATATATGCACCAGGACTTTCTCCTTGAATGTGTACTCCAACGATATAGCCACCGCCAATGCCCACCAAGTCAAAAACGGCCGTCAGCATGGGAACACAAAACAACGCCGCCAATAGTCTTGGCAGCATCACATAGCGGTAACTGTTAATCGCCATGCAATCAAGCGCATCAAATTGTTGCTCGTTACGCATAATACCAATTTCTGAACAGGTCGCAGAGCCAACTCGTGCTATTACCATTAATGCTGTCATCACCGGACCTAATTCTTTAATCAGGCTCAAGGCAACTGCCGAACCCAATAAATCCACTGAACCAAATCGCACTAAGGTATCGTAAAACTGCAGTGCCACAACCATACCGGTAAAGAGCGCCGCAACAATAATGACAATTAAAGACCGATTACCAATAAAATATATCTGCTTAATCACTTGCTTAAATGACACCAGCCCAGTAAATAGGCTGCTGACGATACGCAGTAAAAATAATGTTGCTAGGCCAACACTTTCAATATTTTTACGCGTTGCGGCACCTAAGTTACTGACTGAATTAAACAAGGCATTCATTATTTTTCATCCTTATTTAACAAACGATTGAGATAAACCTCACCATCATCTCTGTAAGTGTTCGGTTGACGGTTGATCATGTTTTGAATGCGTTCATCTGGCGAGTTTTTAATCTCATCAACGGTGCCATTCGCCACCACTTCACCCGCAAACAATACCACCACGCGATCGGCAATTTTAAACACACTTTCTAGCTCATGAGTGACCACCACTATGGTCATGTTCATGGCATCTCTCAAAGTGAGAATAAGCTCGTCAAGTTCAACTGCAGTTGTGGGATCAAGCCCTGCTGAAGGTTCATCAAAAAACAGTAATTTAGGGTCCATAATTACGGCCCTAGCCAGTCCTGCTCGTTTTAGCATGCCGCCTGATAATTCCGAAGGCATTAGATGGCCTGTTCCAGCCATGTTCATTAATTCAAGCTTCATCCGCACCATAATATCAATGGTTTGGGTATCCAGCGAAGTGTTGTGCTCTAAAGGTAACCTGACATTATCTGCCACCGTTAATGAACTCAGTAGTGCACCGCCTTGGAAAGCCACGCCCATTTTTTTGCGTAAGTTACGTAATTGCTTATTTTTAGCCGTGAAAATATTCACACCATCAATCATGATAGTGCCTGACGTAGGGGTTTTAAGCCCAAGCATATGGTTAAGCAAGGTACTTTTACCAGAACCAGATCCGCCCATCACCACCAGAATTTCGCCGGGGTTGACCTCTAAATTGACGTCTTTGAGTACATGGGTATCGCCATATTGGGCAAACAAATGCTCTACAGTAATGATAGGGTTAACCATTGTTACTCACAGCACTTACTGAATCAGCTAAGTTAAACACCGTGTTTAAACGGGTTAGTTGCAGTACTTGAAGCGGTGAACCATTGGCACCAACGATATGAAATTCAGTGTCATTTTCTCTGGCTTCATTGAAGGCCTCAACCAGTGAAGCCATCCCTGAGCTATCGATATATTGCAGGTGGGTGAAATCGACAATGATGTTATTTTTACTCTTAATTAACTTTATGATGTCGAGTTTGATACTGCGAGAGTTGCTCAGATCGACCTCTCCATAAAGCTTAACCACTTGGTAATTGTTATGTGTCTCAATTTCAATATTCATTTTATATCACTCAAATTTAACCGTCAGTTCTAACCAATTACCTTTGCCTTTATGTGGGATAAGTCTTACTTTTTCAGCCACATAATGAATGAGGCAAAGGCCTAATCCACCTGGTTTACATAAATTATTTTCTGCCGGTATTAATTGCTTGTCAGTAATCTGCGAACACACATCTTTAATCACAAATAGCGCATGCTCATCATCACTGCTGACCACGATTTCTATACAGCCCTTTTTCGACATGTGATAACCATGACGAATAACATTGGCACAAGCCTCATCAACGGCCAATACGATTTCATTGACTTTACCTTCGCTAAAAGGAAAATCGCGGCATGCATCTACCACAAATTCGCGAATATTTTTTAATTCACTCGTACAAGATGAAAACGTTTTGATGTTTGACATTGGCTAGTCCGTTACCTTGTAATCAGTGTGATCGTCTGATTTGTCGTCTGCAGGTGCGTCATTTAATAGCTCATCATCTAATAGTTCGTCATCAAACTCTAGATCAAATTCGTCAGATTCAGTCTCAGCCACTTTACCGTCATTGACCAAGTGAGCATCTCGCTGCAAATAGACATCTTTAACATAGCCATAAGGATCTAACGATCCGTCTAATATGGGTTCATATTGCTGAAAATCAATCCGACTGTCTAAACCTTCCAACACAAACTTACCGGCCCTTTGTTCAAACGACAGAATAGATAAGGGATACACAAAAACATCAACAAAATCGCCGACGGTATTACGTGCAGTACTGGCGCCATAAACAGGCCACATGATGAAAGGCCCATTGCCAATACCCCAAACACCAAAGGTTTGCGCAAATGTTTCTTCTTTTTTCACTAATCCCATATCGGTAGCAGGATCAAAAAGACCCACAAGGCCGATTGTGGAGTTGACGACAAAACGTAAAACACTGCTACCGCTGTCGGTCACTTTCCATTGTAAAAGGTTATTTACTGCATAAAGAGGTTCACTTAGATTTGATAGCAGATTTGTCACACCTTGTCGGATCGGCTGAGGGACTGTTTCATAGCCTTCTGCTGCTGGTTTTAAAGCATATTTGTCCATGACCTGGTAATTAAAGTCCCAGCTTTTTCGATTAACCGCTTCGAATGGATCACCCGCTGTTGAGGTGCTAGCGCAGCCACTAAAAAATAGTAAAGTGGCGCCAATAACTAACAGTCGACCAATTATTCCCACTCATTCCTCCGGCTTTTTTCAAAAAATATCTGCTAACTATATCGGTATTAAGCACGACATTTAATATCGTTAATGTCACTCAAGAGTGAAAATATAACATTAAAACGGTCAAAACTATTAGTACAATTTTGATTGATCGTTCAAAAACGACTTGTGTCATCTAAAAACCCGTTAAGCGATTAAGCTTAATCATTAAGGCATGACTTAATCTATATATCGGTTACTTATTGAATATTGGTCAGTATTGCTCCGCCGCACATAATTTATTCAGACTATTACAAGCCATTATGAATCATTTGTTTAATTTTGTGGGCCTTCACAAAATGATCCAATTGGTGTGTTTGAATCCACCATGTTGCCGCTTCCATCAGCAATTGAGGATTATCATTTTTGTTGGCAAAAAATGCATAAAATGACAAACCGACGTTATCGCCTTTCGCCGCAATTTTTTTATCACACACGGCAATAATTTTCGCTCTTAACTCATCTCTCATTATTCAGCCTCAACTCGGGTTAAGAAGTGGAATATATAAGGCAAAGTGACAACATTCGGCCTATTTCATATCAAATGCCTTACAACATCGTTAATATCATGTGCGGCCGATTGGCTCACTAAAAATGCCGGAAAACAGCCATGTATAACGCCAAGGCATCTTCGACAATATGCCTCAATACCTGCTGCAAGTAATCAACAAAAGTGATCATAGAGAAAGCCCAGTTAACAGCGTAGACTTGATGCCTACTGTTTTTGATTCAGAGAACGAGACTCGCCATGAAATTCCTTGTTGATATTCACGCGCATACTATAGCGTCAACTCACGCTTATAGTACCTTCCATGATTACCTTTGTGTTGCGAAAGCCAAAGGTATCAAGTTATTCGCCATTACCGATCATGGCCCAGATATGGCTGATGCGCCCCATTTTTGGCACTTTGTAAATATGAGAGTGTTACCTAGAATTGTTGACGGTGTTGGCGTGCTGCGCGGCATTGAAGCGAATATCAAAAATGAACATGGCGAGATTGATTTTTTTGGTGATTATTTAAAAGAGCTCGATATTGTGTTGGCAGGGTTCCATGAACCCGTGTTCCCACCATCGACTAAAGAGGCTCACACTACTGCACTCATCAACTGTATTGAAAGTGGTAATGTCGACATTATTACTCACCCAGGCAACCCTGCTTATCCAATCGATATTAAGCGCGTCGCCTCTGCCGCTGCCAAACATAACGTGGCGCTAGAGATAAATAACTCCTCTTTTTTGACGTCGAGAAAAGGCAGTACATGTAACTGTATTGAAATCGCCAATGCAGTAAAAGTAGCAGGTGGACTGCTCGTTATGGGTTCTGACTCGCATGTTGCTTTTAGCTTAGGCGAGTTTGAAAAAGCCATTGAGGTCATTGAAACAGTGGGGTTTCCAATTGAACGCTTACTGAACCGTAGCCCCGAAGCGTTGTTGAGCTTTCTGACGGCAAGAGGTCATAAGTCACTTGATGAATACTCTGTTTTAATTGAATAAAACATTTTATATCCTAAAACTGCCACAGTGATATTTACACCATAAAGATACTGCTGGCAGAGTCAGTCTCGTTGCTTCTCTAACGTAGAAAACAAAAAGGCCTGCAAAAGCAGGCCTTAAAAGTTTTAATCAACACATTGGATTATGTAATCTCTAGTGAAAATTAGAACGGAATATCGTCATCCCAGCCTTCATCTAAATCTGGAGTGAAGTTTTGTTGTGGCTGTGGTGCTGGACGCTGTGCAGGAGCATTTTGTGGTTGGAAATTACCCTGAGGTGCAGCGGCTGGCTTTGGTGCATAAGCAGGTGCAGCTTGTTGCGCTGGCGCAGATTGTTGCTGGTAACCACCACCTTGCTGGCCAGCATTAGGCTGAGCTTGGTAAGCTTCATTACCTGCAGCAGGCGCAGTTTGATTGTATTGCGCTTGTGGCTGACGAGCTTGAGGTGCTGGTGCAGGACGAGACTGTTGTTGTCCCATATTTTGTCCGGCGTTTTGCCCAGAGCTTTGACCTTGCCCTTGATACTGACCACCACCGGCATTATCACCTGAGTTGCGGCTGTCTAACATTTGCATTTCCATAGCGTTGATTTCAGTCTTATAACGGTCTTGACCGGTAGTCTGATCTTGCCACTTACTGGTTTGCAATTTGCCTTCTAAATAAACTTTAGAGCCTTTCTTTAAGTACTCGCCAGCAATTTCCGCAAGACGACGATACATAACAATGTTGTGCCACTCGGTACGTTCTTGCATTTGACCTTGCTGGTCTTTCCACGACTCACTTGTCGCTATAGTAAAGTTGGCAACAGCATTGCCGTTTGGCATGTAACGAACCTCAGGATCTTTACCTAAGTTACCGACCAAAATCACTTTATTCACACCACGACTAGCCATCGAAATCTCCTGAGATTTTTATCTGTTTACTTTAACTGAATACTAAGCTGAATGATCTACACGATCTAATTCACAGAGCCTAACACAGCTCGCGCTTCGCTTAAATTGAATTTATCATCGACCTTTAAATAAGCCACTTTCTCTTCGAGCACCACAATGGCCTCTACAACACCGATTAACTGTGACAATTTACTGGCCATATCTTGTGCATCGCTTCTATCTTTTACTGTAGCTTCAAGCGTATAGCTTTTCAATAACACAGGCTTTTGCATGCCGAGGGTCAAAAATAACCACACACACATTAGCCCTAGCGCAACAAAAAACACCCCAGATGCGCCGACGAGCTGATAAGCTCCGCCGCCTAACATGCCGCCACAAAATGCGCCTAAAAATTGACTAGTTGAATACACGCCCATAGCGGAACCTTTATCGCCGACAGGACAAAACTTAGCAATCAAACTTGGCAATGATGCTTCAAGGTAATTAAAGCCGGTGAAAAATAGCACTACAGCGCCACTTAACACCCAAAGGTTATCGGCATAAAGCCCCATCGCGGCAAGTGACACCATCATGATCATTAACGACAACTGGAACATGGTTTTGGTGTTGTTGCGTTTCACCCCAATGATAATTAACGGCACCATTAAGAAAAATGCACCAACAAAAGCGGGGAAGTACAGCATCCAATGCTTTTCTTTGACTAAACCGGCATCCACCAAATCGAGCGGCAATGCAACAAACACCGCGGTTAGCACTAAGTGCAGAATAAAAATACCTGCATCTAGGCGAAATAACTGCGGGTCTAACAACATACGCTTTAATTTTGTCGGAGTGGCGACCGTATCGCCTTTAGGCGCTTGGCTAATAGGATTGGGAACAAAAAACTGCACAATTAACATGCCCAATACTGCCAGAACTGCGGTTAATAAAAACAACCCCGTTAAGCCCATGTATTGCGCCACAATAGGCCCGACCAATAATGACAAGGCAAATGAAAAGCCAATACACATGCCGATAATCGCCATGACTTTAGTGCGTTGCTCGTCTCGAGTTAAATCGGCGGCAAGCGCTAACACGGCGGCAGCGATTGCGCCCATACCTTGTACTGCACGACCAAACACCACCCCGTAAATGTGATCCGATGATGCGGCAATTAAACTACCAATGGCAAACAATACCAAGCCACCAAGAATAATCGGCTTACGTCCGTATTTGTCGGACAAAATGCCCATTGGGATCTGTAAAAAAGCCTGGGTTAATCCGTAAGCACCAATGGCAATACCCACCCATAGCGGTGAAAAGCCTTCAAGGTGCTGACCATACAGCGCGAAGACAGGCATAATCATAAACAATCCCATCATTCGTAAACCAAACACACTGGCTAACGAAAATGCGACCTTTTTCTCCATACCCGACAGTCCATTACTGGCCATGCTGTTGCCCTTCGATAAGTAATTCAACAATATTATAAGGTGCGCATATTATCACAGCGCCAGAAATTAGCTCAAAAGGAAATCACAGTTTTTGATATAAGGTGTTTTATCTGCGCATGTTAAACTTTAGCTGAGTTTTATGCGTACCATGAAACCAACATAGTCAAAATTGATATGAAGTCCCCCAACAAACTATGCGATACTGATCGCTGTTTTGTTTTACATAAGTCATAGAGTGATATAGATGGATAAAATTGAAATACGCGGTGCCCGAACCCACAATCTTAAGAACATCAATCTAACCATTCCCCGTGACAAACTTATTGTGATAACTGGGTTATCCGGTTCAGGAAAATCATCATTAGCCTTCGATACTTTGTATGCAGAAGGCCAACGTCGTTATGTCGAATCGCTGTCGGCGTATGCGCGTCAATTCTTGAGCTTAATGGAAAAACCCGATGTAGATCATATTGAAGGCCTTAGCCCTGCCATTTCAATTGAACAAAAATCAACCTCGCACAATCCACGTTCGACCGTCGGTACCATTACCGAAATCTATGACTATTTACGCTTGTTGTTTGCCCGTGTGGGCGAGCCTCGCTGCCCAACGCATAATCAGCCGTTGTCAGCGCAAACGGTCAGCCAAATGGTGGATAAAGTGTTGGCGATGCCGGCAGACAGCCGCCAAATGCTGCTTGCGCCAGTGGTTAACGACCGTAAAGGTGAGCACGTTAAGTTGCTGGAAAGCTTATCGGCACAAGGCTACATCCGCGCCCGTATTGACGGTGAAGTATGTGACTTAACCGATCCTCCAACATTAGATTTACACATCAAACATACCATTGAAGTGGTTGTCGATCGCTTCAAAGTACGCGAAGACATGAAACAGCGCTTGGCTGAGTCGTTTGAAACCGCTTTAGAATTATCTGGTGGCATTGCAAAAATTGCCAGTATGGATGATAGCAAAGCCGAAGAACTGATATTTTCAGCTAATT
This sequence comes from Shewanella sp. AC91-MNA-CIBAN-0169, assembly GCF_040310165.1. Classification (NCBI taxonomy): domain Bacteria; kingdom Pseudomonadati; phylum Pseudomonadota; class Gammaproteobacteria; order Alteromonadales; family Shewanellaceae; genus Shewanella; species Shewanella sp. AC91-MNA-CIBAN-0169. The sequence continues at coordinate 116,174 of NZ_JBEOPM010000006.1, forward strand.
TCGCGTGTCCGCATTGTGGCTATTCGATGGCCGAACTTGAGCCGCGTATTTTCTCGTTTAACAATCCGGCCGGTGCTTGTCAAACTTGTGATGGTTTAGGTGTGCAGCAGTTTTTTGACCCTGAGCGAGTCATTGCTAATGATGAACTCTCATTAGCTGGCGGCGCGATTAGAGGCTGGGATAGACGTAATTTTTACTATTTCCAAATGCTCAGTTCATTAGCTGAACATTATAAGTTTGACGTTGAGAAGCCTTATGCCGAACTAAGCGACAAAGTTAAAAAGATTGTCTTATATGGTTCTGGCAAACAAAACATTGCCTTTAAGTACATTAATGACCGCGGCGATGTTGTGATCCGTAACCATCCGTTTGAAGGCATTTTGAATAATATGGATCGCCGTTACCGTGAAACCGAAAGTAACTCGGTACGCGATGAGCTGTCTAAATTTATTAATATGCAGCCTTGTAATAGTTGTGGTGGTTCGCGCTTACGTGAAGAAGCCCGTAACGTATTTATTGGTGAGTTAAACCTACCGCAACTGACCATTTGGTCGATTGGCGAAGCTAAACAATACTTCGACACCGTAGTGTTTGAAGGACAACGTGCGCAAATTGCCGAGAAAATCTTAAAAGAGATCAGTCAACGCCTTGGCTTCTTGGTCAATGTGGGGCTTAACTATTTAAGCTTGTCGCGCTCAGCTGAAACCTTATCGGGTGGCGAGGCGCAACGTATTCGCCTAGCCAGCCAAATTGGAGCGGGTTTAGTGGGCGTGATGTACGTGCTTGATGAGCCTTCAATTGGTTTGCATCAACGCGATAACGAACGTTTATTACAAACCCTGATCCATCTTCGTGATTTAGGCAATACCGTGATTGTGGTTGAACACGATGAAGATGCGATTCGCTTAGCCGATCACATTATCGATATTGGCCCAGGTGCCGGTGTACATGGCGGTGAAGTCATTTGTGACGGTACGCTAGAAGATATTCTTAACTGTGAAGCGTCGGTTACGGGCCAATATATTTCCGGTAAAAAGCAAATACACATTAGTGACCAGCGCACCCCTATCGATCCGAAAAAGGTGATTCAGTTATTTGGCGCATCGGGTAATAACCTAAGAGATGTTGATTTAACCATTCCAGTTGGATTGTTTACCTGTGTTACTGGCGTATCGGGTTCAGGTAAATCGACACTGATTAACGACACTTTCTTTAAAATTGCCCATCGGATGCTCAATGGCGCTACCGTGGACGAACCTGCGCCCTACAGAAGTATTGAAGGCATGGATCATTGCGATAAAGTAGTCGATATTGATCAAAGCCCTATTGGCCGCACGCCACGCTCGAACCCTGCCACCTATACGGGTATTTTCACCCCAATACGTGAACTGTTTGCTGGCACACAAGAATCGCGCACCCGTGGTTATCAAGTGGGTCGCTTCTCGTTTAACGTCAAGGGCGGTCGTTGTGAAGCCTGCCAAGGTGATGGGTTAATTAAAGTGGAAATGCACTTTTTACCTGATGTTTATGTGCCTTGTGATTCGTGTAAAGGCAAGCGTTATAACCGCGAAACCTTAGAAGTAAAATACAAAGGCAAAAACATTCACGAAGTGCTGCAAATGACGGTTGAAGACGCTCGTGGCTATTTTGATGCGATTCCATCTATTTCACGTAAATTGCAAACCTTAATGGATGTCGGCTTGTCGTACATTCGCTTAGGGCAAAGCGCGACCACCTTATCTGGCGGTGAAGCTCAGCGCGTTAAACTGGCCAAAGAGCTGTCTAAACGCGATACAGGTAAAACCTTATACATTTTAGATGAACCCACTACAGGGCTTCACTTTGCCGATATTCAACTATTGTTAGAAGTATTGCATCGCTTAAAATCTCATGGCAACACTGTTGTGGTGATTGAGCATAATTTAGATGTGATTAAAACCGCAGACTGGATTATCGATTTAGGCCCTGAAGGTGGTGCTGGCGGCGGCATGATTTTAGCCGCAGGCAGCCCAGAAGAAGTAGCAGAGCACCCAGATTCTCATACCGCGAGATTCCTAAAGCCGATGTTGGCGCTTCACAATAAACGGGTAAAGGCTAAAAAAGCCAAATAACACGCTGAGATCAAATACCAAACCTTAGGTGAATAAGAGGAGGACACACTATGTTTACTACTCAAATTCACCTTAAGGTATTGGCTATGATGTTATTGGGCGGCTTACTCAGTGCCTGTAGCCAAACTCCTCAGCAATGCTCGTCAGCTATTATCACCTCTTGGTCTAGCGCCCATAGCCAAATCACTGAAGATATCACCATACTGAGTTCCACTGAATTTCAAGGCCGTAAGACAACCACCGAAGGCGCCCGCCTCACTCAAGAGTATTTAATTAAACGATTTACAGAAGTGGGATTACAACCCTGGCAGCCAAATTTTGCCGTCCCGTTTAGTTTTCAACATCAATTTTCGACCGTCTCTGGGGTCAATATTATTGCCACTATTGCGGCCAAAAATAGCTCAAACCGATGGCGAGTGATTACCGCGCACTATGATCACTTAGGTCAAACGGCCAGTAAAATGTATCCAGGTGCTGATGATAATGCCTCAGGCATTGCCGGAATGATGGCAATAGCAGCCCAATGGCAGAAGAATCCGCCGTTAGATGATGTTAATTTGATGATTGTGGCAACCGACGCTGAAGAACCAGGTTTATATGGCAGCTATGAATTAGTGACGTTATTGCAGCAATACCCACAGATGGACATTGAGCTAAGTGTAAACTTGGACATGATAGGCCACCCAGATCGTCGTAGAGCAATCTACATGGAAGGGCAAAAAAATCTGTCAAATTTTGAGTCAATCAAACCATTGTTGATGCAACAAACCCAATTATGTATTCGCACTCATCACACAAATTTACTAAGTGGGCGGATGAAAAAAAGTGATTGGCTCAGAGCGTCAGACCATTACCCATTTCATAAAGCCGGCTACTCCTGGGTGTATTTTGGCGTGCCACCCCATGCGCAATATCATACGGCCGACGACACAATAGCCACGTTAGACATCGACTTTATTGTGGCAGTTGCTGAAACAGTATATCAAATGCTCAGCATCGATAAGCTGACCAAGGCCCCATAAACAGCCTAATTCACGCCAACAAATGTTCATTTTTCAATCAATTAACAAATCTTAAAAATCAAGAATCAGGCCAATCTTAAACTAGAATAGGCAATTTAATGTTTATTTTCAGTTTTTACGTGGTCAACTAGCATTGTTGCTGCTATAATACGCCCCCTTATCGGCGCGGGAAATCGACACGGGGTTGATTTTCTGTCTGTGAAACTTTAGCACGAGCTTCCGAACTTCGTGCGCATCCACAAGGCTACAACTCAATGTCATCTGAAAGAACTTTCCGCGAACTCGGCCTGTCTGAGTCTTTGTTGCGTTCGCTTGACGAGTTAGGTTATGAAAACCCAACTCCTATTCAAGCTGCTAGTATCGACCCGCTTATGGCTGGTAAAGATATTATCGGTCAAGCACAAACCGGTACCGGTAAAACAGGCGCGTTTGCCCTGCCTTTACTAAACAAAATCGACATGAAAATCAATGCTCCACAGATTTTAGTGTTAGCACCAACCCGCGAATTAGCGGTTCAAGTTGCCGAAGCATTTGGTAGTTATGCCAAATTCATGAAAGGCTTCCACGTACTACCGATTTACGGTGGTCAAAGCATGCAACAACAATTAAACGCCCTTAAGCGTGGACCACAAGTGATTGTTGGTACTCCTGGTCGTGTAATGGATCACATGCGTCGTGGCACATTAAAGCTAGATAATCTAAAAGCCTTAGTATTAGACGAAGCCGATGAAATGCTAAAAATGGGCTTCATCGATGATATCGAATGGGTATTAGAGCACAAGCCTACTGACAGCCAACTTGCATTATTCTCTGCCACTATGCCTGAGCAAATTAAGCGCGTTGCAGCTAAGCACTTAACAAACCCAGTGAACATCAGCATAGCGTCTAGCCAGACAACTGTTGAGTCTATCGACCAACGTTATGTGCAAGTATCACAACACAATAAACTAGAAGCGTTAGTACGTGTTTTAGAAGTTGAAAATACTGAAGGTATTATCATCTTCGTTCGTACCCGTAACAGCTGTGTTGAATTAGCAGAAAAATTAGAAGCCCGTGGTTATGCTTCATCTCCATTGCATGGTGACATGAATCAACAAGCACGTGAGCGTGCTGTTGAGCAGCTTAAGCGCGGCAAGTTAGACATTTTAATCGCGACTGACGTTGCGGCACGTGGTCTAGACGTTGAACGTATTGGACACGTAGTAAACTACGATATTCCTTATGATTCAGAAGCCTATGTTCACCGCATCGGTCGTACAGGTCGTGCTGGTCGTACTGGTATGGCAATCCTATTTGTAACCAATCGTGAAATGCGCATGTTACGCACTATCGAACGCGCTACAAACAGCCGTATTTCGCCAATGAAAGTGCCTAGCCCTGAATCAGTTGCAGAGCGTCGTTTGTCTCGTTTAGGCGAGCAAATCCAAGAAACCATTAACGGTGACTTAGATTTCATGAAAAACGCTGTAGCTGAATTATGTCAACAGCTTGAAGTTGATACAGATTTACTGGCTGCTGCATTGTTACAACAAGTACAGCAAGAGCGTCCACTACAGTTACCAACGATTACCGAACGTCAACGTGATTCACGTGACGAGCGTAGTGATCGTGGTAGTGACCGTGGTGATCGCAATAGTAGCAGCGACCGTCCACGTCGTGAACGCAGTGACCGTGGCGAGCGTAGTAGCCGTCCAGCACCAAATAGCTTTGGTGATGCAGAAGGCTTAAAAGATAACCCAGACGTTAAAATGAATCGTTATGTTATCGATGTAGGTCGTGAAAATGGTGTTGGTGTAGGTAATATCGTTGGCGCTATCGCTAACGAAGCAAACATCGATAGCCGTTTCATTGGTCAAATTCAATTATTTGATCAAGTCACAACCGTTGATTTACCAGACGGAATGCCTAAAGACATCCTTTCACACCTAAGAAAAGTGCGTGTGTGTGGTCGTCCTTTAAACATTCGTGAAGCGGGTGATGAAGTGTTTGCTGACACGACTCGCGGCGCAGGCGCTCCACGTCGCCCACGTAGTGATCGTGCTCGCAGTGACCGTCCACGTACTGACCGCCCAGCGGGTGATCGTCCGGCTAGTGACCGCCCTGCAAGTGCAGAGCGTCGTCCACGTAAGCCACGTGACAACGGTTAATCATTCAGTTGAATGACACAAAAAATGGAGCCTAAGGGCTCCATTTTTGTTTTCCGCTTTTACTCTCTACTCTCTATTCTCTATTCTCTATCCTACAAAATAAGTCTAAAAAATAATTAACATCCATTAACGTGGCGATTACCTGTTTAATATCACTATTTCTAGGTTCTAGGCTCTAGGTCGCTACGCGGCTAGATTCTATAGCAAGAGCCTAGATCGCTACGCTGCTAGGACGCTGCGCGGCTAGATGCTATAAAATCTTAGCAGCGAAGCTGTCCCTATTCCTGAGATAGCAAGCGGTGACGAGAGAGATTAAGAGATGACAAGCCGAGAGCCTAGGTGCTAGACCGCTTTATCCGTGAGCGCAGCGTTCGCTTGTTATCGCTTGTTATCATTTCCTAGCAGGACGCAGTCCGCCCTAGCAGCGAAGCGACCCTAGTGATAATCCGTTTCACCAAAGTGTTACAATACAGTCCTGAACGCTTTGGCCTGTTTACGCTTTTGATACAAGGGGACAATTTGCACGGCAAACACCGAACACACAATCATAACGATGCCAGCAAATGACAATACATCAATATCGGCACCGGCAAATACTCCGCTCCACCAACCAAGATTGACCACAACTTCTGTCGCAGTAAAACTCAATACCGGTGTTAATGCCAACATCGCACTCACTTGCGCGGTTGGCCAATAATGTAAAGCTTGACCAAAACAGCCATACGCAATCAAAGTATTGGCGCCGCAAAAAAGTACTATCCACCATTGATCGAGCGTCATAGCTTCAAACTGACTAAAGTCACTAAATGGCGCCATAAGCACAATGCCTAATGCGTAAATAAATAACAGTACATTACTGGGTGACAGTCGTTGGCTCACCGACTTTTGTAACAAAGCATAGCTGGTCCACGACATCACCGAAAACTGCACAATCATAATCCCAACCAACACTTGATGATCACTTGCTTGATTTAAATCGAACTGCGGATGGAAAAACATCAGCATGCCCAGTCCAAGCGTGGCAAAACAACTTAACTGAAATGCATTAAAACGCTCTTTGAAAAACAACACCCCACCAAATGCCAAGAAGAAAGGCGCGGTTTGGAAGTTAAGCTGTGCAGTACCAGGAGCTAGATATCCCAACGAATAAACAAACGACACGTAATTGCACATCAACAGCACGCCAGCGAGCACCAATTTCAACCATACTAATGAAGGTAAACCGACAAATTGACGTAATGCACCTAAGCGCCATTGAATTAACAAGGTCACGACTAACGCCATGACAAACCGAAACCAGGTCAGAGTAACTGGTGTAATGAATCCACCTGATAGCTTTAATGCTATAGGCAAAATACCCCAGAAAAATACTGCTATAGAAACAAATATCAGTCCTAAACGGGCATTCGCGCTTTCTTGTTCACTGTTCACGTTGGTTTATCCATCACATCATTAAGGCGTGAATTCTGCCTGAATAACCCAATAAAGTCTTTATCAAGAAAGGTTAACCTTACCCTTGATTGTTCGCATAACAAAAAAGCCTATTTCAACCCCTCCTTTTATCGTGCAAACGCTTTGAATGCAGGTAAAATAGCCGCCATAAAAACCTATGTACCCTACTACCTAAGGAACACTCGCATGAATCTTGCCGATTCCGTTCTTGCCGTGAACAATGATTTACCTATCCGTACCGACAAGCCTGTCCACAGTGGCAAAGTACGCAGTGTTTACTGGTTAACCGACACAGACAGTCGCCGCTTAATCCGCGACAAAGGTTACGATGTACCTGAAGATACTCCGCTAGCAATTATGGTGATCAGCGACAGGATCTCGGCGTTCGATTGTATTTTTCATGGCGAAGGTAACTTGCAGGGTATTCCAGGTAAAGGCGCTGCACTGAATGCGATTTCAAATCATTGGTTTGGTTTATTCGCCGAAAATGGTTTAGCTGACAGCCACATTCTAGATATTCCGCACCCTTTTGTATGGATAGTGCAAAAAGCTCGCCCAATTAAAGTCGAAGCGATTTGTCGCCAATATATTACCGGCTCAATGTGGCGTGCTTATTCAAAAGGCGAGCGGGTATTTTGTGGTATCACCTTGCCAGAAGGGTTAAGCAAAGATCAAAAACTGCCAGAGTTAATGATCACCCCATCCACCAAAGGAATCTTAACCGGCATCCCGGGCGTGCCTGCGCAAGATGACGTTAACATTAGCCGTAGCGATATTGAAGCTAACTACCAAGCCTTTGGATTTGAAAAACCACAAGATATCGACTTGTATGAAACCTTGCTAAAGCAAGGCTTTAAAGTAATTTCAGATGCGCTAGCAAAGCTTGATCAAGTGTTTGTCGATACTAAGTTTGAGTTTGGCTACGTCAATGACAAAAATGGCCAATCAAAACTGATTTACATGGATGAAGTCGGTACGCCTGACTCATCACGCATTTGGGACGGGGCCGCTTATCGCGAGGGCAAGATTGTTGAAAATTCAAAAGAAGGTTTTCGTCAGTTCTTGTTAAACCATTTCGACGATGCCGATATTTTGTTAAACAAAGACAGAATGCCAGAGCGTGAAGCACTTGCTCGTGACAACGACTTACCATTAGACGCGATGATGAATGTATCGCGCACTTATATTGGTGTTGCAGAAAAAGTCACTGGTTCAAGTATTCCATTACCAGCCAACCCAAAAGCGGACATTATTAAAGTGCTACGTGAGCAGTATGATTTGATCGTGTAACGTTCACTCTATATTCAAAAAAAAGGATGACTTAACAGTCATCCTTTTTTATTAGTGCTTGAGCAGTTAACAATAATTAACTGCGACGGCGTAAGCCTAGAGCACCTAATAACATCAATGCAAAGTAACCTAAACTACCACCATCACTGTCTTGAACAGGCTCTGGTGTTGGCGTAGGAGTTGGCGTTACTGGCGCAGGATAGCTTAATGCAATAATCACTGGATCATGGTCTGAAGCTGAGAATGGACTTTCAGTTTTAACCAGATCTCCGGTGTACTTGCTACCATATTCAAACAGGTTAGATTCAACTGAGTTAATGTGCCAGTCGTCAATACCGACTAACTTAGCCGCTAAACTCTCATTGGCTAAAGCATGGTCTAAATTACCTAATTCACCACTGTAACTATATGAATAAGTGGCTGCGCCATGTGCTTGAGTGTTTAAGTTAATTAAACCATAACCTTTATCTATCACGCTGCCTTCACGCTCGTACACTTTACCGTTTAAGGTAGTCCACGATGCAGTGCGGATAACATGATCTGTAGTTGAGGCATCGTAATCAGTTAATACTGCTACCGGATCTTCTTTGCCGTAGGCATTTAAATCACCAATAACCAGTACATCACCAGCAACATCTTTTAGTGACTCACCGAGTACTTTGGCTGCTGATACACGGAATGCATTACACTTTCCTTGCAAGTCTGCTGGCTCAGCGTTTTCGTTAAATTCAGCCCAGTCTTCAATACAGCCTGAACCTTTCGATTTTAAGTGGTTAACCACAACAGTTAACTTTTCATCGTTAATGCTAAAGGTTTGCACTAAGCTATGACGTTGGAACTTTTCATAACTCGGGCTTTGCTCAACAACTCCATCTTTCTCACGGGTTTGCGCACCTTCTGCAGCATGTTGTTCTGGCGTCGCAATCACTTTTGCCGCGCCGTCTAATGTAATACGGGCTGGGCGATATAACATGCCAACTGTAATCGCATCACTGCCGATGAATTTGTCTTCATACTTATCAGCATCTTCAATTTCAACAAAGCGATACGCTTGATCATCAGTTAATTCTGCGTTCAATGCATCTACAAGGTTTTGAATGGCACTTAACTCGCCAAAGCCATTGTTAGCGATTTCCATTAAGCCAACAACATCAGCATTCATGGCGACAAGCGCATTCACTATTTTAGTACGCTGCAACACCATTTCTTCTTCGATTAATGCACCACGATTGCTGTTTGATGGATTAGCATCACCGCCAACAACGTCATTAAAGAAGTTCAACACGTTAAAGCTCGCTACGCGAATGTCGCCCATATCTGCCACTGTAGGCGCATCGGTACGATCGTTTACACGGATAAAATCGCCAGCAGTAATTATGTTGGTCGGTAAAATACGGAATGCGTTGTAGCTATAACCGATCACACCTTCAAGGTTAGTCAATTGATCGCCAACACGAATGTAACCCGTTTCTGCGTTAAACTCTGGGAAATAAGGTACTTCACCATCCTTCGCTTTGAAATCAGATTCAACAAATAACTGGTTCACCGCGTTAGCTTGAGCCAGTGCAATAGAATCTGCTGAGTTTGGCTCAAATACTTGAGTTGGTTTCATTAATGGCGCTTTATGTGACAACACCATATTGTTACGACGTCCGTCATAATCGTAGCTAAAGGTACGGGTGATTTTCATCTCACTACCCGCATCTAATACTACTTTCATGCCTTCAACACGCTCTAATGCTTGCGTTAGGGTTTCGCCATCGGCAACATAAAATGCACTGGCTAGAGGCACTTCACCTAATGCGCCAACTTCAATTTTTTGATCGTCCTTAAGGTTAATCTGAGTCGAGCCGTAATACTCGTTTACTTTACCTTGCACACACACTTCAGTGCCTGGCTGAATAGTATCTGGTGCAGCTTCGTTCAAGTAGACGAAAATGCCGTCTGAAGTATAAGGTGAGTTGTCACCTTGCATGTCTTGAATAAAGAAGCCTTTGTATAAACTGTCGCTTCTAGAAGTAACAATCCCTTTTATGGTCACTTCATTAGCCGATTCATAACTACCATCGGCAATTAATGGACTAGAGTCACCTGCACCTTGCACATCATAAATGTTGGTCAGTGTGGCCCCATTACAGGTAAATACTGTTGGCTCTGGTGTTACTGCGGTATCAAGCGAGCCTAAACCACTAAAGGTGTCTTTATCTAATGTGACCCATTGGCTGGCATCATAAGTGGTGCTGGCAGTTAAGGCGTCTAATTTACGCTGGAATGTGGTGTCAAACCCCCAACCTGCTGGTGTTGGAATGTCACCAACAACATCAACCAACACACCGTCTTTTAATAAGCCGACAGCATCGCCACCATTAAAGTATAAGTTACCGGTCATCGAGTCGGTTGAGGCTGGCAAGGTAATCGCTGCACTTGAATGCAAAATGACTTTGACACTTTTAGCGGCAATAGTGTCAGTTAATTCCACCATATCAAGCGCTGCAGAGTCACCGTCTTTGTAACGTACTAATTTGTAGCCTGTTAAATCAATTGCAACGTCACTGTTGTTATACAGTTCAATCGCTTTGTTGTTTGAACTACCTTCAACGTATTCACTAATTAACACCTCTGCATTTGCCATTATCGGCATTGCAGCGGCTACTGCGAGTGAAACCGCCGTTAGTTTAGTCAGTCCTTTCATTTTTTAACCCCATATTTTGTAATATAAATGCTATTTTTTTGTAATATGCGGGGCGATTGTCCCAAAGTTTGTTTACAGAAAAAAGAACATTGATCACATTAATGGGGTAAACAAATTTACTATCTGATTGATTATCAAGTAATTTTGTTTTAATTAGAAAACGATGATAAATAAAATCAAAAATACCTCAACTAAAACAACATTTAGCGTAAAAACAAGCGTTGACGGGGTGGTTGTTAAAAAATATAGATTTTGTAACACTTATTGTTCAAAAAAATAAAAAAATGACAACATACTGTTTGATATTTTAATTCATGTCATGGAATCATCTTGAAAATGTAAGGTTTTTACCCGATTATTACGCTAACATTGACCACCAACACTCGTAGTATGTTGAATACACCATGAATAAAAACCAATAAATCACTTAAGGTATGTGAGTTATTGTCGATATTGATCATGACTCGATGTCATGTTGGTCACAACAAAATATTATTAAGCTGACTATTTAGTATCAATATACTAAAAGCTCATCTAGTATTTGAATTTATTATCTTTACCGGTTTAGGTGCTCAAACCATGAAACAAGTTGATTTCAGAAATATCGATAAACTTTTCATCAAAATGTCCATTAACGATAAGTTCTGGGCTATTTTCGGACTGTTCCTGATTATTTTATCTAGTGTATCGATTAGTAGTTACGTTAATAAAATTGAAAATATAGAACAGCAATCATTACTGGTTTTAGAGCAAAAAACAGCAGCTATGGTTCAAGCACTTGATGCCACGAGCCAACTAGAACAAGCTTCAACATTAGATTTACAAGTCTCAGGACGTTCACAAACAAGTTCACGCCAACGAGATACTATTACTGCCGTTTATGCATTAGATGACCAATATTATACCCTGAGCGAATCGGTTTCTGGACAAGAAGCCAGCGCAAAACAAGCTGCTTTGATATCACTGTTAATGTCATTTTTATGGGTATTGCCTTTTGTAGTAGTGATTTATTGGACGGCCACGTTCCTTGGCGGTGCACTTTGGGTGTTATGGGATACCACGGAAAAAATTGCTAAAGGTGATTTAACCTCTCGTTTAGGCTTCCATCCTGGTCGTGATGAATTTGGCACCATTGGTTGCGCACTTGATAAAGCCATGGACACATTAACCGATCTCGTTGTCGCGGTGAAGAAAAGTGCCGATACATTGCAAACAACCTCGAGCTCATTCGCCAATGAAGCAGTACAAAGCGCTGAACAAATTGATTTACAATATGCTTCACTTGACTCGGTTGCTACCGCGATGGAAGAAATGACGGCATCAGCTGCTGAAGTCTCTAATATCGCTCGAAATTCAACTCAACGTGTTGAACAAGATTCAGAGTATACGCGTCAGAGTTATGACCGAGCTAAGCGTGCGATTAATGAAATTAAGCAGTTATCGACCTACATTGAACAAACATCAAACTCAGTCAATACCCTAAAAATTAACGCGACCAATATTAATGAAGTCATCACCACCATTAATGCTATTTCAGATCAAACCAACTTACTGGCATTAAACGCAGCAATTGAAGCGGCACGTGCAGGTGAAATGGGCCGTGGTTTTGCGGTGGTTGCCGACGAAGTAAGAACCCTTGCGGGTCGTACTCAAGCTGCGACGGTTGAAATTCATAAAATGATTGAATTACTGCAAAGTGAAACACTCAATATTGACAGCATTACTCAAGATACTGTCAAACAAGCACAAACCAGTAGCGATCTAATTACTAATATTGGAACCGATATTAATGCCATTTCTGAATCTGCGAATTCAATTATGGACATGAGTTTCCAAATTTCTACATCGTCAGAAGAACAAAGTGCAGTGGCCAATGACATTGCAAAAGAGCTGACGGACATAAGACAGAAATCAAATATTATTAGAGGCTTATCGCAACAGTCTTCAAGTGGTGTTAAAGATCTAGCAAAAGCATCAGCTGATTTGGGTAAAATTCTTAGTCGATACCGTACTAATTAATCTCAGCTCAGATTATAACTTATTAGTTTGTATGTTTATTTGATTATAAGCGCTAAATGAAAAGCCGATATCGATGATATCGGCTTTTTTATGTTTAATAAGCAGTAGCTTAACTCACGGTTAATTCAACTTAATATTACTGTAATGACGTCAGTCTATGACCTAAAGCGCTTGTACTGTCTGGAGTCAGCACAAAAGTATAATTACTGTCGCCATCAAAGCTGATTGAATCAGACTGATAAACTAAGGTTTGCGTGCCATTATCGGCTTCGTAAACAATGTTAATTTCATAATCATCTTCAGGCAATGTCAGGCTGAGTTTTTCGACAAAATCTAAATCCGTTAAGGTATATTCGGCGGTTTCAATGGTTTCTGAAGCGCGGACAAAATACACGGTTAGGTCATCATAATCGTAAGCTAAATTCACCACATCGACTTTATATTCAAAAGCTCGAGGTCGTAAGTCTTGCTCGATCACCATACCTTTAACAGAACTGTCTTCTTGCTGATAAATCAGTAAAGACTTCACTTCATCTTGGTTAAACGTTACCAACAAGTTATCGAACAACTTGGCTTTACTGGTCGCATCTTTAGTGGTGATACCATAATCATTAAACGATGTTGATTGGTAATCCGTTACTGTGAAGGGTGAAATACCATACAAGTATTGTGTTTCTTGCTTACTGGCAATATCAACATCAATGCTTTGCGTTTCTAAACCATTAAACACCCGGTAATCGGCAGTTGCCTCTAACGCGGCGTAAGTGACAGGCGTTGTGGTTGAGTCAATACTGTCGATAGTGACGTTAATATCACCTGCACCAAAACTGTTACGAATAATCAGTTTATAGGCGGTTTCGGAGGTTAAACTCATGCTACCTGTGGTGTAGAGCACATTTTTAGTGCCGGTTTCGGTCAGATAGACAATATAATCATCAGTATCGAATATCTGTTCGCTGGTGTAACTGCTATACGGCACATTACCCAGCATCACCGCTTGGTCAATGGTTTGGGTATCAAGTGAAATATAGGTATCAAAAGTACCTTCATCAGTCGCTACGTTAGCCACTAGCACTTCCATTTTGCTGTAGTCATTATCATCGTCGGCATTTAACTCGTCCATTTCATCGCGTGAATAGTTAATATCCAATAGTTCTGGATCGTGATAATCACCATAAAGTACAAACAAATGGTTCGAGTCGCTCGCTAAATCAACAGTATCGCTGTAAACGGTTACCGTTTCACTATCTTCGTCTTGACCATAAATTTCCAGTTCAGTGCTCCCTGTACTATAAGCATAGCGCGGCATTGCATCAGCAAAATCAACCGCCGTATATGAATAGTCATCCAGTACTAACGAAGTCGATGTGCTATTAGGTGATGCATTATAAAACTGTACATAAGCGACATCATCACTGCTTTCTTCACTGTCTGAGCCACACCCTAGTAACAAGGCTCCCATTGCAGACACCATCATCAATCGACTTATTTTTTTGTTAAACATATTTACTCCATTAACCATCTAGTTACATTTGCAAGAGTTATGACAACCCTTGCCTGTAAACGACTGTCAAGAAAGGTAAAGTAAAGATATAAAGCGTAAAGAGCCAAATTAAAGTTAAAAAAAAGCCTCTTTATCAATTAGATAAGAGGCTTTAATTCTTTTTGCATTTAAACCATAAATGCATTTTTCAGCAAAAGGAGTTAATTACCCGCGATTTTCATCTCGCTCAGTAAAATACCGCCGGTGCGGATTGATGAACGTAAATCGCGATCTTTACCTACGCCTTGTATTCCCATAAACATGTCTTTTAAATTACCCGCGATAGTAATTTCTTCTACTGGATACAACACTTCGCCATTTTCAACATAAAAACCTGCCGCGCCACGTGAATAATCACCAGTAACGCCATTAACGCCTTGGCCCATCACTTCCGTAACAATTAAGCCGGTATTCATGGCTTTAACCAAGTCATCAAAGGTTTGATTTGAATGGCTTAGGGTCCAGTTATAAATACCACCAGCATGGCCTGTATTGGTCATCGATAATTTACGCGCCGAATAACTGGTTAGTAAGTAAGTTTCTAGTTGGCCACGATCAATAATACGACGGTCTTGGGTTGCCACGCCTTCACTGTCGTAGTTAGCACTGGCCAGTGCGCCAATTAAATGCGGTTGTTCTTCAATACTAAACCAGTCTGGGAATATTTGAGTATTCAGAGCTTCCATTAAGAAGCTTGACTTACGGTAAATACTACTGCCACTAATCGCGCCAATTAAATGTCCCATTAAGCCTGTGGCAAGTTCAGGAGCAAATAACACTGGCATTTTCGCCGTGGCTATTTTACGGGCATCCAAACGGCTTAAGGTTTTGTTTGCCGCTTGCAAACCAACCGCTTCAGGTGACAGTAAATCATGATATTTACGGGCAACCGTATAGTCGTAGTCGCGCTGCATATTGCCATCAGACTCTTGGCCTATTACAACACAACTTAAACTGTAGCGAGAGCTGCAATAGCCGTTAAGAAACCCATGACTGTTACCATAAACCCTAGCGGCAGTATGAGCATTGGCACTCGCGCCGTCTGAGTTACGTATACGGCTATCAACCGATAAACTGGCTTCTTCTGCCCGAATGGCCAACTGTGCGAGCTCTTCAGCATCGATATCTTGTGGATGATATAACTCCAAATCGCGAATATCTTGCGCCATCAAAGCGGGATCAGCCAAGCCACTAAAAGGATCTTCTGAGGTATATTTTGCAATGCCATCGGCCGCTTTTACCGCTTGGCGAATTGCTTCAGGGCTTAAGTCTGAGGTCGATGAACTGCCTTTGCGACCATCACGGTAAATGGTAATGCCCAACGCACCGTCTTTATTAAACTCAACGGTTTCAACTTCTTTTTCACGGGTTGAAACCGACAAACCTTGCTGCTTGCTGATAGCCACTTCAGCGGCCGAAGTGCCTAACTCTTTCGCATATTCTAATGCGACAGATACCGCGTCTTTTAACGCCGATAATTCAGAATCAATTCTAGGTGTTGGTTCAGTTGCGCTATGCGCTGAAGAAGGATGAGAAGCCACAAATTTACTCTTTGATTAGTCTAATTGACGCTAGCATATCAAATTCAATTGGCGATTGATAACCGCGCATTTATATCGCAGTTGATCATCAATAAATTCTGCATATTCTAGGCCAAATAAATGCTATCATTAATGCATATTGACTTGAGGTTTATGACTATGAAAATTGTTGGCGATTCTGAGCTATTTCAGCAGCCCTATGATAATGATGACAACTATGTCAGCAGAACAGGCGTTAAAAAAGAAAGTGAGGATGCTCAAGCACTTGGCATGCGTTTAGTGGCCCTGAGCAAAACTCAATTAGACAAAATGGGTTTAGATGAATTTCTATATGATGCGATTCTAAAAACAAAACTGATTAAACAAAAAACTGAAGCCTATCGCCGCCATTTACAATACATTGGTAAATTAATGCGTGGCTTTGAGCATGAACCTATTGAAGCAGCACTGGATAAAGTGTTGAACAAAAACAATAATGAAGCCGCTCAAATACAGATTTTTGAAAAAATGCGTGAACGTTTATTAGCGAATGGCGACGATGAAGTCCAAGTATTACTGGATTTACACCCACAACTTGATCGTCAAAAAATGCGTCAACTGATCCGCCAAGCGAATAAAGAACTGGCTAAAAACCCAGAATCAAAATCGTCTAAAGAGCTATATAAGTATTTAAGATCTGAAATAAAAGACTAGGGTCCATCTCAAAAATAGTCTGTTTAATAGAATAAGGATGTTGCTAATGCGGCTAAAAATGATGACTCGCACACTATTGTTATTACTAACTTCAGTGCTGTTATTTACCGGTTGTAACGGTGCCGCGGACGGCACCGATACTGACACACTGAGTGGTAATTATAGTATTGCCGTCAGCTATCAAAATATTGTCAATGGCCAATGTGATGCGAATACTGACTCACTGATTTTTGATCTTGATGGTAGCTTTTGTGCCATTGCACATCTCAAAATTGGTAGTACTAACGTTAGTGGAGCGCTCATTACTTTTAGCACCACCAATGCAACAATATCACCTACCACGGTGTTAACCTTATCTTCTGGTCTTGCGACAACTCTGGTCACATCAAGTAGTACCGACGCTGGCACGCTTAGCGCAACTTACTCTCCAAGTGATGCAGATGCTGTTAGTGCGACTCGCAATTATCAATTTAAAGAATATGACACCAGTATCTCTGTCGAAGCGATTAAATTAACCGCTTCGATAAGTGATGCTACCGGCCCTATTACCCGCTTTAATATTGATCAAACAGTTCAGCTCAATGCCTTGCTTACTGACAGTAATAATCAAGCTATTGCTAACCAAATTGTGACATTCAATGCCGGTAGCGCTACGTTAGCGCCAGCAACTGCACTGACAAAATCCTCAGGTATTGCTACGCTAAACTACACACCGTCCGAGGCAGAGTTAGGTGCGAGCCTGTTAACTGCTACCACCGAATATCAAGGTAGTACTCTTACCAGCAGCAGCGCTTTTGAAGTGTTAGCGTCTGACGATATTGCCACGAATGGTAATGTTAAGATGGGCTCGTATAATGCTAATGGTGAGTTTGTTGAAAGTGAATTAGCGACAACGCTAGTCGCAACAACTGATGGTAGTTATAGCATTAGTGCCGGTGGCACCTTTGGGATTAGCGCTACGTTAGTTACCGAAAACACCGATGGCACATTTACACGCTTACAAAGCCCAACCAGCATCAGCTTTAGTTCTGACTGTTCTACCAATGACAACGCCACACTTGATTCACCTGTTACTAGCTTATCAGGTTCTGCCAGCTCAACCTTTTCAGATGTCAGCTGCAGTGGCAACAGCGAACGTAATGACATCATCATCGCGACAGCAACGGTTAATGGCGCTAGTTTAAATGCAAGTTTGCCTTTTACCTTAGCCCGTCAAACATTATCTAATGTGAGCTTTGTGTCAGCTGATCCAAGCCAAATTCGTATCAAAGGTTCTGGTGGTACCGGTTCAACAGAATCATCGTTAGTGACCTTTTTAGTCACCAGTGCTAATGGCCAGCCGGCAGCACAACAAACGGTTAATTTCAGCTTAGACACCAGTGTTGGCGGTCTGCGGTTTGCTAATGGTGAAGTGACCGACAGCAGTATTACCAATTCCCAGGGATTAGTCAGTGTGCGAGTGCAAGCTGGCACCATTCCAACCCCGGTAAGAGTGGTGGCATCAACCACAGACGCCGACACTAACCAAACCATTACCAGCCAATCAGAACAGCTGACCGTCAATACCGGCTTGCCACAACAGCTTGGTTTTAGTATTTCAAGATCAAATGGCAACCCTGAAGCGGGCGACTACAACGGCGAACAAGTTACCATTACAGCTTATGCCTCTGACAGTTTTGCAAACCCTGCACCAGACGACACTACCATCAACTTTACCGCTGAAGGTGGTCAAATTGAACCATCGTGTTCCATAGAAAACGGAAAATGTTCCGTCATTTGGACATCGGCATCACCACGGGTAAGTGACCATCGTGTAACGATTATGGCTTATGCGCTAGGACACGAAACCTTCTTCGATACCAATGGCAACAATGTATTTGACGATGCTGATGGTGGCGTGGTTAACGGCTGCTTAAGCGGCACAACGTCAGTAGCATGCAGTGGCAACGGCATGGATGTAGAAACTTACCATGACGGTGGTTTTGTTGACTTGCCAGACGCCTTTAGAGATGACAACGAATCTCGCACCCATGATTCAGCTGAACCGTACTTTAATATTCAAGCGAGCAACACATACCAATTAGCTGACGGTCAATTTAACGGCCCACAATGCCAAGGTGCATTATGTGATAGCACGGCTATGAGTACTTATATCCGTAAAGCATTAGTATTAACAATGTCAGGCTCTGAAGCTAATTTTGTCGTTAGCCAAGATGGCAGCGTGATTAATGATTACGACACTGATGTTCAACCTATTGCACTAGATGAAACGGCAAAGTTTGATGTGGTAATCACTGATAGCGCCAATCAAATATTACCTTCAGGTACAACCTTAACCGTTACTAACACCGAAGGTGAATTGCAGTTATCTGGCTATACCGTACCTAACAAGAGTTCAGCAGGAGGAACATCAACCTCATTTACCTTGAAAAATAATGGTACACCAGGCGCAAGCCAAGTCACACTGACAGCAACTACGCCTAAAGGTGTGGTAACTAAATTGATATTTGATGTGACCTTGTCATAAGCTCAATATTCTCACTCCTATAATATATATCGATCCTTCAAGCCTGCTACTTCAGCAGGCTTTTTTATACTTGGCATTCACAAATATGTTGGTACAATAAGACGTGCAATACGGTATTTAATTGATATGCTGTTGAAATAAAAACTATTTTTTCTAGCTGACGTTATGTTCGCGCCTTAAATAGTGCTCAACATTATGCGTTTCGATACCATCAATAGCATCTGTAAACAGGGCTAGTTTACTATTACGAGGGACCGATTTACGACTCTCGACGCATACTAAGGAATAATAATGCGCAAAATTTCTCTACTTCTTACTATAACTGCAGGTGTACTACTCACCGCTTGTGCCGCTAAACCACCAATCGTGGCTCAAAACAAAACGGTTGTCGTCAATGACCAAACTTTCGTGCTTGGCGGATCGTATGATAAAGCAAATAATAAACTGCTATTGACCGCTAATGGTGACCCGATCATGCAGGGTCGATTCCCGCCAATGACGCCTACCCAAAATCTTAATGCAAACTTTAAAGATATGAAATTTAAAGGTGATTGTTACTTTGGTTCGGTACTCGGAGATCAAGGTGGAAGCTTTGGTATTGTTGCTAGCATTGTTCAATCAGCAAAATCGAGCACTGCAGATAAATGCGACATTTTTATCGATGGCACCAAGCAAGAAACACTGTACTTCTAATTAGACATATTAATTAAGCGCTAGCCCTGCTTACCTACCTATCTATTAATCCATTTCGTTATCTCAGTTGAGATAACGTAACATCAGTTAGCACCAAATTGGTGCGAACAAGGTTTATTCAGCACCAGAGCAACTCAATCAATTTTTATAAAATTAGTTAACACTATGTTTAAATTAGATTTTAACTACTGGTCTAATCCTTGCTTTCTCTTCAAGAATAGCTCCTAGTCTCACTAAACTATTACTCAGTAGTCGACCCGCATGCATTACAGATGTCATCATAATTGATTATCATCGAGGGGAAGTGAGTTGATAAACTGTCCTTGTTGAGAATTGAATGATCCCTTTACACACCTCCATGCGCGGCCTACGTTGTTTTTGCGTCGCTGCTGAATGCTTAAGTTTTAAAGAAACCGCTAAAAGATTGTATCTAACCCCTTCGGCGGTAAGTCATCAGATTAAACAGTTAGAAGAATCACTAAACCAGAGCTTGTTTATTCGTCAAACCCGCGCGGTGACATTGACCGAAGTGGGCGCACGCTTTTACCAGGCCATCGAGCCGGTCATGCAGCAATTAGTCAACACAGTCAGTGAATTTAACCAGTCAGACAGAATGCTCGAAGTCAGTATTTCAATGCCAGAATTCTTTGCCAGTGAACTGTTTATGCCTAAACTCATTGGTTGGTCATCTAAATATCCCACCATCAATCTTAAGCTCGAAACCATTAAGTCGCGTAGCGATACAATTAAGCACACTGATGTATCCATTATGCTCTCTGGTAAACAACAAACGAATGCCGATGTGTATGATTTATTTCCAATCACTTATATCCCTGCGTGTAATGCACAACTGCATGCTGAATTGTCTTCACAAGGTTTTAAAGCATTAACTAAGGTGCCATTAATATTGCATAAAGCTCGACCTTACGCTTGGCATCAATGGGCCGAAAATGTTGGCTTTGATGCATTTCAGCCTAAGCAGATAATTCAACTAGACAGTATGTTCAGTGTCGCCCGCGCTGCAGAACAAGGATTAGGCATTGCACTCATTCCATTACCCATCAGCCAAGCATGGTTCGATAATGGCACCCTTCTACCATTATTTCCTCATCCACTTTTTAGCCATGATCGCTATTATTTGATCCGCCACACCAATGAACAACATCGACCAGAAGTGCAATTACTGATCGATTGGATCCTCAAAAGTTTCCATGATGAAAGTCATTAATAATTAGATTGATAATGAATTTATTACACTGTTTATTATCGTTTCAATAGCTGTTCAGCGTATTGCCGAACGTCGTCTGGCACCATATCTTCTGTGAAGGAACAAATATCCGACCGAAGAAAATCCAACATTAATGTGCCACGATATTGAGCAGAATCGTTCCAAGCTTCATGTTCAGCAGTATCATCAAATATTAAACATTTACCTTCTTCCCAATAACGGGTTTCGCTGGCAACACGAAGCCTGCAGTCAGGTGGCACCACTAATCCAAGATGTAAACGATATACATTATTGGCCCAACCGACATGTGGTGTTATATGCGTATGGGGGGCTAGTAGCGAAAAACCAGCGAGAGAAATGCCGCCGATGTTTTCAACGAGTTTCGCTGTTTGAGGACATTTAACGCATGCACCTTCAACACGATTCCCAAGCGCATACAAGCCGAAGACACTCCAGCCTTGACCATGCATTTGTTGTTGAACCCATGGGTCAAACGAGTCATTTGGTAGTGCGAGAAATTCATCTCGAATTATTTCCCAATTAGCTTCAAGCTCTTTCACAAAAGAAAATTTAGAGGCTTCAATAAACATAATCATTAATCCTAAATATACTATTAGCATTATCAGCCACATTTTGGGCTAAAAATCAGTGATCATTGCCAATAGTTTCTGGCCGTCTTTAATTAAGTATCAATTATAATCCTACATGCCCTATCTTATTGATGTAAAGACATTAAAATCTTAAGCAGTGCAGACGCAGACAGTATAAATAGACTTTGAATCATATCAATATGGCTTACACACTATCAGTATTAAATCCCTTGATACCGTTGAAGACTGTTTATAAAAGAATGTGTAAGTCGTTAAGGTTTCAGGTTCAATGAAAATTGTGGAGGTTAAAGAAAATCGTTGGATGACCATGTCATGAAACACATCGACGTTAATTGCCGCGGCCATTAATTAAACAAAACTATCACACCTCCCCATAAGTGAATTTTTTTAACCCATTAATGCGTTTTTTATCGTTTGTCGACGCTAGTCGTTTTGACTAAAGTTCACCTGTAGCGCGGCGCTACACAAACGTTTAAAGGAGCTACATCATGAAAAAGAGCATCGTTAATGGCCTAATTTGTGCCACATTAGTACTGACAGCATCGACAAGCGTAATGGCTGATGAGCAAGGTCAACAGATCAAAAGTAATGCCTACAAAATGGTATTAGTGGAAGATGTGCCTGGTGTTAACGCATTGCAGTCTGGTGATGTTGAAGCAGGCTTAACCGCTACTTTGTCTGCAAGTAAGTTCGCCGTGGATGACTATTCTCGCAACGTGAACTTATGCGCTGGATATGTGCAATTAGCTGATATGGAAAAAGCCCAAAAAGCCTGTAGTGCAGCCGTGAAAAGTGCTCGTACCCAAGTGGCGATTCCATCAATGACGGTTCGGGCTTATGCCTATAATAATCGTGGTGTAATGAAATTACTGAATAATGACAATTTAGGCGCATTAGCTGATTTTAAATATGCTGCAAAAGTCGATCACAGCGAGATATACCAACATAACGTTAAACGTTTAGAGGCAGCTTTAAACAATGCCCAAAACGGAATGATGTAATTGGACTCTGACCAAGAAACCGTCACGGTTGCCCTTTATCAGTCAACAATAAACCCCATAAAACAAATGAAATAGACAGGTCTATCGAGAAGATAACTGTCTATTTTTTTTACTCAGTGACAAACCTAGCTATAACCTTATTTCGATATGATAGAACCTGGCTAACTTCTATGGGTGATTTATGATGCAACATCAACATTTTTCTGTTTCCGCCCAATGGCGACTATGGCCATCGTGACGAATACTGCAAACAAGCCCCACAATTGTAACCATTTAGGCATTACCGCCGACCAACCAGCTCCTAATTGATTTAACTCGAGCATCCCCATAATCGCTGGAACAGCTGGAATAACTTGAGATGCTAATACCAATGGTTCTGGAATTAATGCAATCGGCCACACAAACCCTGACACAAATAAAATCGGCATCGACACCAGTAAATACAATTGGGTAGGTAATTCTCGACGATTAAATAAACTGCTAAGATAAATACCTAACGATCCCGTGGCTAATAGAAAGGGCAACATAAATAGCCCAACTTCAATCACCGTAGCCACCACGCTTACTTTGTACCAATAAAAACAAAAACCTAAATAGAAACTACTAAATAGCGCGTAAATCATCATAAACACACTTAACCGTGCAAGCACCAAGGTTACTGGACGTACTTGCTGCCAATAACCGGGTTTGCGCCATTGGCCTGCGCCCAAAATACCGGTGCCAATTAATAAGGTTTGATGCAGAATTAATAAAAATAATCCCGGCACCACATACGGTGTGTAACCTAAACTGGGGTTAAACGCTGGAACTGAATTAATATTAATAGAATTAACAGCTTGCTGGGCAAGTTGGGGGTTTTGGCCCCGAGCCAATAAACCAATTAACTGCACTTGTTTACTGGCATCTATACCGGCTGACACTAAGCCTTCTACTACGGCTGAATAAATCAGAAAGTAACTCGCATCGCCGCCGTAACTTAATGTTGCACCCTTGCCTAACAACAAATCGCGTCTAAAGTTAGCCGGAATAACCAGTAAGCCGTGAGCTTTACCTTGATCGATCCACATTTGTGCTTGCTCAATACTGCTTACCTTAGCGAGTATTTTTATCTTAGCACTGGCATCTGCGTGGCGAGTCACCAACCTACTGAGTGACGAATTATCGTGATCTACCACCACGACCTTTTGCTCTGTCGGCACCTGATTCAAATACGGTAACGGATACAGAACCGAGTAAAATAACACTCCACCAAATAGCGTCATCACAATCGCTTTGTCAGCCAATATAGCTTTGCATTCTGCTACGATTAATTGCCAGAAGTTCATCGGTTGACCTCCAGAGTAACCGGGTGACTAACATGACCCTGTGGCGGTATTTTCTGCGCGTGGCGGCCCAGCACATAAAGCAAAGGCAATAACAGTAAAAAGCCCCAATAAGAACTGATTTGACTCAATACTTGCGGCAAGCCAACACCATAACTGACGACGCTGATATGAGAGTCTATATAGTGACTCGATGGCATCACCAACCGCCACCATTTAGCCAATAAGGGCATATCGTTTACGGGAAAGGTTATTCCCATAAATGCAAATGCTGGAGCAAATAATGCGGTACAGAAACTGACCGTGCGAGCACTGTCACGCATAATCATAAAAATAACCAACACTAACAACCACAATGCCATGAGCATGAATGCCTGTGCCAATAGCAATAACCATAGCGAACCCGACACGGGCAAAGCTAAATAGTGGTATAACCACACTAAAATAAAGCCACTATGAACGAGCATGATCGGACTATAAAATAACACTTTAACCCACACTTTTGGCCAAATGTTTCGGGCTAAATAATAGCGTTCACCTTGAGGAATAAGCTCCGCATTAACACTATTAACAAATACCAACATCGACAGTAATTGCCATAATGCAATTAATATAGGCGGGACTAAAAAACCAACATAGTTATTATTTCGGTTAAATAACGCCGTCGTTTGGTTACTAATAGGCGTTAAACTCACATCAACGGTGGCTTTATTTGCGCCTTTAAGTAATAGGCTCTCCTCGCCAATATGCGTTAACCCCTCAGCAAGGCTGAGTTGTAACTGGCTGGATAATAACTTACCTACTAACAAAAATTGGCTGTTATAGCGAATATCAATAGTGGGTTGTTTTGATGTGAGTAAATCTTTTCTGAGCTGGTAAGGTAAAATAACTAGCCCGTATACTTGCGCTTGACGCATAGCTTCAATCGCCGCAGCTTCATTGGCAAATGAACGTGGTGCAATCACGGCATTGGCCGATAATTGCCTTGTTAGCATGCGGCTAATTTGGCTGTTATCTAAGTCAACCACGGCAACGGGGAGCTGCCTTGGCAACCCCGCACTAAATAACCACCAAAGTGCGATCACGCTAATTAGCGGAATATAGCTCACCAAGGCAAGTTGCCATGGTGAATTCCACAACGCTTTACATTCTCGCCTGAATAAATGCCTCATCAGCAAGCCTTATTAATGTTCGGCAAGCTTGTCGGCACGAAACAATACCGACATACCAACTCGTAAATCGACAATCTTTTGCTTAGGTGTCAGTTCAACTTCAAAGGTACGCATATCAAAGTCATGGCCGCTCTCTGTCGAGCGCCAAGTGGCAAAATTACCCATAACACTAACGTGCGAAACGGTAAATTCGACTTGCTGCTGTAGTGCTGGAATATCTAACATGACGGTTTGATCTTGTTTAAATAGCTTCAATAAATCTTCTCGAACTTGTAATACGGCCCACGCATCACTCATATCAATAATGCTTACCACCGGAAAACCACTCGGCGCAAGCTCACCTGCTTGTAATAATACTTCACTCACCTCCGCTTTTTTAGGTGAGCGCATTTGGCTGTCGGCTAAAATGGCATTGACCTCGTTAACCGCACCTTCTGCCATACGAGTTTTTCCTGCGGCTGCGGCTTTAGTTTCAACCCGCGCGCCTTCATTTGCCATTTGATACATAGCGTAAGCTGCTTGCTCGGTATATTTTGCCGCTTGCCATTGGGTATAAGCTTCATCGCGCTTTTGCCGTGCGACAACACCTTCATCAAATAAGTTTTCAATTCGTTGGTAAGTTTTTAGGCTAAGTTCGGTTGCAGCCTTGGCTTTTAACCACTGTTCTTTAGCTGCGGTAACTTGTTGCTGCCTTGCGCCATTTTTAGCTTGTTGCTGCATAGCCGTTGCCGCTTCAAGGCCGCCTTGAGCCTGCAGTAACTTAGCATCTAATTCTGGGCTGCTGATGGCAAACAAAATATCATTCACATTGACTTGGTCGCCTTTGCGAACCAAAACTTGCTCAACTCGGCCAGGAACTTTAGATGAAATATTATATTCACGAGCTTCTATTTGCCCTTGCAACACTGTCGGTTGAGGCGTAAAAGCTAGCATTACACCGTACCCTAACAATAATATAACTAGCACGAATGCGACCACTGCAATAATCTTGTTAGCCCGCATAAGCAGCCCCTTGAAGTTGAGTTCGGTTAATAAATTCATCTACTTGACCACTAATGGCCATCACTTTGGCATAGGCTTGCATATAACGATATTTTGCACCTAATTGCTGAGTTTTCACTGCAGTTAAGCTCAACTCGGCATCGATTCGGTCAATTGAAGTGGATAAGCCTTGGTTAAAGGACAACTCTCGCAATCGTAAATTCTCGGTCGCCAATGCTAATGACACATCCAGCGCATCCGCTTCTTCTTTAGCTTGCAGCATTTGCCGATAACTCTGATCAATCAACAAACTTAAATCTTGTTTGGTTTGTGCTTTGGTGTAACGCGCTTGCAGTAAAGCACTTTTCGCCGCGAGCACTTTTCCACTGCGACCATCACGGCTAATAAGCGGTATGCTCATACCAACACCCACCATCCAGTCCGGCTCTACTTGAGAAAATAAGCTGTCATCTTCATACAAGGTGTAGTTGCCGTATAAATACACCGTGGGGTAGTAACTGCCCTTTTCTAAGTCGACTAAACCATTGGCTTGAGCTTCTTTAGCTTCGAGTAGTTTTAACGCCGGATGCTGAGTTAATGTCAGCTGGCTAAGACGGGGCAATGAAGGTTGTTGTTCGAGTAAAAACAGTGCCGAAATAGGATCGACCGACGGTATATGTAACATCCTTGCTAGCGCAATTTCAGTCATTTCGTATTGACGCTTGGTTTTGCCCCAGTTGACTTTGGCATTTTCTAATGCGACCTGGGCATTTAAGCGTTCAACTTTGGCTATTTGGCCTTGTTGTTCTAATTTTTGGGCATGACTCACATGCAAAGTCAACGAGTCCACCAGCTGCTTTTGGGTATCTACTAAGGTTTTTGTCACCGATACTGCGTAGTAGCGATCAACTAACTGAAGAAATAACTCACGCTGAGCTAGGGCAAACTCTTGTTCTCTCTCTGAGACTTGGGCAGCATGTATTCCTTGGGCTGCAGTAATTTTACCACCGGTATAAATGGGCCACATGGCTTGTAAACTGGCACGAAATACATCTTGTTCGGTAAAAGGAGTGACAAAGAGAGAGCCTGGGATTTCAGCTAATGCACTACTAAGAGCTGCTGGTAATGTACTTGTGTCGAGAGTCGCTAATGGATTTAAGTCACGTAAATCAAGTTCGATAGGTTTTTCGAGGCGAGTATAGCTGCCAGCAATATTAAGCGATGGGTAATTTAACGCATCACCGGCATCCTCTTCCGCTTTGGCGCGGTTGACTAGCTGAGCTTTAGCTTGAAGCTGATCACTCACTTGCGCCAATTGCTGCCAAGCATGACTAAAGGTAACGGGTTCAGCAAAAACACTAAGATGGACAAATAAAACACTGAAACACAGAGTAAAGTTCACTCGTCTGCGACAATATGTACTGATATGACGTTGTGCAACCATAAACACCTCTAGAGTTAATACTCTAATTCCTTGATGAATTATAACGTAATTCCGTTATTATCACAGCCACTAGATCATAACGTGCATATTCACTCACATAAGATAGTGATCACAGTGTAGATCACCATAACTCACTGAGCATAAACACTCAGTGAGTGACCAACACAGTAAAAGTTAGTGTTAAGCGGTGCCACCAACCGTTAGGCGATCAATTTTTAGAGTAGGCTGACCCACACCAACGGGCACGCTTTGTCCGTCTTTACCGCACACGCCAACACCTTTATCTAAGGCTAAGTCATTACCTACCATTGAAATGAGTCCCATAGCTTCAGGGCCATTACCAATTAAGGTCGCGCCTTTAATCGCCTGAGTCACTTCACCGTCTTCAATCAAATAGGCTTCAGAAGCCGAGAACACAAACTTACCTGAAGTAATGTCGACCTGTCCGCCACCAAAGTTAGGCGCGTAAATGCCTTTTTTAACCGACTTAATAATGTCGGCTGGATTTGACTCACCTGCATTCATATAGGTATTGGTCATGCGCGGCATAGGTAAATGCGCATAAGATTCACGGCGACCGTTACCTGTAGGCTCTTGCCCCATTAAGCGGGCATTTAACTTGTCTTGCATGTAACCTTTTAAAATACCGTTCTCAATTAAGGTGGTTTTTTGGCTTGGCACGCCTTCATCATCGATGCTTAATGAACCGCGACGATTTTCTAAGGTGCCGTCATCCACGATGGTCACTAAGGTAGACGCCACCTGCTGGCCCATTTTACCGCTAAATGCACTGCTGCCTTTACGGTTAAAGTCGCCTTCTAAGCCATGGCCAACTGCCTCATGCAATAAAACACCAGGCCAACCATTACCTAACACCACGGTCATTTCACCGGCAGGTGCATCAATAGCGTGTACATTAACTTGAGCTTGGCGTACCGCTTCGCGGGCAAACTCAAAACTCTGCGGTAAGCCAGCTTCATCGGTGGCTAAAAAGGCGCTGTAATCGTGACGACCACCGCCACCAGCACTGCCACGTTCGCGCTTACCTTTGTCTTCTAAGATAACACTACAGTTAAAGCGCACTAATGGACGAATATCTGCTGCTAATGTGCCGTCACTGGCGGCTATCAATATTTCTTCATGTACGCCCGATAAACTTACGACGACTTGAATAATACGGCTGTCGAGGCTACGAATATAAGCATCGGCTTGCTTTAATAAATCGATTTTCTTCACTTCGTCCATAGCAGCTATTGGGTCAGCACTGTCATACAATTTATGGGCTGTTTGGCGCTTAAAAGCTTGTACTTTATGTTGCTCACCAGCACTGGCAATTCCGCGGGCAGCTTTTGCTGCTGCATCTAAAGCTGCTGGGGTGATTTCGTCAGCATAAGCAAAACCGGTTTTTTCGCCGGTAATAGCGCGCACACCTACTCCACGTTCAATGTGAAAGCTGCCTTCTTTTACAATGCCATCTTCTAATACCCAAGACTCATGACGACAAGCTTGGAAATACAGGTCTGAAAAATCGATATTGTGTTGATGAATGGTATTTAAGTAACCTTGCAGTCCATCTAAGGTTAATCCATCTTGCAATAAACTCTGCTCTACTTGGGTTAAAAATGGCATTAAAACTCTCTTTTTTAATTGGTAACGCGTACTGCGAATTTGGTTTCTGTCAGGCTCGTTCAGTGTTATTTAAACCAGTATTATTTAAGCCAGTGTTATTTCAACCAGTGTTATTTCAACTGCGGTTCTATAAATCGATTATGGCCTATCACTGGCATTTGTTGACGAATACGTCGTAGTTCCGTTAAATCGACTTTAGCTTGTACCCAGCCGCATTCAGTGGCTTGCTCTGCAATCACTCGGCCCCATGGGTCGACGATCATACTGTGACCCCATGTTTCTCGACTGCCCTGGTTATGTTGTCCCCATTGGCCCGCCCCCAACAAATAACATTGAGTTTCAATAGCTCGGGCTTGTAATAACACCTGCCAATGCGCTTCACCAGTGACTTTGGTAAAAGCAGAAGGTAACGCAATATAGTCTGCACCCGCTAAACGCAACGCTCGAAACATATCGCCAAAACGGATATCGTAACAAACGGCTAAGCCGACTTTGCCAAAAGGGGTGTCTATGACACAAATGCTATCTCCGGGATGAAAGGTATCACTTTCACGATAAGTCTTGGTGCCATCTGCCACCTCAACATCGAATAAATGCAGTTTATCGTAATGACCTAGGGTGACGCCATGATCATCAAAAAAATAACAGCGGCTAAAGACTCTACCATCATCTGCACGCATGGGAATGGTGCCGGCAATAAAATACACTTGGTATTGTTTTGCCATTGCAGCTAATGCATCTTTAAGCTCACTTTGATGCTCGTTGCCAGCATGTTCAAGTTGCTGGCTTTCATGGCCACCAAACAATAAACAACACTCGGGCAACACCACTAATTGCGCTTCATCGGCCTCGCGGGGTAAGTCTTTAAGCTGCGAGTCGACAAACGCGAGATTGGCTTTGACATCGCGACTGCTTTGACATTGTAATAAGCTGATTTGCATTTCTCACTCCTGGTAGCATAACGACGTTAGTTGCTGGCTCGGCTAAAGTTTTGCGCATTCGATCAACTTCAGTGTCAGTCGCTGACGGTTGATTTACATCAGATAAATTATCGATACCAGGCATAAGTTGCGTGGATGGCGAACTTCTTGGTAGCGATTTATCTTCCGCTTCACGAGCGTTATCGCCACGCTGAACATCTGCCTCAACGTTATTTTCTGCTTTACTGTCTATGTTAGCTTTAGTTTCTACGTTAGCTGTAGTATTTAAGTTAGCTTTGGCTTTAGCTCCAATAGTCGTCTCTACACTGGTCTCGTCCGCTTGCGGTAAAATTGCTTTAGGTATTTCGATTTCTTTACTCTTACGCTCAAGCTCTTCTAGCTGCGGGTTGTCCATGGTACCGGTGACTCGGAAACGAATTTCAGAGATAACTTCAATAACTGGTTCTAACACTTTCGTTAGGGCAAACGCGCCTAAACCTAGGGTCCATGCACTCGTACTCAATAACACCACGGTTGGCACACTTGACGCAAGTTGCGGCACAAAACGAATGTCATAATTTAAGCTTTGGGTGGTTAAGTCGGTGTAGCCTCTTACTCGCATATTACCAGCAATAGCATCCATTTCAGAATCAGTGGTTTTAACCACCCCATTATCAATCGTCAAGTTACCGTTAAATGTATTGAAATATAAACCTTCGCCAAACACGTCCGAAAAATCTAACGATAATTTGCGCAACAACGAATCTAAACTAAATAACGAAAACACTCGGGCACCTTTATCACTAATTTCCGATAAATGACCTTTGCCCAAATCAAACTTAAGTTGGCCGTTTAAGGTGTCGAGGGCGAAGTGATAAGGTGCGCCTTGCCAAGATAACTGACCAGAGAGGTCCAGCGGTGCATCTTGCAATCCCGGGTTTATTTTTAACATCGTCGATAAGTCATCAAACTTGTCAGCCTGTAAATTAACCTCAAACAGGGTTTTATCGATACCATTTTCAACAGACCATAAACCGTTGGCCTGTAATGCTACCGTCGGTTTTGTGATGGAAACAGTTTGAAATTGGTAGCCTTGTTTATGTGGCAAGCCTTGCAGCACTAAGTGACCTAGTGATAAATCATTAACGCTAAAGTCATCCACATCTACGGCTAAAGTAGGCAGATGTTCTAGCATCGAAGTTGGTGCTAACGCAACGGTTTCAGTGTCACTCACGACTGGGGATAAATGCAGCTTTTTCGCAACCACTTTGATACCTTGATCGCGCCAGTTAGGATAAAAATCAATACGCCCTTCAAACTGTTGTGAATCAGCATCAACACGCCACACATGTTCAGTAGGTTGAGCATCAAAATGCAGTTTATCAAATGATTGTCCCAATACATTTAATTGAGCGATGTTGGCATGAATACCGACTAATTTAGGGAATGCGGGGGCTGTAGCGTCAATCGATGAGGTGGTATTTTGTTGTGCCGCAGCGCCAGGTAGCTCTGCAGCCGTTAAGATACGGTCGCGTACCGATGAGGTGATCACTTCAGGTTCTGCGGTGGCACTAAAGCGATTGATAAGCGGGAGCCACTGCGCTAAGTCGACTTTTGGCAAGTCTAAATGTAGATGTCCTTGTTGCTTATTTAAGTTATCACCTAGTCTAAAGTGGCGACCAATCATGACATCATAATAGGCAAGCTGACTGCCACTATCAGCATTAAATCCACCCCAAAACTCCAGATCATTACCCAACTTAATACTCAATGATGATTGTTTGTTATCGCCAATAAGATCCGCACTTAGCTTTCTGGGCTCGTCTGCAGATTTTTGATAAGGCATCGGTAAATCCAATGACGTACCGATAAGATCGGAATTAGCAGAGACTTGTAAGCTGTAACCACTGGGGTCAAAAATCATGGTTAGCCCGCCGTTCCAGTCTAGCAGCCCATGGTACGTTTCCGTCATTGGGTTATGTAAACTGGCAGGCAGAGCATCAAGATCCCATTTGCCACGCATATCGACATTCAATGCTAAATTGCTGTTGTGTTTACCGGTCTTTACGCTAAACGTTAACGGCTGTTGAAATAATCTGGCCTTAATATTCTTACCTTCAATCAATTGATTTACAAAGCTCACTTGCCCTGACACAGCCTGTAAATCTAAACCAGGCGAGTTAATAAACACTGGGTTATTATCAAGTGTGACTTGGCCTTTAATCAATTGTTCACCCCCTTTATATAAGGGAATGGAAAGATCTAATGTGGTATTAATATTTCGCTGAATTTGCACCACATCTAACGTTGCCCCAACAGAACCCCGCAATGAAGAGGCATTAATCACTTTGGTGGCGGCTTGTGCATCGGTGGTGATATCTGCTTCTACTCTTAATAAAGATTCTTTACCAAGATGTGGAATAGAAACTCGCGCACCGTCCACCACCACGTTATCGAGTTTGCCCTGATCAATATGCAAATCCATCATGTCATTTTCAAATAATGCGGAAAGCGTGAGTGAGCTAACGGCAGGCCAATTTGGTTGGAATTTAAAGACGCCGCTATCAAGGATAAAGCCAGCTTGAAATACGCCACTGCTATCTTGATAAGGATAATCGCCTAATGCACCATGCCAAACGACTTGTGCATCGTTTATATTCCCAGCCACTAAACCGTCATTCAGGTAGTTGATTAAATTGGGGCTCATCGCCATTAATGGAAAATACCGCCCAAGATGAGAGACATCATTAATAGTGACATGAGCAGCTAAACCCATATGTGTCTGCTGGGAAAACTCAAGATTCAAACCTGCTTTCAGGGCAATATCATCATTAATAAATTCAATATTAGGTACTGTTAAGCGTTGCTCGCCGAGATTATAACGCCCCATAATTGGGCTGCCGCGCAGCACAATTGGTTGACCAAAATCACCGCTAAAATCGAGCGTATACTCCTGCTCTGGCAAGGCAAACTCGAGTTGATTATTGGCCCAGGTTAATTGAGCATCAATAGGGCTAATACCAGGCACTGACAGATAAGGTTGCCACTGTAATTGCTGTAACTCGACCTTGGCGATAAAGGGTTTGTCGTCTGGTTTATACAGCCTAATCGGCCCAATTAGCCCTTGAGGGTTGAGTTGTTGCCAAATATTCACTTGCTGCTTACCCAAATCGGGCACTAGCGGCAACATTGGGGTTAAGTTCGCTGGAATAATCTGGTTAGCGTAACCAAAAAAGTCACCCTCGCGAGTGCCAATTGCCAACGTTAATGATGGCCAAGTTTGATCATTGGTCGATAAATCTAAATCGTGGCTGTCTATTTTCCAACCATCGGGTTGTAGAGTCCATTGCAATGAACCTGAGTTAATTGCAAATTTTTGCTGGGTGTCTGCATCGTGCCATTGTAACCAGCTGGGTTTAAAAACCAATATGCCATCACGAATTTGACGATGAGAAAATGTCATCCACGCATCGAGGTTTATCACGCCTTGAAATTCAATATTATCAGTGTTTGTTTGAGCGGTATGCTGCCTTGACGCCCATTCACCTAGGTCTAATGAGTCTGCGGTAACATAAAGCTGGCCTGCTACAGTATCGGGTTGATAACCATCCCCAGTAAGGTCAATGCGTAATGTTAATTGCTCTTGCTCCGACTTAAGCTGATCAACGTGGATAATACCTTGCGCTTGGTGACGATTAGCCGTGTTTTGCCATAGCAGATTATCGATAAAAATCGGCTGATAAGCATGTTGTTTACTCACCAGTTGTAAGGACGCGTCGGTAATTGAAAAATGTCCCAGCTGTTCTAATAACAGACCATATAACCAATCAAGATTAGCTTTATCGCCCACTGTAGCCTGGTCATCACTAGCCGCTAACTCATCAAGATTTAACGCGACTTTAACGCCATCAAATACTACCGTTTCAATCTGTGGGCTCAAGGTGAAAAGCGATTGCCAAAAATCGAGTTTGATATGCACATTTTCGCTGATAACGGTAATCGGTAAGTTATCTTGTGGCGGT
This sequence comes from Shewanella sp. AC91-MNA-CIBAN-0169, assembly GCF_040310165.1. NCBI lineage: Bacteria > Pseudomonadati > Pseudomonadota > Gammaproteobacteria > Alteromonadales > Shewanellaceae > Shewanella > Shewanella sp. AC91-MNA-CIBAN-0169. The sequence continues at coordinate 150,234 of NZ_JBEOPM010000006.1, forward strand.
AAGACTAAATTATTCACGGTAAGTGCTGGCCCAAAAGCTTGCCATTCTGCACTCAGTTTATCCATCTGCACATGCAGTTGGTATTCACTTTCAAGATAATGGATTAACTCAGTACGGACTTCAGGAATATGGGGCAATAAACCACGAATAAGGCTCACAACCAGTGCAAAAAGCACCAGCGCGATAGCCAAAATTTGCCAACATAATCTGTTGATAGTTACTGCCTGAGTTGTCGACACTACATCATCACCACATCATATTTACTTTGAATGTATAACGGTTCATTTTGCAAACGAATACGCTTACCAATGTAGACTTCTAATTCTGCCAGCAAATGCGATTCATCACCACTAAAGCTCATATACACCGCCGGCGAGCAATACAGTAAAAACTCATCGGCTTTGTATGCTCGGTCTAAACGGATAATCTCTCGAAAAATTTCATAAGACACGGTTTCAATCGTTTTCATGGTGCCGGTGCCTTTACAGGAAGGGCATTCACCACACACCACATGCTCTAAACTTTCGCGAGTACGTTTACGGGTCATTTCCACTAAACCTAAGCCCGAAAAACCACTGACACTGGTTTTAACGCGATCTAACGCCAATGCTGCATTTAAGCTTTCTAGCACCCGCGCTTGGTGTTCCTTACTTAACATATCGATAAAGTCGATAATGATAATCCCACCCAAATTGCGTAACCGTAGTTGCCTTGCAATTGCTTGAGTGGCTTCGAGATTAGTATTGAAAATGGTTTCTTCTAAGTTGCGATGGCCAACAAATGCGCCGGTATTAATGTCGACGGTAGTCATGGCTTCAGTTTGGTCAATGATTAAATAACCACCAGACTTAAGTTCAACTTTACGGCCCAAAGCCCGTTGAACTTCGTTTTCAACATCATACAATTCAAAGATAGGTGCAGGGCCAGCATAATGCTCAATTTTATCCGCAATTTCAGGCATAAACTCTTGCACGAACTGTTGCAGCTCTGCATAAGTTCGACGCGAATCGACTTGAATATGGTCAAGTTCGGTTCCGACAAAATCACGAATGATCCGCACTGGTAAGGCTAAGTCTTGATACAGTAAAGTGACGCCTTTACGCTTACGACGCTCGCTGACTTTAGCCCACACCCGGCGTAAAAAGGCTGCATCTTGAGCAAGCTCATCTTCACCCACATTTTCAGCCGCGGTACGAATAATAAAGCCGCCATCATCATCAACATAAGGAAGAGTAATATTTTTAAGGCGTTGACGTTCGTCTTCAAGCTCAATACGTTGCGATACGCCAACATGACTAGAACCAGGCATAAAGACTAAATAACGTGAGGGTAAGGTAATGTCAGTCGTAAGGCGGGCGCCTTTGGTACCGAGTGGGTCTTTGACCACTTGCACCATAATGTCTTGCCCTTGACGCACGAGCTCAGCAATATCACGCACCACAAAGTTGCCTTTTTCGACATCGGCAACACATTCGGTATGAGGAACAATATCTGAGGCATGTAAGAAAGCAGCTTTATCTAAGCCAATATCAACAAACGCGGCTTGCATACCTGGGAGGACACGGCTGATTTTACCTTTGTAAATATTGCCGACCAAACCTCGCTTCATGCGACGTTCAATATGCACCTCTTGTAAAACACCATGCTCGACTAATGCAACACGCGCTTCTGTTGGCGTGACATTGATAAGTAATTCTGTGCCTTTTTTACGTTGTGCTTTTATGTTCATAAGCCACCAGTATTCGGGTCATGCTCCAATCGTAATATTGACAGCAGTTGTACCACCGTAGATGACCGATTAAAGCAAAGGTTAAGTTTGCTGCATCATGCAGGCTAATAATTCACGTGTTTCGACTAACGGCAAACCAACCACTGCAGAGTAACTGCCAGTAATCGATTTAACAAAACAACCACCCAGAGCTTGTATACCGTAAGCACCGGCTTTGTCCATCGGTTCACCTGAGGCAACATAAGCATCTATGTCTGCTGCAGACAATTCACAAAAGCTCACTTGGGTACGGCATAGTCGGTTAAAGGTGTGTTCACCGTCTGTTAACGCTACCGCGGTCATCACTTCGTGAGTTTGACCGGATAATAATGCCAGCATACGTTTGGCATCATTTAAATCTGTTGGTTTACCTAATATCAGGCCATTTAACACCACTATCGTATCTGAACCCAGAACTTGAGGCTTAACCACATGACCGCTAAGCACTAGGCCCGCTTGAGCTTTTTCAAGTGCGAGACGACAGACATATTGTTCTGCCGTTTCAGTCAACAAAGGTGTTTCATCAATGTTGGGTGCGACAAGCTGAAACGAAAAATCGAGATGACTAAATCCCGCTTGCTCCAATAATTCTTTTCTTCTTGGTGATGTTGAAGCCAGTATCCATGCCATCGGTTATTTACCTTAAGTAGTTTACATTAATACCGTATTCACGTTAGTGCGTTGGATTAACGTACTTTATAATGGCGGCGCATATTGCGTAACACCCAGAACACCCACCACCAAATAAATAAACTCGAAATAGCGGGTAAAAACATGTCCACATTAAATGGTGCGGCGCCTACAACAACAAACTGCACCCAAAAGATCACAGCATGATAAATACAAATAAAACAAGCAACCAGTAACGACTGTTGCCAGCGAGGGTAGTTACGTAACTGTTGGCACAACAACACCACAATATAAATCACTAATGATAATGCTAATGAACGGATCCCTAGATGAGCTCCCAACAACACATCAAGCATCACCCCTAACAACCACGCGGTCAGAATACTGTAACGATGCGGTAGCGCCATGGCCCAATACATCATCACCATCAATAGCCAATCCGGTCGCCAGGCTTCTACCATTTTTGGCAACGGCATGATCTGAAACATCATCCCGATGAATAAGGTCAGCCATACCACTAAGCGACCATTTGCAATATGTGCGCTCATTGGTTTACCTCGCTTGTTACTGGTGTAGTGGTTGTTTCTACGGGTTGAGGTTGGGGTGCTGAAGAATTTGCAGTGGCAGCGGCTTTATCTGCCGCTTCTTTTATTAACTCTTGTACGTCATTAGGCAGCGTAAACGGTTTGGTTTCATCAGGCCAAATCAGTAACACGTATCGAATACGATCTAGCGCTGCCAAAGGCTGAGCATAAATTACGGCATAACTCTGGCCATCATCACGCGACACACTAATAACGCGCGCGACAGGATACCCTTCAGGAAAACGATTACCCAGCCCTGAAGTGACTAATAAATCACCCACTATAATGTCAGTGCTTTTCGCCACATGACGTAGTTCAATTTGATCAATATCACCCATGCCATTCGCAATGGCCCGCACATCGTTACGGGTAACACGTACCGGAATACCATGAGTGGTATCTGACACCATCAATACTCGACTGGTAAACTCACTAACCTCCACCACCTGTCCCACAACTCCCTGGGCGTCAACCACAGGTTGACCAACATAAATGCCGGTTTGCGAACCATGATTTAACACCACAAATTGACGAAATGGATCACTGGCCACTTCCATCACTTCAGCCACCATTTTACGAGAGTCCATGTGCACAGGCGAACCGAGCAATGCGCGTAAACGCTCATTTTCTTGGCGAACATGCTCAAAACGCTGTAAACGTTCTGACATAACCAGTTGTTGGCGTAACAGTTCTTTGTTTTGCAGTTCAAGCATATTGCGGGTGGCAAAAGCCTCGGCTGACCAGTCGAGCATCACCCCTGGTACATTGGCTAAATACTGTAGAGGACTTAATACTGAGGATAAAGATTGGCGTATTGGATCAAGGCGATTATTGGTCATAAGTAATGCCACCGACAAAATAATTGCCAGTGTCAATCTAAATTGACTCGAGACGCCACGAACGAAAATTGGTTTCATAAATTGTTCGCAACTTTGTTAACCCATAAAATGCCATTAACAAAGCCGCTCAGCAGTTGATAATTAGTTCTCTTCAGAGAACAAATCACCACCGTGCATATCAATCATTTCAAGAGCTTTACCACCACCACGAGCAACACAGGTCAGTGGATCGTCTGCGACCATAACTGGAATACCAGTTTCTTGCATTAATAAACGGTCTAGGTCACGAAGTAAAGCACCACCGCCAGTTAATACCATGCCGCGCTCAGAAATATCTGACGCTAGCTCCGGTGGTGATTGCTCAAGGGCAACCATTACCGCGCTCACAATGCCAGATAATGGCTCTTGTAATGCTTCTAAGATTTCATTGCTGTTTAAGGTGAAACTTCTTGGTACACCTTCAGCAAGGTTACGACCGCGCACTTCAATTTCAAGTACTTCGTCACCAGGGTATGCGGTACCAATAGTATGCTTAATACGCTCAGCTGTTGCTTCACCAATTAAACTACCGTAGTTACGACGAACATAATTGATAATGGCATCGTCAAACTTATCTCCACCGATACGCACTGATGAAGAATACACCACGCCATTCAATGAAATAATCGCCACTTCGGTCGTACCACCACCAATATCGACAACCATAGAACCGGTCGCTTCAGATACTGGTAAACCCGCACCAATCGCAGCAGCCATTGGCTCTTCAATTAGGTAAACTTCACGAGCACCAGCACCCATCGCTGATTCGCGAATAGCACGGCGTTCAACTTGAGTCGCGCCTACCGGAACACACACGAGTACGCGAGGACTAGGACGGAAGAAACTGTTGTTGTGCACTTGTTTGATAAAGTGCTGAAGCATTTTTTCGGTAACATAAAAATCGGCAATTACGCCGTCTTTCATTGGACGAATAGCTTGAATATTACCAGGCGTTCTGCCTAGCATTTGTTTTGCCTCTCTACCGACTGCAGCAACTGACTTTGGTCCATTGCTATTGCGTTCGCCGCGAATGGCAACCACTGAGGGTTCGTTCAACACGATGCCTTCATCGCGAACATAAATAAGAGTATTTGCCGTACCTAAATCGATGGATAGGTCGTTAGAAAAAATGCCGCGCAGCTTTTTGAACATGTATCAGGCCTGTATTCTGTGAAATCAGAAGAAGAAAAATCAGCTAACTTTATCAATGACACCCCCATTCTACAAGACCGAACAGGTTAACAATTGCTAATCTGACGTTTTTTTTTGTAAAAGTATCTAAAAAAATGCTAATCGGTCAAATTTAATCCTAAAAAGCGTAAAAGAGATGCTTTTTTATTCGGATCATTGACTAACCTCACGCCAATAAATGATCTTATCATGGCCTCGGTAGCGACCAAAGTACGCACTTGCTCTTGGCTCATAGAGCTGAGTCGGACTTACTTGGTCCCAATTCCAATACCACTTAAGCCAATCCTCGACTTGTAGCGGTGCGGTCACTTGACCTCGATATGCTACAGAACCCGTGTTTTGCCATAATAAGGGGAGTTGGCCATTGTTCATCGTAACGTTCACGGCACTGTTGCCATCACTACGGGTAACGGTTTCACCAGAGGTTAATAATGGGTCGTATACTTCGCTACCATCAAGTAGATCGACTACTCGAGTACAGCTATCACTGACGTTAGTTATCCAGCCGCTACCATTCCAATATTGAGCATACGTTGGCATGCGTAAAATTTCATTTTCAGGGCCATAAGTATTATCCATCACTACTCTGCCATGACGAAAATCTTGAGTCGACAATTGTTTCGCATTGCAGGTGTTACTGTCAGCGCAAATAGCACTGCTGTCTGCACGCATATCAGGTGAGGCAATAAACGACACCGCTCCATCATTATCAAATGCTTGTACGCCAAGAGCTAACTGACTAAATGGTCCATCCACAGCCGGTGCCACGGTACGACGAAAATTTGCTTGATAAGATAATCCGACGTTTGCTTCACCCAAAGCCCAAGAACCAGCATTTATTGGTAAAGCACTTAATCTACCACTCAAATCTACACCATTATTGATGTTTTCACCCACAAGGCTTGCACTACCTTTAGCAAAGGCTCCTTGATAATTTTGGGTTACGTAAGTACCGGTATTCAAGGCACTTAATGTTAATGTCAAACCAAACGGTTGATCCATGTAGGTAAAGCTACCGCAAGATGGCAATACACTTGAACTGCTGACTAAAAATCGGTCTGGTATAAAACGACCTATATTAGGAGATGCGGCTAATGGAATGTCATAAAAACTCGACCCTAAATAGCTACTCGGTGGATTAGCGGTAAAGCTAAAGACGCCCACTTCGGTTACCGACTGAGATACGGTATTACTATTAGTCGTTTGCGCAGCATGATTGTAAAGCGATGATCCCACAGCCCCTAACACACCTCCGGCTGGAGCAACCAACTGATGACCTAATACAATGTTAGTATGGGAATAATTAGGGGTATTTACATTATCGCAGTAATTTGTGTCCCCATCCGCTTGCCATGCTTTACCTTGAATAATTAAATCAAATGACTCGCCAGCTTTTTTATATCGATTACAAGTACTACTAATATTTGCAGAGCACTCTGCAACACTATCTTTGGGGGTAACGCATAAGCCTACAGGGAAACTAACAAACTGATCTGAACCTAACATGATCAACCCCTGCTCATCGCCTGTGCCAGTATACTTTGCATCTAGCTGCATTTTTCCTGCATCAGGATAGTTAACAATAATATCTGCTTTTCCTTCTGCATCGAATGCCAACGCAAGCGTTGTTGCTGCGCTACTCTGTTTACCCACAGCTGTTGCATTCACGATTACCGATTGACCACTAATTAACGTAGTCGGCTCAATATAAGTACTCCAAAAACCGACGTTTTTGGTTGTACTAGCAAAAGTAGGTACACATTGAAGAGTACTATCCGATTTTTTCACTGCACTAATGGATACATTACCTGTTGGTTTGTTAGCCAACTTATCCGGCACATCAAAAATGAAACCACTGTCTGCAAACACTAAACCACAGTTAGCCTCACTCGCGGCGCTACCATTGACACGGCACAAGGTTTTACTGAATGCTTTAGTGCTTGGCGTAGACCCTGTAACACCTAAAGTAACTGTGCCTGGAGTATTACGTCTTAGTTGTAAATCTGATTTTTGCCCACCAGTAAACGTTATCACGTTACCACCAACCCAACCGCCACCACCGGTGACTGTTGCAGGGCTTAAAGTTGCTGTAACGGTATCGGCCACTGTCTGCGTACAATCCGCATTGGCACACGCTTTAATCGACAATGTTTTAGGTGTGCAGGTGATCCCTTGGCCAGAATATGAATATTCAAAGTGATCTATTTGGACACCTATTGGATTTGAGTCGAGCGCACAAATCTCTACATTATCAATTTCATGATTATTGGTAGAGCCACCCGTCGAGCCGGTCAACGATAATACAAAGTTATCAGGTATTGCAGCTTGAGTGGAAATGCCTGCTGCATTAAATGCTGGAATAATTTCAACAAAACCACTTCCAGTATTGCGTTCAACCTTAACAATGGACTGATTAGCGATCAATGAATCAACCGTAATACGGTATCGATGTGCAGGTGAAACATTATTGTTATCAACTTTAGGAGACAAACAATCCCCATTCTGATTTATAGAGCCATTACTACATGTCCCGCGTAAATAAGGATAACCAGATGTGCCTGAGCCAGAACCTCGAATCGATACCGACTGTCTGCGTCGACCTGGACCACTTGGCCCACCCTCAGCAGAAAAGTTACCATACTCATCAATACCAAACCCTAACCAACCTCCGGCAAATCCATTCACATTCGAACGAGCACCGTAACCCATAGGACCGCCCGCGGCACCAGGTTGTGGTGTTATAGATGCATCGGACAATACAAAAGCAATACCATCGGCACCAGTTCCTCCATAAGCATAATGATCAAATTCAATTTCTACTTTATTATTCTTTGCAGGAAATAAACGCTGGTAAGTTGTAGACGTAGCTTGATTAGAAGAGGCTTGAGTTTGTCTTAAACGATTTCCAACAATTGCAGGTGTGAAATTACCTGAACTGCGCGCAACAACCCAATCACTGCCTAAATCTGTACGATCGAATTTATCAGTAAAACACTGACGAACAGGTTTGAGTGTTTCTATCGCAACAAAACTGTAGTTTTCTCGAGTATGTCTACGGTCACCATCCCTAAAAGTGTCTTCATCATCGACCATACTGACCGTTGTATTCGTTAACTTACAGCGCCGTAACCACCCACCGTCACTACCACGACGGCTATTTTTACTGGCGACCAACATAGGGACATTGGTAAAACCTGTCAAACTAGTAGTATCAGAACATTGATCTGCAACACTTTTGGTACCATTACCATCAAACGTTTGCCCTTGGCCAAAATGATAATTGACATTAGTTTCATTTAATATGAGCGCACCGCTACCTGATTTTACTGACAAATAGGCAATTTTTTCACTTTTAAGACTATTATTGTCTAGTTTACCCGTTTCGCACTGACCCGAATTATTACGCACCTCAGAGGCATCCATCGCTAACTCGATACCACTTGTCGTAAATTGAGAAGTACTGGTTAGCCAACAGTCATTATTTTGAGTCTGCAACTGGTTAAGCACCACATTTTGAGTACTGGGCAAGGTTACTGCTACATATTGATTAGTTGAGCCAATCAACGCCTTATTTTGCAGTACCGAGCCAGCAATGAGTTGCGTCCCGTTACTTAAATCATAAGTACCTGATGTCACTGCAATCCAATGAATCTCAGGCATAGGCTTTGATGCCACAGAGTTTCCTGCTGAAGAAGGTGATTCTTTTTGTGTCCACTTAAAACCTGTATTACTAATATCACTAACAAAAACTGCAGCAGGACCATCGTCATTCGTATCAGCTTCTGAAATTGTCGCCATAACAAAAACCAACGGCGTTACACCTGAGAGAAACGGTTTATCAAATATCACCGACGTTGATGCCTGCGCTGCCTTACCAAATTGCATATGAAAAGGCCTCTGAGGTGCAACAGACGTACAACCAACGGATCCAATTATGTTACTGGCGCCTAATGTGACAGCTCCGGTATTAGTAAACATACCACCACAACCAGTACCAATGCCTTTTAGCGTAGTGAACTCTCCGGTGAGAATGTAAGAAAATGCAAAAAATTTACCGATTAGATCAGCGCTTGCACCTGCAGATGTATAGCTCAATGCATTCCAGGTAATAGTACTGTTAGCAGTAACATTCTTTAATACTATTTTAGTACTCGCACCAAAGGCAATGAAGGTATCACTATTGATAAGCCAGTGACCATCTACGCCTTCGCCATCGAGCGTGATGGTTATGCCTGCGGTAGTCGTAAGAGCCGTTGCATGATAGACGCCCTTTTTGAGTGTAGTACTTGAGGTCATCGACGCTGGAAGTTGATTTTCCAAGGGTGCTATCATCGCGGCAAGCTCAGCTTGCACCACCGAAAGTTTTAAGAAATGATCATCTATGGGTTCCTTGGGTTCATTAGTAAACAGCTCAATACTATTCTGTGTGATCACGCCACCAACACTTGCACCTGCGGCGAGCGTCACGCTGGTTCCAGCTCTAGCATTACCGATCACGTCGGCATCCACGCCAAGCGATACAGCGCCAGTTCCAGCCTGAATATTGCCATCAATGATGACATTAGCGCCCAATGTTAAGGCGGTTCCAGCGGTAGCATTGCCACGAACTATTGCATCCGCGCCAAGATCTGCAGATGCGGCAGCTCCAGATCTGAGGTTACCGGAAATAATGGCCTTCGTGCCGACAAGTATCGCGGCACCGGCCGTTAGGTCGCCGCCAACCATAATATTGCCATCTATCGTATTCGCACCGAGCGTAGCGGCATCTCCAGTTGTAAGATGACCGCCTATGGTTGAATCCGCACCAATAGTTCCGGCGTCACGGGCTTCAATATAGCCTCCAACTTTTGCCGATGCGCCGAGAGTTACAGCAGCACCGGCAACAATATAGCCACTTACACTTGTACTTGCACCGAGTGTTGCGGCGGCTTTTACCTGAATATTGCCACCAACTATTGAACTTGCGCCCATTGTAATAGCAGCACCAGAATAGATCGTCAGGCTATCAAGAGGGGGCTCTAACTGCGGCGGCAGATCCGCTTTTGCACTAGACACAAAAAAAACGCTCAGAAGAGTAAAAATATATTTAAGTAACTTAATTCCCACGGGCTTCTACCTCCACTTGGCGACTCACTCGCAAACATGTTGAACTGTTAGCATTGCCACCACAATTACCTGTTTCACATACCGCTGAGCTGTTAATACGATATTGAGTCACACTGCCCACAGTTGCAGTATTGCAGGTAACCGACACGGTGCAGTTATGAAACCCATTTAATCCGCTTGGCGGCGTCCATGTAGGGCTAACATTAGTACAATTAGCTGCTGAACCTAACAGTGGAAATAACTCAGCCAACGCCGTATCGGCGCCGCTATTCGCACTAAATAAAGCTCGAGTGCCCCACACCTCCATGTTCACAGATTCATCTGCATCACCGACAATACGGATTAAACTCGCGGCAAGTAAAAACATCACCGTTAGCACAAATATACCAATGATTAGTGCGCTACCTTGTTGATAATGTTGGGTTAATTTCATCTTAGGGAACATTCATCACCTGTACTTGATGTTGATATTGAAATGTTTCACCATTGACGCTAAATAGTGGCTGCAAATGCACTATAGCATTAGTCAACAGTGTCGATGGAGTCAAGATCACCGCGGGATTAACCGCTAAGGTATTAGTGATATTTTGTGCCATCAATACGCCATTGCCCATTGCAGCTGGTGCAGGCTGATTGACCTTATAACCATAGTTTTGGTACAGGCGCAGATCAACATTGCTAGCTGTATTAACAAAACAGTAGCTTAATGGGCTATCGGCAACAAACAAGCGTTTTAACGGTGAGGCCTCAGTAAAACGCACACTTTGAGTTAATGTAATGGTGAGTTGATCGCTTATTTCAGCCACACTCTGCACAATAAATCGTTTGGCGGTAGTCGCTTGAGGATTATAAATTTCGCTATTGGTTAAAGGATAAATTAACACTGACTGAGCAGCATTAATGGGACGAATACTTTTAATCGCGGTTATGGTATTTTGCGCAATTTGAGGCACAAACGGTGCTTCAAGATACGATGTGCTGGTGCTAATAGGCAGTAACTCCAAACACTGATAACTGCCATCGGTTGCGGTAAGTACCCGCATACTATTGGGCACTGCACGGCGAATATCTCGGGTCATCCGCTCGATACCAAAACGGCTTTGACTGAGCACTTGATCTACCGCACTTGATTCAACAAAAATACGAGTACCAAAAATCACAAAACTACTAATCCCAACAATAATAATCCCTAAGATTAAAATGACCGTCACCATTTCAATTAAGGTAAAACCTGCTGCTTTTAATCCTCGTCGTAAAGGCATTAGTAGTTACTCCTTACCGCTTGGTAAGTGATCACTTCATTGGCAGGCGTTGTCACCGATACTGTAATTAATTTTTGCGCTTTCGTTGCTGAGTCGAGATATGCCACAGTGACTTGCAACTGATAGCGAGGATAGGCTTGGACATAAGTTTGGCTCGAGTCGAGCATGTTATCGTCTTCATCCAAACCATTATAATCATCAACGTCGTTGAACGTGTCTCGGCTTTCACCGTCAGGCCCCAGAAATGGAGTACCATCGGCTGATAAAGTATAAGAACAAACGTCACCAGTCGGTGCATTACACGCTGGTACTCCGCCATTGGGATTGGTATTTTGATCATATCGCTTACCCCAAATTTCATTCATTACCGAATGAGCTAATTCTGCCGAACGCACTCTTTGTAATGTTGATGCTGCTCTATCCGCCTGGGGAAAAAGCATACTGGTGAGCATCACTATCGCAATGCCGATCACCATCATGCCAATAACAAGTTCGATTAAAGTAAAACCACGAGTAGATTGTGATAAACGATGAAATTGAGTTTTACAGAGCATAAATATACCCCTCAGACTCTACCGCAATGGCTAAGGTTTCATCTGCCACCACATTAAAGCAATGGCCAGAACAAGCCGGAGATAACATGCGACCTAAGCTGTCGAAGGTAATCGAAAACACTTGGCTAGCATTACTGGTTAAGGCGACATGAGCATTGCCGCTGAAGGTTTGTTGTTGCTCTATACGTACTTGGTTTGTACATATGCTGGCGGCTCTTTCGCTAAAATGGCGTAACGTATAACCGCTTGATGTCACGTCAATTTGATAACACTGATCGGTATTCTGGATGGCTTTAAGTTGGACCTGGCGTAACTCACTAATAAATTCACTGCGTAAACTGTAGGCACTAAAAGATGAATCAGACATCAAACGCGGCAACACCGCCACGGCAATAATACCAATCACAATCATGGTGGTAACCAATTCAACCAAGGTAAACCCGGCTTGAATATGATGTTGTCGATTCACTATGATGATGTCCTCATTCAACCTGATGAACATTATTAACGTTCAATATTAATTAAACCATAATGGTGTCAGTGACTTATATTAACTTACTCATTATGGCAAAAATAGGCGTTATTGTCTGTTTATTTATTACCTTGTCACATTTTATAGAAAAGCCAAGTGAGTCGATTAATATCCTTTTTTAACTTAAAAAAAAACCTGCATGAGCAGGCTTTTATTACTTAACAATCAAGTATTAACAATCGTCAGCATCAGGAACTTGAGAAAGGGCAGGAATTGATGTCGCCGTTGCTTGAGTATAAGTAAAAGAACAAGTAGCAGGTGCACCTGCTTGCCAAATTTCAACACTACCTGTACTTTCTTCGATAATCCAATCACCAACTGTAACAGGTGTAGTTACTGTTGCGACGCCATCTGAACCAGCAGCAAATGTAACATCCAATGCGGCCTCCAGATCTACTATTGATGCTGCAATATAGCCATATACTATATTTACATTATCATTATCGTTGATATCTACATTAGCTTTTCCATCAGTAGGATCTATGCCTTTCTCGACACCAGCTAATGCTGCTTTCGAATAAACTAAGGTGTTTGCACCTTGAATTGCCGCTTTCATGCCTGATAACGCTGAAGCACGAGCATCACCTTGCAAGTTAATAAACTTAGGTGCTGCCGTAACCGCTAAAATACCTAGAATAATGATCACTACCACTAATTCGATTAATGTAAAACCTTGTTGTTTTTGCATATTAAATAACCTCTATAGAAAATAAATGGGTAAACCAACATCACTGCGAACAGTGGTAAATCAAATTAGTTGTTTGTAAAAGATACGACCTGACCCGTACCTGCATTATATGTTACACCGTTAGCACCCGCAGTGTCTAAATCAGGCGCAGGATCTGCTACACCCGACGTTTGATTTAGCGCTAAAGTAGCCACTTGGTGATAAACACACAAATCAAGACCAGTAACAGTTTGGCCATCAATACTGGTAGATGAACCGCCGACACCATTTTGCATTCTTACGGTATAACGATGATTACGAGCATCCTGATTGAACAGTACATTTCTAGGAGCATTTTGTAAAACTGAATCAAATACTTCCTGACATGTTTCGTTGGTCATTGAGGTAACATCAGTATTGGTTGTGCCAGTTGGAAAACCAAAACGTGTATCGAGTGATACGCTAGTACCATCTAAAATAACGCTGTTGTTACGACGACCATCAACTTCCCATTGTGCGCGAACAAAACTCACTGCTGTGGCTAAACCACCAGCAACACCATCAACACTGGCGTCTTCAGCATCATCGGTCACATTTAAAAAACGCGGGATCGCTGTAGCGGCTAATAAACCGAGGATGACAATAACAATAACCAACTCGATCAATGAAAAACCTTGTTGTTTCAATTTCATAATAACTCACTCTTATCTATAGCGCCTACAACAGGAAATAATACTGATTAAGCTATAACTTCACTAATATTAGCAGCTTATTTAAAATTTAACACTAATGGCACAAACTTTATCCATCGCTCATTAAAAAAATAACTCTACCGGTTTGTAGCTGATAACTTAAACTGGCTGTATTGCCTGAATAGTAGCGGCAAATGTTCTCATCAGGCTGATAATCTACCGTAATATTTAACTCTTGAACATTAGTTGCCAATAAATGCCCCCACAGTTGTTCACAACCTTGGACATCATTAGTGTCAATGGTTGGCCAACCTTGATTAGACATAGCAATCCAATTATCGGTGCCAACCAAATCAGCATCAGTATTAATAGCATCCATCTTACTCGGAGCATTTTTTGATACTGTATCGTCATCGCTAATCTTACTTGATGTCACATTCGATGCCATATGATGCCAGGACAACTGCATTTTATGAGGTCGGCCAGAAGCTAACCACTGACTACGCACCATAGCTAAGACATTCAAAAAACGATTATGTTCAAACTCTAAACCACGCCCACCTATGTTTGAGGCAGTATTGACATAACGTCCGCCAAAAATAGCCAGCAGCGTTAACACCACCACAATCGCAATAACTCGCCCATAGACTTTAAGCAGATCGCCATCCGCTTTTTGCTGGCTCAACATCTCGATACCCAATGATCTGTTTGCATTCTTTGTTGCATTCTTTGTTGCGTTCTTTGTTGCATTCTTTGCTAACCGCCTTTTACCACATTCAGCATATCCCACATAGGTAGATAAATACCCAGTGCCAATATCAATACAATGCCAGCAACAAATGCGATTAAAATAGGTTCGAGTTTTGCAGTGAGGTTTTTTAAATCATAATCCACCTCACCTTCATAAAAATCAGCGGCATCATTGAGCAGCTGATCTATTTGACCGGTTTCTTCACCCACGGCAACCATTTGCAATACTAATGGGGTAAACAATTGGCTGCTATTTGATACCCTTAGCATTGACTCACCAGATTCAATACCACGGCGCATACCCACAATTTTGTCATGCATATAAGCGTTATCGACCGCATCTGCGACCAAGCTTAATGCCTGTGTCATCGGAACGCCTGCACTGAGCATCATCGAAAAACAGCGACAATAACGTGACAAGGTTGAGCGCTCAATAATAGATCCAATAACAGGTATGTGCAGCTTCCATAAGTCCCATTGCCTCTCGCCCTTTTCAGAGTGATGCCAATATCGAATCCCGACTATGATACCGATTAATAGCACAATCATGTGAGGCCAAAAATTAACAAACAGATTAGACGTGCCAATTAAAATTTTTGTCGCCCATGGCAATTCAGCGCCGAAACGAGAGAACATATCGGCAAATTTAGGGATCACCATAATGTTCAAAATAACCATCGCAATAGTGATCGCAATCAAGACAAACATCGGATAGCGCATTGCGGCTTTAATCCGTCGACGAGTTTCTTGTTCTCGCTCGATATAACCAGACAACTGGATAAAAGCATCTTCCAACTTACCGGTATTCTCCCCAACATGGATCATCGAGACAAACAACGAATCAAATATATCCTGATGTTGATTCATTGCCGACGATAGCGGTCGACCTGAAGTAAGTTGAACAGAAATATCATCCAAAGCTTTTTTCATACGATCGGAATGGGTTGTTTCCGACAAGCCCGCTATGGCCCTTAAAATAGGAATACCTGAACGCGTCAGTGAATACATTTGTCGACTAAAAATTTGTAACTCTTCCAGCGACACCTTGCTTTGAAATAAGCTCATCGAAAAGGATTGCTTAGTTTTCACTTCGCGCAATTCTAGTGGAATGATCCCGCGAGAAAGCAACGCATCGGCCGCCGCGCTTTCATTAGCAGACTCAAGCTGTGCACTGACCGCCTGCCCTTGTGAATTACGTCCTCGATATTGATATAGTGGCATTGTTATAACCCAATATCTTGTTGGCTAACAATATCTTCCGACAACGGCACTTTCGACTCACTAACGTCTTCAACCAGTTTTGACACCTCTTCCAGTGTTGTGGTGCCAAGGAATAAATACTCCATCGCAGAATGCGCGAGAGGAATAAAGTTAGGACTGCGCAGCGCTGCACGGGCAAAATCTTGCGGATTACCCGTTCGCATGGCATCAATCATATTTTCGTCGAGCTCGAGTATTTCAAAAATACCGATACGACCACGATAGCCCGATCCATTACAGGTTTGGCAACCGCTACCCACTTTAAACGTAGCGCTGCTAATATCTTTTTTCGTCACACTCGCAAGCCAGCTGCGTTCAGCTGCGGTTGGTTGATAATCTACGGCACAATTGTGACAAACGCGCCTAACAAGACGTTGAGCGATAATGACCCGCAGCGCACTGGCAACCAAATAACTCGCCGCGCCCATATCAAGTAATCGCAACGCACTGGTAACCGCATCATTAGTATGCAAAGTCGATAATACAAAGTGACCGGTTAATGCACCGCGTAAGCCAATTTCTACCGTTTCTTGGTCACGCATCTCTCCCACCATGATAATGTCAGGATCTTGACGAAGCGTGGTACGCAACACGTTAGAAAAGTCTAAACCAATCTTGTGGTTAACTTGTACTTGGTTAATGCGCGGTAATTGATACTCAACCGGATCTTCTACAGTGATAATCTTTCTATCGGCAGTGTTAAGCTCACTTAAAATACCGTACAGGGTGGTCGTTTTACCACTACCGGTTGGCCCTGTAACTAACAACATACCGTGGGGGCGTTTAATCTGTTTACGAATACGCGCCACAATATGCGGTGGCATACCGGTTTCATCTAACGTACGTAAACCTGTGGTCTGATCCAATAAACGCATCACCACCGACTCACCATGATAAATCGGCATGGTCGACATCCGCACATCGATTTTATGACCTTTTATTTCCATATGAAAACGGCCATCTTGTGGCATACGTTTTTCTGAAATATCCAGTCCAGCCATCAACTTAAGCCGTAATACTAAAGCAGAGGCGATATTAACTTCACTGAGAAGGTTTTCATGTAATTGGCCATCGATACGCTGACGGATCCGCAGTACTTTCTCGCCAGGCTCAATGTGAATATCTGACGCACGCATTTGCACCGCATCTTCAAAAATAGATTGTAATAGCTTCACCACGGTGGTTTCGTTATCACTGTCGCTTTGAGTCAAATTAGCCAAATCGAACATGTCATCTGCGGCATATTCTTCATCAAGCTTACCGGCAATTTCAGCAATTTGCCCAGTACGACGATAAAGGTTGTCAAACGCGTCGAGTAATTGTTGCTCTGGTGCCACCGCGATCATTAACTGCTTAGGGGCAACTAACACTTCAATATTATCAATAGCCTGCAAGTCAGCGGGGTCGCTCATAGCAACTAATACATGGTCGGAATGACTTTCCACCACTAAAGCTCGATAACGCCTCGCTTGTACTTCGGGGAGAATATTCACCACTTCATCGGCAATCGGACGACGACTAATATCGAGGTACGGTAAATTAAGCTGATGAGATAAAAATTTAAGTAACTGGTCTTCAGTAATACTGTTCAAATCAATTAAGGTGCGGCCGAGCTTTTTACCTGAATTGCGCTGCTCTGCTAATGCTTGCTGTAATTGGGTGTCAGTAATAATCAGCTCTTGAACAAGAAGATCTCCTAACCGCATCTTTAACTTAGGCTTCATCGGTTTTCTCCTAGCTGATCTAAACGCTTTTCAATAAATGTCATAGCTGAAGTTGATAGCCCTTCATAGCTTAATGCTGATCGGTATGCTTGCGCGGCTTGTGGATATTTTTGCTGGGAATCGAGCGCATAACCTAACCCCATCCACCAGCGAGATTGAGTTGACTCAGATACCAATAAGTTTCGGTAAGCCTCCTCCGCTAAAACAAAGTTTTTAGAGTTTTGTGCCAAATCGGTTTGTGCGATCCACTTATCACGAGCCCACGATGAGCTATCTGGGATCATCGCCACCGTTGTTAACGCTTCATCATAAGCTTTTATTGCAGTTTGAATTTGCGACAAAATCACATAAAACTCCCACTGTTGTGGAAACATACTGATTCCACTCTCGAGTAATCTCATTGCAGTCGTTGGATTATTTTGCGCAAAATAAATTTCGACTAATTGCTTACGGGCTTTATGTAAACTCGGTTGTAAAATAATGGCTTCTAAATAGTAACCCGCCGCATCGTCCAGACGTTGCGCTTGCTCAGCATCCATCGCTTTGCGATATTGTAATTGCGCCATTTGCGTCTTGGAAAGCACCACTTCATTGACGCTCATATCAACAGTTTTTGCTGCAGCAGATACTTCTGCGGGCACTTCTGCGGGTAAGAAGCGAGATGTTTGCGCTACGATTTGGCCTTGAGTGGATTCAGTATTAATCAGCGAAGCCATATTCTGTGAATTATTATCCACCGAACCACTGGGCTTCTCTGTGTCTACGGTTGAAGCTAGTACTGTTTGTTGGTTAAATGTTTGTGTATTGACGGTTTCTGCTACTTTCGCACTAACTTGTTGTTCCAATGGCGAAGAGATATTAACGGTTTCGCTATTAACGGCTGATGCAGTGCTCACTTTGGATGGATCAAGCTCGGATATGCGATCCGTTGGTTCAATCATCTCAGCAGTGATTTCTGGGGTGCTCGCTTGAATAGATGCTTGAGTTGATATTTGAGCTGCTGCTTGGGTTGGTGCTTCAGTTGAAACTTGAGCAAGCTTAGGTTCAGCAGCAACGACATTATCTTGTGGCTGACTCGCCAGCGATGACTGAATATCTTCGGTAACCGATGTATTGATAGCTGTTGGCTCATTGACCATTTGAATATTGGCTTGGCGATACATAGATACACCAAACCACAATGTAGGGATCAGGAGTACGGCAACAACAATAAGGCTAATAAGTGGTGAGCGAGATTTAGCTACTGAATGATACTGAATTTGAGGACGTACAAATTCACCCGCAGGTTGCACTGGTGGTTTGTCTGTTCCTGGTTGCTGACGCTGCTCTAAATCTTTCAGCATCTTGATAATCACACTCATTTAATCTCGCTTATTTGTGTCATCCATTCACCACAACAATTATCACCATTTAACCCAATAACCACCATCACTGTTACAAGCAACATAATTATCAGCATGCTGACACGGGAAAACCCTACTTTATGTTGTAAATTAATATCTTCTGTATCCGTTATCGCAGCTAGACAATGGCGAGATGTCACCTTTTTTTTACCTTGGCCATAACATAGCAATAAGCTCTTATGCGCCAATATATTCACTAAACGCGGGATACCTCGAGCAGCTTTGGCAATGTGTTTAATATCCGCGGTATTAAACAATTCAGGTCCTTGATAACCCGCTATAGCAAGTCGGTAACCAATATAAGCTTGTATCTCATCCCATGTTAATGGACGTAAGTCATAGCTAAAGGTAATGCGTTGTCGTAATTGTCTAAACTTGGGTTGAGCTAAACGCTCATCTAATTCTGGTTGGCCAAACAACACCACTTGCAATAATTTACGACTTTCGGTCTCTAAATTAGTAAATAATCTTAACGCCTCAATACTGTCATCCGGTAATGATTGCGCTTCATCTAACACTAACACCACGTGAAAGCCCTGATGATTTAACGCTAACAAGCGCTCATGGATAAGCCTTGTCAATTGTTGTTGATCTAATTTGTTCGGTAACGCTAAACCGAGTTCGCCCGCTACGGCCAAACGTAATTCTTTAGGATTCAAATAGGGGTTAGGTAAGTAAGCGCAATGATATTGAGTCGGTAAGTCATTCAACAACTTACGACACACTAAGGTTTTACCGGTACCCACTTCACCAGTCACTTTAATAAAACCTTCACCTGTCTGTAATGCGGTTTGCAGCACTTGCAACGCTTCCACATGCGGCGACAACCCAAAAAAGAAACTCGTATTTGGGGTAAGCGTAAAGGGCAATTGACTTAAGCCAAAGTGCTGCAAATACATAATTACTGGCTATCCCTTATCAATTTCAACCGCTATTTTTAATCGTCAATTCTCTACCGTCAACGGTCGCTATTTAGAAGGGTACCAACGTTCGATTAAATCTTGCGAACGCTTTAATTCATCCTTCCATGTGTCACCACCCACAACCGTTGGCTTCAACATAATAATCAATTCAGTTTTCTTTTTAGATTTAGTGCGACTGGTGAAGGCTTCGCCCAGAAAAGGAATATCACCTAATAAAGGTACTTTAGACACTGTTTCAATATTTTCGCTCTTCATCAAGCCACCAATCACCACTACATCACCAGAAGCGGCGCGGATAACGGTATCCGATTCACGGATCTCACTTTGTGCTAACGGTAATTCTAAGGTTGAATCACTGATTTTAATTTCTTTGGTTTGTGAGGTCACGTCAATCACCGAAGGATGGACATGCAATATTACGTTGCCATATTCATCAATCTGCGGGGTTACATCTAAGGCAATGCCTGAGAAAAATGGTGTCAGCTCAACCTGCGGCGTCGTTACCGGAGTGGTACCCGCTACGGTCGTTGAAGATACATCGGTGACAAAGTATTCGTCATTGCCGACTTTAATAACCGCTTTTTGATTATTAGAAGCGGTAACACGAGGGCTTGAAAGTACATCAACATCACCTTGGGTATCTAACAAGTTAATAATGGTACTGAAATCACTTCCGGTGAAATTAATCGAGGTTACACCGCCAATTGCAGACGTAATCGCATTACTTAACCCTTGTCCTGCTGAGGTACTGAAATCAACATTGGTACTGCCAGCATGACCTAAGACATTTTCCCACTGAATACCTTGCTGGTAACCATCGGATAAGGTCACTTCAATAATTTTCGCTTCCAAAATCACTTGGCGCTGTAGATGGCTTTCGGCTATTTGTAAGAAACTTCGAATTTGACGTAGCTCATCAGGGAAAGCTCGAACGGTAACAAGCCCTGCTTGAGGGGTTACCACAACCTGTCGCCCGCCACCTGTTTCACCCATTATTGACATTAATGTGGCTTGTAATTCACCCCAAAAATCGGTCTTGGTCGTTGAACGAATAAACGTGCCATTGGTATTGTCACTGCTGTTCGAATTGCCATTGCTACTGTTACTATTTGAACTATTACTACTGTTACTGCTGTTGCTATTACTATTGTTACTGCCATTACTTGAATTATTATTTTGGTCTGAAATCCGTCCTGAGCTAACGGAGGTTAATGACAACCCTTCACGTTGCATGTAGATATAATTCAAAGGGAAAGTTTCGGTTCGCATACCCGACGGAAACACACGTAAAATACGACCTTCTCGATTCACTTCGTAACCATAAATGTCTTCAACAACTTGAATGGCTTCTGACAAGGTTACCGCTTTTAAAGATAATGAAATTTTACCTTGTACATCTGGATGTACCGCGACACTCAATGGGGTGTCTTTTACTAAGCTGGGGAAAAAAACTCTGGCGTCAACTTCATTGGCTGATACATCAAAACGACGCTCGGCGGGCAATGCTCTTGCTGATTGGCTCAACACATTATTACCATTAAGCTCACGCTGAACATCTTCAGGCATTGCCGCTGGAGGAGGCGTAATGGCTTGACTCGCCTCAGCTTGTTGCCTTGACTCATTCAAGGCCGCTTTCGCTGTTTGTGGGTCGGGCCTATCTGTCGTTTGGCAAGCAACTAAGCACAGCGACATCAGAGGAGTAACATATCTAATCACATTCATTTTTATTCTTATCCTATCGCTCTGTTATCGACTGAAATAGTTGAAGTTTTCTTCCGTCTGACAAGGTAACATCGTCCTTGTTAATCTTTGATACTCGTAATCCACTACCGCTAATAGCATCACCTACCGAAAGAATAATATTATTAATAACCGCATAAGTATTCTGGCCGTTAACAATACTGTTTAACACCAAAGATTGATTATCAGCTTTGGCCTGCACAGCAACAAAGCCCTGCCCTGGTAAAGTTGGATCACGTAATGTTTGCGCGTTAGCAGCCGACATTAATAGCATCATTAGGCTGGATGCATACGCCATAGCATTAATCTTGTTTCGCAACACTGATAAAGTCCTTATTCACACTAAGTGTGTAAAGTTCTAATTCAACTAACGCATCGGGATGAGATTCAACACGGTAATCTAAACGCTTCCAATACAATTTATCGGGCATACTTTCCACCGCTTTAATAAACGCTAAAATAGAAAAGTAATCGCCTTGTAACGTCAACTTAATACCATGGCTGTAAAGATTAACTTTACTACCATCACCCACTTGCAATAAGGCTTTGGGCGCAATAGAGGCAAACGACATGAGCGATACCCCCTTCACATTGCCCAGTAAGTTGGCTAATACTGTCGGCATATAATCCGCAGGAACCATATCAACCATTTTGTTGCTGAGATCAGCATCAATCAATTGCATCTGCTCATTAATCAACTGTAATCGTTGTTGATAATCTTGATTGGGATCGAGCTGTAAACGCTCTTCATAAAGCGCCACTTGTTGTAATGAAATCGAATTTTCTTGTTCGAGTCCCTTTAACTGATTCTGAACACTTTGCTGTTGCTTCCACAATGACTCTAATGGCATAAACAGCAACATCCCAATGACAACGAATAAGGCTAACGTAATCAATATCCGCTCTCGTGGACTTAGCTCATTAAATTTTGACGACCACACCAGCCATTGTTGCTTCATTGTGCAAACTCCTTAGCAACGGGCTGGCTTATCAATTTAAACGCCAACGGCTGTGCTTCACCGCGATCCATTGTCATCGCTGAAAATGCATAACCCTTTAACGTTGAAGTGGTTTTTAATTTGTCTATCCACAATGGAATACTTTGAGGGTTACGACCATAACCTTCAAACTCAATTCGCTGAGCGCTAGTGTTTTGTTGCTCAATAGTAATATGACTCAACCACACATTGCTATCAGCCACAGCAGCCAAGTCGGTCAACATTGGCGAGTAACCTTGGCTTATCATGGTCTTGCGCTGACTTAGTTCATCTTTTAGTAGTTTTTTAAGATCTAAACGTTGTTGCTCAAGTTCAACCTTTGCTACCAAATCGGCATTAGGTTTACGTAAAGCAATTTGTTGTTCTAGTTGTGTCTTTTGGTTAGTTAATCGACTTTTTGTGCTGCTTGCCTGTTGATTTAACTTTTGCAATTCATCGGTATGCCACAGCCCTACAACATAAAGTACAGCGCAACCTCCAGTGAAAAAAGCCAATGCCAACATCATTCTCGCAAAGGTTAGCCTTTGCTTTTTCGGCAACAAATCTGTGGTATATAAATTAACACTGGTTTTTATCACACTTCACCTCGAGCTAATTCTTGCAACGCTAACTGCGCGAGTAAATTCGATACGCCATCGTGAGTAACCGCGACCACTTTTTGATTAAAGTTAGCACTAACGAGATTGGCCAATGATGAACTATCACCTTCAACCAAAATACTAATTGACCCAACTGGAGCTTGACGTAATTGGCTTTCAAAATAATCCATAGAACGTTGAATTTCTAAACTGAGGTTATCGGCTAAGCCTTGCTTTAATTCTTCTAAAGTCGCTTTATCTAGGTGGTTAAATCCTCTAACGCGACGCTGCATTAACACTTCACCCGCTTTAACAACTAACAACAACAATTCTTGCTGCGGCAAGTGAGCGACTAACATATGTGCCATATTATCGTGTGCTAAGACATGGCTTAATGCCAATTCTTCAATACTGATCCCAACAATATCTAATCCATTGGCATCACAAGCACTGGCCAATTGCATTAAAAATTGACGACTACTGACCACCACATTCACTTTTGAACTGGCAATAAAACTGGATTCGAAATAATCTAGATGAATATTCGTAACGGGCTCTGACACCATGTCTTTAACAGACCAAATCAACGCTTGAGTCACTTCACTAGGCTCAACATTGGGTTTTTCAACTTGTAATAATTGATAATACTGCTGCGACAGCACTAATTGCACCCGAACTCGGCCAAACTGACTCTTTAATGCTTCAAAGGCTTGAGACCAATTGTTTTTTTGTACTAAAAACTGGCTGATAACAGGCGCTGATTGACCTTGCTGTGGCTTACATACCCACAGGGAATTTCCGGCGATAAATACACCTACATTACCCATCAATTGCGATGTCTGCCAAAAGGCTAGTTTACTCAAAAAACCATTGTCCATTGCGTGGCCCATATTCGCTAACATATTAATTATTTAAGATTACTGATGATAAATATATCAGTAAAAATGACATTTTTAAGCCAATGTACAAGCATATAACATCAACATGATTCGATTACGCTGTATTGTCATTTCTCAGTATTATTGCTCAAATCTAAAACGATGAAGCTTTGTTACTGATACGTTAACGCTATAACTGCTCATTAATATAGCGCATATAGATTGAACATAGAGTGCAATCTATTGATAAACAAGATCTAACTTAAACAAACATAGCATTATATGACTTAAACTTCAGATCTTTGCCCCAAAAAATCGCCTTGGGCTGCACTCACACCAAGAATTTTTAACGTTTGCCATTCTTCTAAACATTCAACGCCCTCTGCAATCACTTTCACTTCGGCTCTATAAAGGCCACCAATGAGACTACGTATAAATAATTGATTTTCTGAGCGTTGATCTACTCGGCGCACGATAGACCGGTGTAATTTCACTAAATCAAAGTGATACTCCTGGATATAATGAGTACCCACAACTGATTGACCAACATTATCTACCGCCAATTTTGCACCCATCTTTCTCAACATATCGAGAGTTTTAACTACCAAAGTATTTTTCTGATTTTTGACAATAATATCTTCAGAAACTTCAAAAATAAGTCGCGCCGCTAAAGGACGATGCTCTAATAATGTAGATTGTAACCAACGAACAAATGCCCTACTGGTCAAACTATCAAGGCTTAAGTTAATGCTGTAAGTTGACTCATTATCAGACATTAACCTGAAGAGCACTTGTTCCAGCACTTGCCTCTCAACCTGTGGCATTAATCCACACTTGTTAGCCATGGGAATAAACAATGTCGCGCGAACATCATTACCTTTTAAATCACGGGCGCGGCTGAATATTTCATAGTGCATAATTTGATTATCACTATCAATAATAGCTTGCTGTAAAGTAAAAAACCGTTTGGACACCAATGCATTTTCAATAAAACTACGCCAACGCACAGACCCTTTAGCGATTTCCTCATCTAACGCGCCTTTATCGTACATAAACCAGTTATTAACACGTTGTAATTGTGCTGCTCGAAGTGCCATTTCGGCTTCTTCAATAAGCTGAACTTGTAAATCGCCAGCGTTAAAAAAAGCACAGCCTAAGTGTAAAAAGTTATCCGGATTACCAATGCCATAAAAAGGTAATGCAAGGCAGGTTTTGAGTATTCGTTGCGCTAACTGGTCGGCTTCTGCCAGTGATAATTGTGGCACTATGATGACTAATTGTGAGTAACTGCGGCGAGCAAAAATACTGTCCTCGTATTGAACGAGTGCGGCTGTAATGGCTTCCGTTGTTAATGACAGCATTGCCTTAACGCCGCTTTCACCGTATTGGTCTTCCACTAAGTCAACATCATCAAACTCAATTAACATTAATACACCATGAGCAACCATTTTCTGATTATGGCTTAATCCGTCGAGACGATTTTGAAAGAATATCGGGTTGCCAATCTGAGTTTGTTTATCAAGAAAAGTGTCTTTACGAATAAATTGATCTAAGCGGCCACGTTCTTTATGAGCATCATCCAACTCGGCCAGCAATTTGCTGATCGCACGATTGATCATCCGTGGTTTGCCATTTGTCGGCATATCGGCAGCTTGCTTTAAATGTCCTTCTAAAATGAGTTTGCTTCGTTGAGCAAGTTGTTCAATGCCATCTAGCTCTCTGGAGTACCATCCATAACCAAAACGGACAAAAATTCCGATGCTGATAAAACCAATAACCAGAATAATAAGCTCGTGCCAGCCAAGATCATGTAAAGAAAATGGCGGCGGCATAATTAATGTCATGGATAATTGGCCATGGCTTAATTCGCTCTTATAGAGCGTTAAACTACTTTTAACGATACCTGCTTGATCACGATGAAATTGATAAACTAATTGGTTGTCTTGCGACAGAGAGAATTCAACCGCTTTATAAGCGGTCAATAGAGGGGGTAACCAGGTAGAAAATTGACGACTACCGTGTTGTTGATAATCGTCGGCTAACATGGTTTCTAACTCAGCGACTTTTTGTTGCTGAAAAGTGTAGGTCAATTGGGTAAAGCCCATCACCGCACACAGTAAAAATACAAAAGCCACCGCAGCTAATGAAAGCAGCCAAAAACTGGTTAATTTTTTAGTAAGGATCTTGGTGAGTTTCATTTATCCGCTATCCTGCTGGATTTATTTATTTTATTAATGACTCCAATGTTATCCAGTATAACGATTGTGCTCTACAACTTCACTAATCGTTTTTAATCACGCTTATCTTAGGCCTATAAAAAAGGGGCAAAAGCCCCTTTTATTAACGGCAGCAGGTTTATTATCCTTGTTCGGATGAATAAACCTGATTAGGTATGCTTGCTTTCTACACTTTGTATTCAGTCGGTAATGTGGTGATTTTTGCCACCCCAGAATCGATTGCCGCTTGCGATACTGCGCGAGCTACCAGCGGCAGTAATCTTGGGTCCATAGGTTTAGGCAACACATATTGCGAACCAAAACTCAATGATGACACGTTAGGATAGGCCGCTAACACCTCGGCTGGCACAGGCTCTTTAGCGAGGTTAGCAATAGCATATACAGCAGCCAGCTTCATTTCGTCGTTAATGACCGCCGCGCGAACATCGAGTGCGCCTCGAAAAATAAACGGGAAGCACAATACATTGTTCACTTGATTTGGATAGTCACTACGACCAGTACCCATAATTAAGTCTTTACGGATATTATGAGCTAATTCAGGCTTAATTTCAGGATCAGGATTTGAACAGGCAAAGATCACCGGGTTAGGTGCCATTAACGCAATATCATCAGCAGCCAATAAATTTGCACCCGACAACCCTAAAAATACATCGGCATCTTTAATCACATCTTGTAGGGTGCGTTTATCGGTATTGTTGGCAAATAACGCTTTATATTCATTGAGATCTTCACGGCGCGTATGAATCACCCCTTGCCTGTCTAGCATATAAACATTTTCACGCAATGCGCCACATTTAACGATCATAGTCATACACGCAATCGCAGCAGCACCGGCACCTAAACAAACAAATATTGCATCATCAATTTTTTTACCTTGAATTTCCAGAGCATTCAACATGCCTGCTGCAGTAACAATAGCAGTGCCGTGTTGATCGTCATGAAATACCGGAATATTGCATCGCTTAATCAGTTCTTGTTCAATTTCAAAACATTCAGGCGCCTTAATATCTTCTAAATTAATCCCGCCAAAGGTATCAGCAATCGATTCGACAGTATTAATAAAGTCTTCAGTTGTGCGGTGTTTCACTTCAATATCAATCGAATCAATATTCGCAAAACGTTTAAACAGAAGTGATTTGCCTTCCATAACCGGTTTTGACGCTAATGGTCCTAAATTGCCTAAACCTAAAATAGCGGTCCCGTTGGTAATAACCGCAACCGAATTGCCTTTATTGGTATACCGATAGGCATTTTCAGGATTAGAAGCGATCTCTCTAACAGGCTCTGCCACACCAGGACTATAGGCCAACGCTAGATCGTGGCTTGATTGAGCCGGTTTTGTCAGGCAAACAGCTGTTTTACCTGGTACTGGGAATTCATGATAATCGAGAGCTTGTTGACGAATATCTGACATTTTATACATCCTGAAATGCGCTATCTATGAAGGAAAGTATGATCCATAGTTCACTTTAACCGTGAACTTGCAGGCCATCTAAAATTTTAATAACAATACGCTAATGCAGGGATTATATACATCAAAAACTCAGTGATAGGAGGTGTTGTGAGTCAGAATAGAGGCTATGTTTTATAATTATAACTAATCGAACATGAATATATATAAATCAATAAGTTAAAAATGTAGGAAAATAACAAGATTTACGATAACAATCGGATATAGACGTCGATATTTGCAGTTTATTTTGTCTAAATAACAATAAAGCGAGGTTTGTGCTTTTTTGTATTGTTTACCACTAAAAAATTAGTTTTCGTTACAGCACAATACTGCTGTTGCCATATAAAAAACAAAAAAGGCGCCAAAGGCGCCTTATTCAAGTAAATTGCAATGCAATTACTTTTTACCAAGCATACCAAAACGCTTGTTGAACTTGTCAATACGACCACCAGTATCAACAACTTTCTGAGTACCAGTGTAGAATGGGTGACATGCACCACATACGTCCAAGTGTAGGTTTTTACCTGCAGTTGAGTTCACTTTGATGATGTTACCACAAGTACAAGTTGCAGTAATTTCAGCGTAATTTGGGTGAATACCTGTTTTCATTTTGGGCTACCTTAAATTGAAGGCCATGTCGCTCTCCCAACCCGAAGTTGAGCACCACATGCAGTTAATAACAATATGTTTTAGGCGCAAGATAATACAGTGTCTCTTATACACAAACAAGTAGAATTTCTAAGCGATACTACGATTGTCGATGTGTGCGCTCTAGAGTCTCATAGGTAATTTGTGCCTTAGATGAATTTTGATGTTGCTTTAACATCTCACTTGATGGGCACTGTAAACGGCTATCAGACATCAATAAGTAAATTTTACCATTGGCAAACGCATTAGGGTTTGCCTCATAAATCGCCAGCATTGCACCATATACACTGATTTGCCATTGTCGATAATAACGATCGGCAACTCGCCATAACGTGTCTTGAGGAAATTTATCCATTAAACAGGTTTTATCTTGCCCATAAGTCGGTATCGATGACTTGGCTATATTATTGATTGGCAATGGCTGAGGCGATATTTTCGTGTCATGAATAGCGGCCAATAACGCATTACTTTCAGATTTTTTACTGTCCATATCATTCACTGAACCATTCATTGATACTGACTGAGTGGCGAGAACAGGTACAGGTAATGTTGGCGTTAATAGTCCTTGAGAATTACCACGTTGACTGGCGACTAAATTGTCGAATGTGACCCTATCTACCACGACATTTTGATAGCGCGAAAGCGTCTCCATTGATGGGCAGCGTAACGAGTGGCCTAATTGCAGTAGACTAATTTTATCTTGATAGAATGCAGAGGGATTCGTTTGATAAAGCGCAAGCATGGCGCCATAAATGTTTGAATTCCATTGCTTACGATAGCGAACCGCTATTTTCCATAAAGTATCATTCGGTAACTGATTGATCTGGCAATCATTCAGATTTTTTTGCGTTGTAGCTACCTGAGGTATAACGCTGGCTTTACGACTTATAGGCGTAAGCATTGAAGTCGGTAATACCGAAGCTGACTTCATCGTTTTAATTGCTACTGGCTGGTATTGGCTCTGAACAATGGCTTGAGAGAATAAAGGTACCGGTGAGTATTGTAGCCATTTAGCATTACGGTATTCAGAAACAATGAGTGCCGCATCTTTATCGCGGATTTTTTCGGTACCACTTAATACAAAGACATCACGATCACGCTGTTCAACCTCAAGTTTTTCTAACACAATATTATCTTGATAAATTTGGCGTAAATAAAATGTCAGCCGCGATAAATCATGGTGATCGGTTATAACATTCACGGTGAACTGAGGAGATTGTCCGCTTTCAAATGGAATAGTATCGATACTGATATGACTGACTTGTGCAATCACAGTTGAAATACTATCAACCGCCAATAATGCTAATATTGCTAGCACCTTAAAGCTTTTCATTAAATCAATCCTTTCGATTATAAACCGCTTCAGCACAGCGTAAAACACGCTGTAAAACCATGATGTTAAATACACGTATACACTGACAAATAAAATGTTCACGCAAAGCTCATCAGGCTGTAATTTATTATTATTGTTTACTTTTTTAACCTTATCCCTGAGCTAAATCATAAGTATTAACACGGGCAACTATATAAACTAACATAAACAGCTGCAACTAATTACTGATAAACCAAAGTAAATACTCGATTAAGGACTACTTTTTATCACTAATTATGATCAGAAACCTTATTTAGCCGCATGCTTTGCTTCAATGACCTCAAAGACTTTCCTATCTACCGCTTTATTATTGTATTCAGCTAAAATAGCCTTCGATGGGCAATGCAATGGAACATCTTTTAATAATAAATGAATTTTCTGTTTGGAAAATGCCATTAAGTTAGCCTCAAAAATAGCTAACATTGCCCCATAAACACTGGTATGCCATTGTTCTTTGTAACGGTTCGCAATACGCCATAATGTATCACTATTATCTCGCTCAATTACACAGATTGCCTGATGAGAGGATTCTGCTGTGGATGGCTCTGATGGTTCTGATGGTTCTGATGATGCCTGCTCTAGACGTCTGTCATCTTGTTGATGTTTTTTGGATGCTTTCCCACTAGTGTTGTCTTTTGCTACTGGCAGTACTCGAGACGTAACAACATTAGAGACTAAGGTGGCACTATTAACTGAGTACGGGGCATCAAATAAGGCCATTACTGCTAACGTAACCGCTCCTTTCGCAGTATCTTCGGTAACGATTAACTGTGCATTTACATCACTGATGATATCAGTACCCTTAAGCTGCAATAAAAAACGATTAATACTCTGCACTGCTAACTTCTGCTGCACAACCTTATTGCCATCCAAGCTGCCATCCAACTGGCGAATATAAAAACCTAACCGCGACGCATCATCATTTTGTGCCACGATGTTGATCTTTAATTGCGGGAGATTATTCAATTCAAATTGGCGACTATTGATACTGACATGATTCACTTGAGCTATTGGCGTAGCAATATAGCCCAATAATCCAAATACTAGAATGATGACCTCAATAAGTCCTTTACGCATATATGTTGCCCTATCTCTTTGATGACACTTAGAGGTAAACTGATCCGCAATCCACTATCGAATTGAAAAATGATGAAGCCTTATGCCCGTGTTTGTTGAAGTCGCCTTACCCGTCCCGTTACGCAGAAACTTTAGTTATCGTGTAAAAGACGAACAACAAGCGGGATTACAAATCGGTCTTCGAGTCAAAGTCCCTTTTGGCCCTCAACAACTCATCGGCTTAATTACTGCTATTACTGACAGCTGTGACTTAGCACCGCAACAAATAAAATCAGTCACAGCTGTACTAGATGATGCCCCATTGTTACCTGATTCGCTATATAAATTAACCCTCTGGGCGGCCCGATATTACTTTACTACCCAAGGACAAATGCTCAGCCAAGCGCTGCCTGTCGCACTGAGAAAAGGCCTCGAAGCGGCGCCGCAAGCGGTAGTTGAATATCATTTAAGCCCCGAAGGACGCAATGCTGATTCTAGCGTATTAAAACGTGCCCCGGCACAGAAAAAGCTGCACGAGTTATTACTGGCAAACCCCATCAGCCATGATGAGTTCACCACCCAACAATTAAGCAAAGCGGCATTAAAAGCATTAGAACAAAAACAATGGATTGAACGGCAACAAAAGGTACTCAGCCATGATTTAAGCTGGCGCCAACAGCTTATTATGAATGAGTCACCTCATAAGCTTAACAAACAACAAGCCGTTGCCGTTTCAGTACTCACTCAACAGCAAGGGTTTCATTGCACCTTATTAGAAGGGATCACAGGCTCTGGCAAAACCGAAGTCTACCTCACCTTGCTTGAGACAATTTTAAAACAAGGTAAACAAGCACTGATCCTCGTGCCTGAAATTGGCTTAACACCGCAAACCATTAATCGCTTCAAACGCCGTTTTGAAGTCAATGTTGCCGTGATCCATTCCGGATTAACCGACAACCAACGCCTAGAAGCTTGGCGTCAGGCTCGTGTCGGTGAAGCGGCAATTATTATTGGTACTCGCTCAGCACTCTTTACTCCAATGGCCTACCCAGGGTTAATTATTCTCGATGAAGAGCATGACAGCAGCTTTAAGCAACAGGAAGGTGTGCGCTATCACGCGCGTGACTTGGCAGTAATGCGCGGGCATCTTGAAGATATTCAAGTGGTATTAGGCTCCGCGACGCCATCATTAGAAACCTTACAAAATGCGCTATCTGGCCGCTATCATCACTTGGAACTGAGTGAACGCGCTGGTGCTGCGCAAAAGGTTAAGCAAGGAATTGTCGATATCACCTCGCAACCATTAAAAGCGGGCATGTCGACATCATTAATTAATGAAATGCGTATGCACCTTGATGCGGGTAATCAGGTACTGCTATTTCTCAACCGCCGCGGCTTTGCCCCGGCCTTGCTTTGTCATGAATGTGGTCATTTACATGAATGCGACCGTTGCGATGCTTTTTTTACCGTCCATCAAGGCTTAAACGAGATTTGTTGTCATCACTGTGGCAATCAATACGCTATCCCGCGCCAATGCCATCAATGTGGTAGCACCATGCTAATGGGCCACGGTTTGGGGACCGAGCAGCTAGAACAAGAATTGATTAAACTGTTTCCCAAATATCCGGTTGTCCGCATTGACCGAGACACCACCAGACGTAAAGGCTCCCTTGAACAGCAGCTAAAAGGGATTTACATGGGTAAATATAAAATTTTGGTCGGCACCCAAATGCTCGCCAAAGGACATCACTTTCCAGATGTTACCCTTGTTGGCTTATTGGACGTCGATGGCGCATTGTTCAGTGCAGATTTTCGCGCACCTGAACGTTTTGGGCAGCTATACACCCAAGTGTCTGGCCGTGCTGGCCGTGCAGACAAACCCGGTAAAGTGCTACTGCAAACCCATCAAAGTGATAACCCCATTTTACGTGATTTATTGAAACGCGGTTATGGTGAGTTCGCTCGTACTCAGCTGAAAGAGCGCCAACAGGCACTATTACCACCCGCTTGGCACATGGTATTAATTCGAGCAGAAGCACATTTAGCCGAAGATGCTGATGCGTTTCTAGCCCGCACCAGCGAGCTATTACCACAAGA
This sequence comes from Shewanella sp. AC91-MNA-CIBAN-0169, assembly GCF_040310165.1. Taxonomy (NCBI): domain Bacteria; kingdom Pseudomonadati; phylum Pseudomonadota; class Gammaproteobacteria; order Alteromonadales; family Shewanellaceae; genus Shewanella; species Shewanella sp. AC91-MNA-CIBAN-0169. The sequence continues at coordinate 183,215 of NZ_JBEOPM010000006.1, forward strand.
TAAAGACTTTGAAATTATTGGCCCAATTCCGGCGCCACTTGATCGTAAAGCTGGAAAATATCGACGCCAATTAATACTGCAAGCTAAAAGTCGTCAGCGCTTGCAAACCGAATTCGAACGCGTATTAGCACTCATTGAACAAATACCTGAAAGTAAGCGTTGTCGTTGGAGTATCGATCGTGATCCACAGGATTTAATGTAACACAGCGGCATTTTTACTAAGCCAACGGACACTATATCTGTCATAAACTTCGCTTAGGTTGATAATCAGCATAAAAAAACCAATATTTCCGTTAAAGCAGATAGCAATCACCCCCCATAAACGGCTAAAATATGCGGTTCCGTCATGTCATTCATTTAACGAATTAGTGCAAGCAAACGCCCATGAAATCACATATTGAATCTTTACTAGAACAAACCATCGAATCCTTCAAACAGCAAGGAATTGTGCCGGCTGATTTTCAAGCTCGCATTCAGGTCGATCGCACTAAAGATAAAAGTCATGGTGACTTAGCGACTAACCTTGCAATGATGCTGACTAAAGTTGCTAAAAAGAACCCGCGCGAATTAGCACAGCTTATTATTGATACCTTGCCAGCATCATCTTATGTGGCCAAAGTAGAAATTGCCGGACCAGGGTTTATTAACTTTTTCATTGATGACAATGCATTAGCTAATCAACTACAGCAAGCACTGACGAGCGACCATTTAGGAGTGGCTTTACCGACTAAGCAAACTATCGTTGTCGACTATTCTTCGCCAAACTTAGCCAAAGAAATGCACGTCGGCCACTTACGCTCAACCATCATTGGTGACAGCGTCGTGCGCGCACTCGAGTATTTGGGCCATAAGGTCATTCGCCAAAACCACGTCGGCGATTGGGGGACTCAGTTTGGTATGCTGCTGGCGTTAATGGAAGAGTTACGCGCAGCTAATGGCGAACAAGCCAAAATGGAATTGTCTGACTTAGAAAGTTTTTATCGTGCTGCTAAAGTACGTTTTGATGAGTCTACAGAATTTGCCACTCGTGCTCGTCAACTTGTCGTCGCGTTACAATCAGGTGATGAATACTGCAATAAGCTATGGCGCGAATTTAACGACATCTCATTAAGCCATTGTCATGATGTATATAAGCGTTTAGGGGTTAGCTTAACCCGCGCAGATGTTCACGGCGAAAGCGCATATAATGCCGACCTAGCCCAAGTGGTTAAAGATTTAGATACCCAAGGCCTGTTAAGCGAAAGCAATGGCGCTAAAGTGGTATTCCAAGAAGCGTTTCGTAATAAAGAAGGCGAGCCTTTACCGGTTATTATTCAAAAAGCCGATGGTGGCTATTTATACGCCACCTCAGATCTTGCCGCCATGCGTTACCGCTCAAACGTATTAAAAGCCGATCGCGCCATGTACTTTGTCGATTTACGTCAAGCCTTGCACTTCCAGCAAGTGTTTAGCCTTGCCAAACTGGCTAAATTTGTTCGCCCTGAAATGTCGCTAGAGCACACAGGCTTTGGCACCATGAATGGTGAAGATGGTCGTCCATTTAAAACCCGTTCAGGCGGGGTGGTTAAGTTAGTCGATTTACTTGACGAAGCCGATGTTCGCGCTCTTGAACTGGTTCGCAGTAAAAATCCAGATATGGATGAAGCTACCCTCACTGAAATTGCTCGCGTAGTCGGTATCAGCTCAGTTAAGTATGCAGATCTGTCCAAGAACCGTACCAGTGATTATATTTTCAGTTTTGAGCAAATGCTTAGCTTTGAAGGTAATACTGCACCTTATCTTCTTTATGCCTATACCCGCGTGGCTGGTATTTTTAAACGTGCAACAGATATTGATCTTAGCCAAGCTAAGATTGTGCTCGAGCATGAAAAAGAAAAAGACTTAGGCACTAAACTGGCACAATTTGGTGAGGTGTTAACTCGCATGACAGACAAAGGCTTACCGCATGTATTATGTGGTTACCTGTATGAGCTAGCGAGTGAGTTTTCGAGTTTTTATGAAGCTTGCCCAGTGCTTGCTGCCGAAACTGAAGCACAAAAGCAAAGCCGTTTATTGCTTGCACAATTAACCGCTAAAACCTTAAAAACGGGCTTGTCGCTACTTGGCATTGAAACCCTAGAGCGGATGTAATCATGAGTCGTGACTACGCAAATCGCAAACCTCGTGCGGGCGCAAAAGCCCGTGCGCCACAACGAAAAAAAGCACCTAAACGCTCTTTTCCTTACTTGGCTGTTTTTGTGATACTCACCTTAGTCATAGGTTTTGGTTATTTCTTATGGTCCATTAATGGCAGCTCCGACTCATCGGTCGTATCTGAGCCAGCTCAACAACCTAAAAAGAAAACGCTATCAACCGCGACCGTAGAAGCGCCAAAAAAAGTGGTCAAAAAAGATCCTAACGCACTGCCACCTAAGCCGCAGGAAGAATGGACTTATCTGGAAGAGCTTGAAAACAAGCAAGTGGAGATAGACTTACCTGAAACAGGTGTAGTGTCTAGTGGCATCTATCAAATGCAATGCGGATCGTTTAGGCAAGAGTCGCAAGCAAATGAAATGAAGGCCAGAATTGCCTTCCAAGGTGCTGAGGCACAAGTGCGCCGCAGCGAAGGTACCAATGGCGTGTGGTATCGCGTGGTATTAGGACCCTATCCGAACAAGCGCGATGCGGAACATAATCGCCATAAGATGCAGAACGCAGGGTTAAATGGCTGCATCATTTGGTTGTGGGAATAACGCTGCTCGTCTGATATTGCTGTATAAATCACTTTAGCCCTGTTCTCTGCAACAGGGCTTTTTGTTGTCCATCGCTTGATATCTGTCATTTTGTCCCCATATCCATTTTATCAATCAACAATTGCATTCACCCTAATGACCCGTTGATGTATTAGTGAAGAGGATTTACCGTGACTACTATCGTATCCGTACGCCGCAATAATCAAGTTGTCATCGCTGGTGATGGCCAAGTGTCTCTAGGCAATACCGTGATGAAAGGTAATGCACGTAAAGTGCGCCGCCTATACCACAATAAAGTCTTAGCCGGTTTTGCTGGCGGTACTGCCGATGCATTTACTCTTTTTGAGCGTTTTGAAACCAAGCTCGAAATGCATCAAGGCCATTTATTAAAATCTGCCGTAGAGCTTGCCAAAGATTGGCGTAGCGACAAAATGCTGCGTAAGCTCGAAGCTATGCTGGTCGTAGCGGATACTGAAACATCATTAATTATTACCGGTAATGGCGACGTTGTTCAGCCAGAATATGACTTAATTGCCATTGGTTCTGGCGGAAACTATGCTCATGCATCAGCCTTAGCATTACTGCAAAATACTGAGTTAAGCGCGGAAGAAATAGCAGAAAAATCACTGACGATTGCAGGCGATATTTGTGTATTCACCAACCAATTCAAAACTATCGAAAAGTTAGACTACTAATTCGAGCGTTAATAAAGGAACAGTTATGTCTGAAATGACTCCACGTGAAATTGTTCACGAACTAGATGCACATATCATTGGCCAACAAAATGCCAAACGCTCAGTAGCCGTTGCATTGCGAAATCGCTGGCGCCGGATGCAACTTGAGCCAGAACTTCGTCATGAAGTCACGCCAAAAAATATTTTAATGATTGGCCCAACAGGTGTCGGTAAAACTGAGATCGCCCGTCGTTTAGCCAAATTGGCTAACGCACCTTTTATCAAAGTTGAAGCGACAAAATTTACCGAAGTGGGTTATGTCGGTAAAGAAGTGGAACAAATCATCCGTGATTTAACCGACTCAGCAGTGAAAATGACTCGCGAACAGCAAATGAAAAAATGCCGTCATCGCGCCGAAGAAATGGCCGAAGAGCGTATTTTAGATGCCTTATTACCTAAGCCAAAAGATGACTGGGATACCGACAAAAAAGATGACTCTACCACCCGTCAGGTTTTCCGTAAAAAGCTGCGCGAAGGTCAATTAGACGACAAAGAAATTGAGATCGATGTTGCTGCGCCTCAAGTCGGTGTTGAAATCATGGCCCCTCCAGGCATGGAAGAAATGACCAATCAGTTACAGGGCTTATTTCAAAATCTTGGCCAAAGCACCTCTAAACGCAAAAAGCTTAAAATCAAAGATGCTTACAAGCAGTTGGTTGAAGATGAAGCGGCAAAGCTAGTCAATCAAGAAGACTTAAAAGAACAAGCCATCGAGCTGGTTGAGCAAAATGGTATTGTGTTTTTAGACGAAATCGACAAAATTTGTAAGCGCGGCGAAAGCTCAGGCCCAGATGTATCCCGTGAAGGTGTACAACGTGACCTACTGCCATTAGTGGAAGGCTGCACAGTTTCCACTAAACACGGCATGGTTAAAACCGACCACATTTTGTTTATTGCTTCTGGTGCATTCCAGATGTCTAAACCGTCTGATTTAATTCCAGAGCTTCAAGGCCGTTTACCGATTCGTGTTGAATTAGACGCCCTTACCGCTGCTGATTTTAAACGCATTCTAACAGAGCCATTTGCCTCACTCACTGAGCAACATGTCGCCCTGATGAACACCGAAGGCGTAACCATAGAGTTTACTGAATCAGGTATTGAGCGCATTGCAGAAGCGGCATGGCAAGTGAATGAGCGCACCGAAAACATTGGTGCACGCCGTTTACATACCGTGATGGAAAAATTGATGGAAGAGATTTCATACGAAGCTTCTGAAAAGTCGGGTTCTAAATTTGTCATTGACGCTGAATATGTCAATGACCACCTTGATACCTTGGTACAAGATGAAGATTTAAGCCGCTTTATTTTATAACCATTATTTGAATCAAGCGCCCTCCCATTTGGTTATTATTAATGGGAGGTCTCGTGACTTTTTGGTTTATGAATAAACATCACGAATGCAGGTTACAACAATAGGATTAACAGCAAAATCGCGTATGATGATAATCTGCGATTTAGCGTTAATCCTTTTTTTTATAGGTATTCCCATGACCCAATCAACGCCTACCGTCACCGGCATTAAGCTTAAGCGTCAATCTAAGTTACTCGAAGTGACCTTTGATAACGACCAAACTTACAACATCAGTTGTGAAATGCTCCGAGTCTTCTCGCCATCGGCTGAAGTGCAACGTCATGGCGACCCAATATTAGTGACGCATAAGAAAGCCGTAAATATCAAAGCGCTCGAACCTGTTGGCCATTATGCAGTAAAAATTACCTTTGATGATGGTCATGATACTGGCTTGTATTCTTGGCAGGTGCTGCATAACTTGTGCAGTAATCAAACTGAATTATGGCAACAGTATTTAGCCCGATTGCGGGCAGAGAAAGGCTCACGTGAGCCACTGATTTCGATGAATATTAAGTATTCATGAATACGGTACGCTTTAACGATAGACGTTGATTTCAATACTATATTTGCATAACTTTACTCATCGCGATCAGCAATTGACACTCAAACGATTATGCTTAGTCATAGTCTTCACTCGTATCGAGGTGTGTATGAAACAGTCAATTCAATTTCCTATGATTAAAGTGTTATTGGTCGGATTAGCAATTATCAGTTTAAGTGCTTGTGCCCCACGTGCTCATCATGGACACGCAAAAGCGCCTACTAATAAAAAGACAGTAACTAAAGTGGTCGTTGTTAAACCAGCGGCATATCGCGTCGTTAATGTTAATAACGTTCATCAAAAGGATGTTGTTATCATTCGAAAACGTTAAATGACTCTACTATAAGTGCCAGCTATTTTGCTGGCATTGTTGAATGATGAACTTAGTTAACTCGTATTAACAATGGCCTGCAGCCACTAACGTCGTGGCGCTTCGCCCACACCAAACCAAGTGCTAAAGTTGCATTTCTGGCAATAAATTTAATCCAAATAAATCTCATTAACCTCGTCATCCCGGCAATGCTTTTGAGCCGGGATCCAGGTGTTTCGTTATGCTTAGCACTTATCCCTGATGGCATACGGCCACTAAGGTCGTAGCGCCTCGCCCACGCCGGATTTTTCAAACTTCGTTTGAATTAAGATCGCAAGGTTCCACCCTGCACCGGCCAAAAGGGGATCAACAGCAATCCCCTCTTGAATCACCCCTGCCGTTCCGGCAACATTTTCGCTATTTAACCAAACAACAGCAGCGAAAAATTGCGACGGAAATGGCTCTAGCTTTTGGCCTCTTTTTCGTGTTCTTCGGACTTATTTGAAAATGCTAACGCTTCAGATGGGGCGTCCCTTCCCCTCTAACGCTAAGCTCACATCCATGTGAGCTTCACGCTATTTTCTTCAACATCCTCAATAATATGAAACCTGAAAGAGTTTAATCAGTTCTAAACTTTAAATAACTGACAACCATAAATAACGTTAATCGAAGAGATAAAAATCACAGATTTAGATGAGTCTGCGAGTATCCAAAGCATGGAGGTTTTAGATACGTCCACATGGATGCTAATTTTTACATCAAGAGTCGGCGTCTCGCTGAATTATCTACACGATGACCTGCGACTGGCAATTGGTTAAATTGATTTTTTGGACTGCTATTTTAGAATCAACTTCAGGAATGGGGATGAAACCATAGATATCATAATTACTATAAACGTTATCCTTTAAGTACAACTATATTGTTCCATACTCGGAACAAGCATTCTATGCTGTGCGAAAGCGCTTTTATATGTTTAAATTTGCCATCGGTAAACTCATCGGAAGAGGTGATATAAATGAAATTTAACCACAGGCTTACTCAGGCAAAACTGAGTGCTGTAACCTTATGCCTTGGGGTTTCATTTGGTATGTCTTTACTTATCGGAAGTACAGATCCTTTTATCGGTCTTATGTTGGGCATAATAACCATCGGAGTTTATATTATGATCTTATCGGGGAAATGGCATTCGAAGAACAAATAAATGATTTTACATCCCAAAAATGTCAGCATTTAATTTAACGTCGCTTGTCATCGGCTTCGGCCCATTTTTCAATAAAGAGTGTAAATGCTAATGCTTCCGATGGTACATCTGATGTGTACAGATTCACGAATATCGTGATGACAGGACAATAAATAACGACTTTTTTACAGTAATAGATAGCCTGAATCTGATAACTAGAATGCCTTGAAGCACAAGGATGTACGTTAAAGGTCTGCCAGGCTGACACATTCTGTTGTAAAGAGTCTTCAACACCATTAAGCTTAATAGTATCAATTACTTGCAGATGATGTGTAAATGAATATCAACATTATTAAACTCACATCGTTATCCCAGATGATTTATTTCAACTATCATTTCCATCATTTCCATCATTTCCGAGATTTTTCATCGGGCCATATCTAAAGCTAGGTAGCGGCTGAGAGAATACCCGCTCTGAACATAAATTGTTATATTGTCGCCCTGCACACACCATTGATGTTATTTAGCATTAGCCTCATAAAATAAATCTAAAAAGTGACATTATCAAGCGATCGACTCTTCTACAGGCTTTTTAGAAATTGCTCTGTTTGTGCATTTGCAGGATAGTAATGCTCCATCAACAATTCCGAGGCTGTTATGTCTAACGGCGTACCAAATGAAGTCAATGTAGTTAAAAAGCGCAGCGTTTTACCAGAGACCACTATGTCTAAATAGATAAAAGGTTCAGTCGACACGATAAGTGTTTTATCCGCTAATAAATTCGCTACGCCAGGATATTGATATAAAGATTGGATCAATTCATCATGACGTTTAGGGGCGTATTGATTCTCCAGATTCAAGCGTTGCAAAGTTGTTTTAGCCACTTCCTGCCAGTTGGTCATCACATGACGTAAACCATTAGGGTGCATTAGCCAGTGAGCAATATTATCCAACCAGATACATTGCGGGTTTTCAGCCTCCATTAAGGCAATTAATTTATCAAAGCCTTTATTGCGAATCACGACATTCCAGTACCAATCAACCACAATAGCTGGGAATGGTTCATGTTTGGCGACTATAAGCTCAAGAATACTCGCCACTTCCACTTTTTTATTATCGCTCAGTGGCGTACGTACATATTGTTCAGCAAAGCCTGCTAACGTGATCAGTTCATTGCGGTTTCTTAAGGGCAAACTAAGTACTTCACACAAGTTCATGACCATTTCTTTACTGGGTTTGGCGCGACCCGTTTCAATAAAACTAATATGCTTAGTACTTACGTTTGCTTCTAATGCTAAATCTAGTTGGCTCAAACGACGACTAGTACGCCAAAAGCGTAACTGCTGACCAAATTTATTCATGATGACCCTTGCTAACGTTTTATAGGACTATGTTACCGCGATTTAAATCAATGAACATTACCTCCGAGGTAATAGCTTTTATTACCTGCAAATATCAATATAGTTTACACACACAACAAAGAGTAAAAGCGATGACTAATTTTAGAGTGGCATTGTTAATATCATGGATATTAATTATGAGCATAACGGCTTACGCTATCGTACAAGCCGGTCCTAATTGGCCCGCTATCTATTTTGGGGATTTATTTTTAGGTAATCCTTGGCGCCAGCAGTTTAATACTGATTTTTTAATTCACTTATTCATTTTATGTTCATGGGTGTTTTGGCGTGAAGAATCGAAACTGACAGGGGCAATTTATGGATTTTTGAGCATTATTATGGGTGGCATGTTTGGCTTTATGTACATCCTTTATGCATCATATCAAGCAAAAGGAAATGTTAGTAAAATCCTGCTTGGTCAGCATTGGCATAAGTCACAGAAAGAAACATAACTGTTTTTTTGGCAGGCTTTGCGGCGTCGAGCTAAATTATCTGCACGATAGCCTGTGGCAAGCAATTGGTTACATTACAACGTTGAATGTAGATTATTAAATCAACACTCATAACCTTAAAAGACAATCATCGAAGTACAGAATCCATCCAGAGACTCTATTTTAAGTGGCAATATCTCACAATGGATTGCAAAAATAATTTTTCACCGGATAATCTACTTTATTTTGAATTAGAATATTAACGAAGAACAAAATATGACGATCAAACATCATGACTTGTTGGAAATTACTGCTCTTAAGAATTTTTGTGACAATTTACGGGAATTAAATGATCCCGTTATTATCAAGAAAAATATTGAATTTTTACTGCATTATTATAGTGTTATTAATTTTAAACTAACTTCATCCTCTGACAAATTATTATTTAGATCTAGGAAAGCAAATCCTAGTGGGTTTAACAATATATCAGAGCTAAACAGCCCACCATCAGATTTAACCCAAGCTGGCAGATTAAACGAGTCTAAAAAACCTATTTTGTATTTAAGCCAAAATATATCGTCAACTTTCGACGAAATAAGAATTGAAGTTGGTGATTATGTTCAAGTCGCTGCTTACAGACCTAAAATGGATATAGGTCCTCATGTAGCAATCATTGGGGATATAAAAGAAGTATTTCGTTGGGGTTCTTCTAGACACAGTCCAGTTATAAGCGACTATGTTAGTAAAACACTAAGAGAGATGACTCAAAATGAAAGTAAAGCATACCTTAGTTATATCTATACCGACTCTTTCTTATCAGATCTACTGACAGATAAAGCAGCTAGCACAATGGGTTATATACACACGCAATCGATTGGCGAGCTTTTATTTAAAAAACATCCTCATTTGGATGGGGTGTGTTATCAAGGGATAGAGTCTGAAGGTGCATGGAACTTAGCATTAAAATGCCCTAGTGCAGAAAAATTATTAGAAATAGAATCTGTATGGTTATTTAAAGTTGAACATTTATACGGTTATGGTCTTTACGATCATACATTAATAAAATCAGCAAAACGCATTGAGGAAAATGGTCATATTCATTGGGTGTAATGCAACTTAATCAATAAGTAAGATAGCTTAATTTTATATTATCAAGGGACCATAGATTCAAATATCGTAATCAAAACGCCAGTATTTTTGATCATTAATTCTCGAGAGCAAGCCTAAACGGCTGCTTAGAAAGCTTCGTTAGCGATCACTTATTGTAAGGCTTAACTCACCTAAAGTTTACTACCCGACAAAATCCAAGTTTGTTATGAACAACCCTATTCTTGCTTAGAAAACACTCAAATGCTAACATAAACTATATGACTCAGTGATACACTTAAAGAATATTAAGTGGGCAGAATATTCAAAACACCTGACTTTGCATCTTGGGCTAAAGATGAAAGTGTAGATCATTCGGCCTTATTGACTGCGGTTCAAGAAATTGAAGATGGACTAGTAGATGCCAAACTTGGTGGTAATGTTATTAAAAAACGTGTTGCCCGTACTGGCCAAGGTAAAAGTGGCGGTTTTAGAACCATTATTGCTTTTAAAGTTGATGATAAATCGTTTTTTATGTTTGGCTTTTCCAAGAATGAAAAAGCCAATATTTCTGCGAAAGAAAAGACTGCATTAAAGATTATGGCTAAAGAATTACTCGCTTATGATAATAAGCAATTAGCAAAAGGATTGAAACACAAAGCACTATTTGAGGTAATACGAGATGAGTAGATTATTAAAATCACTTCATAACACAGCACAAAGCTTACATGATGCAGGGGTAATGAAAACAGCCACCATGCGTGAGCTTGATGAACTATGTTTGCCTGAAGTTAACGTATTATCTGCAGCAGAAATCAAACATATCCGAATCACCAATAGGCTTAGCCAACCCGTATTTGCTAGAGGTCTTAATGTCTCGGTATCGAGTGTGCAAAAATGGGAGCAAGGTAAACGGCATCCAGAAGGGCCAGCTTTAAAACTGCTCAATCTCGTGCAAAAAAATGGTTTTGATTTACTTAAAGCATAAAGATTAATTGAGACAAGATATGCTTAACCTTGTTCTAGTAAAGTAATACCCTACATAACGAAAACCAATAAAAATGCCAGCATTTCTGCTGGCATTTTTGATCAACTGTTAACTAGTTTAAGCTTAAAGCGCGGCTTGGAAAATCACGCTGTCGGCTTTCTTAGTGTAAGAATCGATTTGGTCGAAGTTCAAGTAACGGTAAGTATCAGCTGCTGTTGCATCTAATTCTTTAGCGTATTCTTGATACTCTTCTGCTGAAGGTAAACGACCCAATAACGCTGCTACTGCTGCTAACTCAGCTGATGCTAAGTATACGTTTGCGCCAGTACCTAAACGGTTAGGGAAGTTACGTGTAGAAGTTGATACTACAGTAGCACCTTCTGCAACACGTGCTTGGTTACCCATACATAGAGAACAACCAGGGATCTCGATGCGAGCACCAACACGGCCGAAGATTGAGTAGTAACCTTCTTCAGTTAATTGATCGCGGTCCATCTTAGTTGGTGGTGCAATCCATAAACGAGTTGGTAGCGTAGTAGCAAACTTTTCTAACATCTTACCGGTAGCACGGAAGTGACCGATGTTAGTCATACAAGAACCAACAAACACTTCGTCAATCTTAGTTTGTGCAACGCTTGATAATAATACTGCATCATCAGGATCGTTTGGTGCACAAAGGATTGGTTCTTTGATGTCGTTTAAGTTGATTTCGATAATTTCAGCATATTCTGCATCTTTATCTGCTTCCATCAACTCTGGCTTGGCAATCCACTCTTGCATCGCAGTAATACGACGTTCAATCGTACGACGATCGCCATAACCTTCAGCAATCATCCACTTTAACATTACGATGTTAGAGGTTAGATATTCAATGATTGGTTCTTTGTCTAGCTTAATGCTACAACCTGCAGCTGAACGCTCAGCAGATGCATCAGATAATTCGAATGCTTGTTCAACTTTAAGTTTTTCAAGACCTTCGATTTCTAATACGCGGCCAGAGAAAGCGTTGATTTTGCCTTTCTTCTCAACCGTTAGCAGACCCATTTCAATTGCTTTTAATGGGATAGCATGGACTAAATCACGTAAGGTAATACCGGGTTGCATTTCGCCTTTAAAGCGCACTAGCACTGATTCAGGCATATCAAGAGGCATGACACCTGTTGCAGCAGCAAACGCCACTAAACCAGAACCGGCAGGGAACGAAATACCAATAGGGAAACGAGTATGTGAATCACCACCAGTACCGACGGTATCTGGTAGTAACATACGGTTTAACCACGAGTGAATAACCCCATCACCTGGACGTAAAGCAACACCACCACGGTTCATAATGAAATCCGGTAGTGTGTGGTGAGTCGTTACATCAACTGGCTTTGGATAAGCGGCAGTGTGACAGAATGACTGCATGGTTAAATCAGCACTAAAGCCTAAACATGCTAAGTCTTTTAACTCATCACGTGTCATAGGGCCGGTAGTGTCTTGTGAACCTACAGAGGTCATCTTAGGTTCGCAGTATTGACCAGGACGAACACCTGATACGCCACATGCTTTACCAACCATTTTCTGAGCTAAAGTAAAGCCTTTATCAGAAGCGGCGATATCTTGTGGACGAACGAATACTTTCGATGCTTCAAGACCTAAGGTTTCACGCGCACGGTCAGTAAGGCCACGACCAATGATCAACGGAATACGACCACCAGCACGAACTTCATCTAACAATACTTCGGTTTTAAGCTCAAATGTAGAGATAACTTCATCAGTGCCGTGACGCTTAACTACACCTTCATAAGGGTAGATATCGATCACATCACCGGTCTCCATTTGATCAACGTTGAGTTCGATCGGTAATGCACCCGCATCTTCCATGGTGTTGAAGAAAATAGGCGCAATTTTGTTACCTAGACAGAAGCCACCAGCACGCTTGTTAGGCACAAAAGGAATGTCATCACCCATAAACCATAACACTGAGTTAGTGGCAGATTTACGTGAAGAACCCGTACCAACAACATCGCCAACGTAAACTAAAGGAAAACCTTTAGTTTTTAACGCTTCGATTTCTTTGATTGGGCCAACAACACCTGATTCATCAGGCACAATACCGTCACGCGCATTTTTTAGCATTGCTAATGCGTGTAATGGAATATCTGGACGAGACCATGCATCTGGCGCTGGAGACAAGTCATCAGTGTTGGTTTCACCAGACACTTTAAACACTGTTAATGATACTTTGTCAGCCAATTTGGGACGGTTTAAGAACCAGTCAGCATTGGCCCAAGCGTCGACAACTTGCTTAGCAAAGTCATTACCCGCTTGCATTTTTTCAACAACATCGTGGTATGAATCAAACATCAACAATGTATTTGAAAGTGCTTTAACAGATAGAGGTGCTAGTGCTGCATTATCTAGTTGGTCAATTAGCGGCTCAATGTTGTAACCGCCTTGCATGGTGCCAAGCAGTTTAACAGCGTGTTCTGCGCTTAAGATAGGAGATGACACAGTGCCTTTAGCGACTGCATCAAGGAAAGCGGCTTTAACGTAAGCAGCTTCGTCTACTCCTGGTGGAATACGATTTTCGAGCAAGTCGAGGATGAACGCCTCTTCACCTGCTGGTGGTGTTTCAAATAACTTAACCAGTTCAGCCACTTGTTGTGCATTTAATGGCTTAGGGACTACGCCCTCTGCAGCACGTTCTGCGACGTGTTTACGATATGCTTCTAGCACGGCAACATTCCTCTTTGTTTGGCGCCTAACGGCGAAACTCAGCGCCACTATGGTTACGCTGATAATTCCACTGGTTCGGGCTTGAAATCCGACCTCCAGTATACTACAGCTTTATAAAAGTATGAATCAGCTCACACTCTCAGAGGTATGAAATCAACGCGATTTATCAACCTAAAAATCAATTTAGCGCTAAGTTGAATAAAATAAAATTAGACAATAGTTTGAAACAGACGGAAAAACATTTAAATACATTAACTTATACAGCACCCGCTGATTAAACTATATACAAAAAGATATCCCCTTTTTTAGATGAAATATTTTTTAAAAAGTGTGTTTTGATTGTGTCTAATCAACAACAACGTAATAATTAACACTTTACGTTGTGCCGTTTATGGAGTCAGTATTGTGTCAAACCAAATAAAAGCCGTTATTTTTGATATGGATGGAATTTTAATCGATTCCGAACCGGCTTGGCAGTTGGCCGAGCTGACGGTGCTAAATAGCTTTGGGCTTAACCTCAGTCTTGAAGAAGTAGAGCAAACCACAGGCTTGCGTATTGATCATGTTGTGAGCTATTGGTACCAACGTTTTCCTTGGCCGAATTACGACAATACAACTACAGCGAATACCATCGTTAATGAAGTGGTAAGCCAAATAAAAGCCAATGGTGAACCGATGCGAGGCGTTATTGAGTCGCTAGAGGCGTGCAAACGTTTAGGGCTTAAAATAGGGTTAGCCACATCTTCATCGTCATTAATTATTGAAGCCGTGCTGCGTAAACTCGATATTGGCCATTATTTTGATGCGATTGAGTCAGCTGAAAATCTCGATTATGGTAAACCACATCCTGAGGTATATTTAAATTGTGCTAAAGGACTGGGCATCGCACCGGGACAATGTATCGCAATTGAAGATTCGTTTAATGGCTTAATCGCCGCGCGGGCAGCCAGTATGCAAACCGTGGCAATTCCTGCGCCTCACACTGTTACACAAGCTAAATGGGTGATTGCCCATCATCAGCTAGCTCACGCAGGATTATTACCCGCGCTGCTAGAGGCCTAGGCCGCTACGCGGATAGTCCGCTGCGCTTCTAGAGCGGACTTCGTCCTGCTAGGGACAGCTTCGCTGCGAGGACGATAACAAGCGATAACAGCGAACGCTGCGCTCACGGATAGGGCTCTAGGCTTTTGGCTCGATTGTTATCTCTCGTCATCGCTTGCCACCGCCCGTCACCAAGATTTTATAGCCTCTAGCAGCGCAGCGCTCTAGCCACTAGGCTTTTAGCTCGATTGTTATCTCTCGTCATCGCTTGCCACCGCCCGTCACCAAGATTTTATAGCCTCTAGCAGCGAAGCGCTCTAGCCACTAGGCTTTTAGCTCGATTGCTATCTCTCGTCATCGCTTGCCACCGCTCGTCACCAAGATTTTATAGCCTCTAGCAGCGAAGCGCTCTAGCCTCTAGGCTTTTAGCTCGATTGTTATCTCTCGTCATCGCTTGCCACCGCTCGTCACCAAGATTTTATAGCCTCTAGCAGCGAAGCGCTCTAGCCACTAGGCTTTTAGCTCGATTGCTATCTCTCGTC